>NZ_CP040753.1:2460000-2760000 GCF_006064855.1 Sulfitobacter sp. BSw21498
TGGCTGCCAATATATCATGCGCCTGCCCCCAGCTGGCAACATTAAGCGCTGCGCGTAACCGGCTCAGGACATCGGCGCTTTGGCGGCGCAATGCGATAGCCTGCTGCGCGGTCGCGGTCGCGCGGCGCAAGGCATCCAGCGTCGAGGTGTCGATCATGCTATCAAACGCGCGGGCCAAAAGATGGGCCTGATCGTCAAGCACGGCGATCTCGCGCTGTGCCTCCTGCGCTGCCTCTTCCGCATCCGCTCTCCGTGCGGCCAGATCACGGCGACGGGTTTCTGCCTGACGTGCCGCCGTCACCGCTGTTTGCAATGCGGCATAGCGGATCAACGGCTGTTCTTGCGCGGTCGCGCCGCCGTCCAATGCATCCAGCCGTTCAATAAAAGCCGCACGGTCAAGCTTGATGCCCGCAATCTGTCGCTGGATGCCCACCATCCGAGCGTCGACCTCACGCAGGCTGCGCAATCCGGTCAGGCCGTTCCATGTATCCACATCTGCATCAAGCGCGGGCAGATATTCAGCGACGCAGCTGCGCCAGTGGTCCAGCGCGTCGGCGAGCGCGGCTTGCGCTTTTTCAGACGCAGCCGCGCGGCGCGCCACTTCTGTGCTGGCGTGCTTCGCAGTGGCTTGCGCCAGCTTTTGCGCGTTCTTATGGGCTTGCAGCGCGGTGATCTGCGCCTTGGCCATTTGCACAACCGTCCGCAAGGAGGCCTCCCCCGCGTGTAGACGGGCGGCAAGATCGTCGCGCATCTGTTCGGCCTCGCGCAAAAGCGCGGCATGGGTCTGCGCAATCGTCTCGCACTTTTCTGCTGCACTTTGCGCCGTTTCAGCATCGCGCAGCCAGTCTAACAAGTCCTCAGCCGAGAGGGTTTCAGGCAAGCCGATTGACTGTAGATGCGAGCTCAGCTCGGCCCTCAGATCTTGGAGCGTGGCCTCTGCCCGGTCGCGTTTTGCTGCGGCACCTGCATGGGCCTCGCGGGTCTCTATCACCCTGCGTTCCGCGTGCCGCATTTCCGCAAGCGACTGACTTTGGCTGGCACGCAGAGAGATTTGCGCGTCATCCGCCTGCATCGCGGCTTCAAAAGCCGTGGCCGAGGTCCCGTTCAACACTTCTTTATGCACCGCCCAAAGCGCATCCCGCTTCTGGCGGCCACGGGCGGCGGCATCATCGCTTACCACGTCAGGCGTTGCGGCAACGCTGCGCTGTGTTTCGGCCTCTGCAAGCCGATCGGCCGCGGCGTTTTCAGCCTGCTCGGCAGCACGCAGAGCAAGCTGCGCATCAGTAGAGGTTTGCGCCAGCGCTTGCGCCCGACGTGGGGAGACAGGGAGCACCGGCACCGCATCAAACGTTACCCCCTGCCGCGTCAAACGCCGCAGGGACGTGCCCGCCTCTTGCCCCGCCGTTGCCAGGATACGCAGGGCGTCACTATATCTACCTATTAAATCCTCGGCTTCGACCTGGAGGCACAGCCGCTCGATATCCGGATCAACAGCGGTCTCTTGCTCTGTTTCATTCAAGGCACGGGTCGCATCCTCGTGCCTGTCGCCTGCGGTTGCTGCCTCGCCCTCCGCGGTCTGCAGGTGCTTGTGCGCATCGTTCAGCTGCACACGCGCGTCCTCGAGCGTTGCGAGGGCAGGATCGGCGAGGATGAACTGCGCCAAATCACCGTCGGCGGCGAGGCCCAAGGTGCCCAGCTTGCCGCGCATATCGGCCGTATCGTGCAACAACTGGGCTTCGCGTTTCGGCAGATCGGACTGCCCAGCCTCTACCTTACTCTTCGCAAACGCGAGCGCATCCACCTCGTCCCCTCGGGTCAGATCGGCTGCATCCACAGTTATTGCGTCATATTGCGCACGCAAGGTGCTGGCCTCGGTGGCAGAGCGTTCGAGCTTGGCGACAAGCGCGATCCGTTTGGTCATCATTTTAATCAAGTCTTCGCCATCAAGCTCCAGCACCTCAGGATAATGCGAGATCGGAGTCAACTGAGCCTGAAGTGCCTGCCACTCTGTCGCCAACGGATGCGCTTCCAGAATGGTTTCCAGACGAATTTTCCGAAGTGAAAGCTCGGACTTGGCTCTGCGCAGACGGTCCTCTTCTGCGCGCGCGTTTGTCCGCGCCAGACGCAAATCGCGAAAGGCCAAGGCGCTGATGTCGTGCTCTTTGATCTGCTGGACCAGATCCGCATGGGCCAACTTAAGGGCCGCGAAATCGGATTTTGTGCCGCCTTTTAGATAAAGCTCGCGATTGCCCTGCTCTACCCGTCCCAGCACCTGCGACAAATCACTGATGCCCGCCGCCGCCGAAAAGAGAAGCTTGCCGATATCGCCTTCGCTTTTAGTAATCTCCTCGCCGCCGGCCTCGATGGTTTCATCGTCGAGACAAAGCAGGCTCTGGTATTCCTTTTGCGACACCCCGCGCAAGGCGGCAGACAATAGGGCATCCGGAACCGGCTGACCCGCGCCATCCACAAGGTTTCCCGACCGCTTGGGCAAACGCGCCAGCTGGTGGATCTGCCCGTCGATATCAAGGGTGCCGCTCACCCGAAGGTTCGCGCGCGGATGTTTAAAGGCATAGGGCTCGCGTGCAGCAAACCCGTACAGCAATCTCAAATATCCCTCCATCAACGTGGTTTTGCCGGCTTCGTTTCGGCCAAAAACGATGTGGAAATCAGACCCGTCAGAGGCGCGCGCCCCAAAGTCCAGCACACGGTCGGTGAAGTGGCCGAAGCGATCAAGCGTCAGCTGTTGCAGCCGCATCATGTCCCCGCCCCCCGCATCTGCGCCGCCATTGCCAGCACCGCGTCGTCGGTGAGCTGCTGCAACAGTGCCTCTTGTGCCTCGGCGTCGGGGGCCAAAGCGCGGCGCTGTTCTGCGGGCAAAAGCCCCAGAATTTGGCCCAATTCCTGCCGCAAGCCGTCACGGGATGCCGGTTCTGCCGCGATCTCTGTCATCAATTGTTGCACCTCGGAAACAGCACTGTCTGCGGCGTCCTGCGATAAAGGCGTCACGTCCAGCGTCATCTTTTCGATCCAGAGCGTGCCGATGCTCTCCGCGATCTCATCCGCTTGGGCGCGCCATGCGTCTGCCAGCTGCCTGAGTTGCCACGCCAGCGATGTTTGCCCCATCAAGCGCAATCGTAAAATCGCCGCGCCCCTTCCTGCCTGCGCCTGCAGCGCCGACTGCAGTGCCGCGCGCATATCTTCATCGGTTTCCACACCAGTCAGATCACAGTCGCACCGCCGAAACTCTACCACCGACGTTGCGACTTCGGACACCGAGATTTCTCCGCGCTCAACCGTCAAGAGGGTCGCTGATTTTGGTCCTGCCTCTCCGATATCGCGCCCTTGCGGCATGCCGGGCATGACGACCCAAGGGGTTTCACTGTGCACCGCGCGTTTATGAATATGTCCCAACGCCCAATAATCAAACCCGGCCCCGACCAATTCCCCCACCGATACAGGCGCATACAGATCGTGCCCCTCTGCCCCGGCAAGCGAGGTGTGCATCATCGCGATGTTGACTGCGCCGGGTTCGGGCGCGGTGTATTTCGGCAGCAAGCTTTCCGGCGCATGGCGGTCGCGAAAACTGACCCCGTGAATAAAGAGAGGATGCCCCCCCAATTGCACCTTTTCACCCCGCCCCTCGAAAACATGAACGTTGGACGGTAGATCAATCTCGCCCGCGATGGGGTTTTCCGCATCGTGGTTGCCCTTGATATAGAACACCTGCACCCCGGCCTGCGCCAAACGGTGCATCTGCGCAGCTAGATAGGCGGCGGTTTTCGCGCTCCGCTCTTGTCCGTCGTACAGATCGCCCGAGATCAAGAAAGCCGCGACATCTTCGTCGATGCAATACTGCACCATCGTTTCAAGCGCTTGCCGGCTTGCACTGCGCACCTGCGCCGCCAAACGGTCGTCTTTCATCGCGAGACTGCGAAGCGGCGAATCCAGGTGCAGGTCGGCGGTGTGCAAAATACGAACGGTCATGGTCAGCCACCTTGATCGAGAAAACAGATACTGGTCTTGTCACGTAGTTCACATTCCGTTGCAACGGGCCTGCTGAACCTGCTTGCAGCCTTGCCGCTCAGGTCCAGCAGGCTAAGACTGTTTCAACGACGTGAAGGAAGGCCACCCCATGCACCGCAGCGATATCCCCCTGACCCAAGATCTGGTCATGATCGGTGGCGGGCACGCCCACGCGCTGGTCTTGCGCAAATGGGGGATGAACCCGCTGCCCGGTGCGCGGCTGACCGTGATCAATCCGGGCCCGACAGCACCCTATACTGGCATGCTTCCCGGCCATATCGCGGGGCATTATTCACGTGAAACACTAGAGATTGATCTTGTCCGGCTATGCCGCTTTGCCGGGGCGCGGTTGATCCTGTCCCATGCGACGCAAATCGACCGGGAGCAGCGTTTGATCCACGTCGACGGACGGACGCCCGTTGCCTATGATGTCGCCTCCTTTGATATCGGGATTACCGCCACGATGGATATCCCGGGTTTCGCTACCTTTGGGGTTGGGGCAAAGCCTCTTGCTGTTTACGCCCGCCGCTGGCGTGATTTCCTGTCCGCCGTCGAACAGGGTGACACCGCCCCCGAAGTTGCCGTGATCGGTGGCGGGGTGGCCGGTTCTGAACTCTCTCTTGCTATGGCCCACGCGCTACGCGCCAAAAACATCCAGCCGCGGGTGACCCTGCTTCATTCCGGCCCTTCGCTTTCCGGCCTTGGCAATCTTGCCCGTCAGCGCATCGAAGCAAAGCTTCGTCGCGCCGATATCGACATCTATACCGACGTCCGGGTGACAAAGGTCGCCGCAGACCACGTCGCCCTGCACGACGGGAAAAAGATCCCCTCGCGATTGACCGTGGGTGCCGCCGGTGCCGTGCCACACAGCTGGCTGAGCCAAACGGACCTACCGCTGAGCGACGGGTTCATTGAAACGACCCCTGATCTGTCGATCAGAGATGACCCCAGCGTCTTTGCCGTTGGCGACTGCGCCGCGATGCCCTTTGCGCCGCGCCCCAAAGCCGGTGTATTTGCCGTGCGCGCGGCCCCGGTTCTGTTCCACAATCTGCGCGCGGCCCTGACCAACGGTCCCCGCAAGCCCTTCAAACCACAGAAAGGTTACCTAAAGCTTATCTCCCTCGGAGAAAAATCGGCTTTGGCGGAAAAATTTGGGCTGGCGCTTTCGGGGCCGATGCTTTGGCGCTGGAAAGACCGCATCGATCGCGCTTTTATGAAGAAACTGGACGATCTGCCGCTACCACGACCTGTCGTACTGCCTGATCTTGTCGCAACCGGTGCACGCGAGGTGCTGGGATCGAAACCCTTGTGTGGGGGCTGTGGCGCAAAGATCGGCAACACCGTTCTAAATGACGGGCTATCGCTGCTGCAACATCCGACCGACGATACCATTCTGTCGACCCCGGGGGATGATGCCGCTGTATTAAGACAACCCGGTGGTGGCTTTCAGGTGATCAGCACCGACCACTTGCGCGCCCTGATCCATGATCCGGCTCAAATGGCACGCATCGCTGCAATCCACGCTTTGGGCGACATCTGGGCCATGGGGGCGCAGCCGCAAGCAGCCCTGTCGAGCATCATACTCCCCCATATGTCACCGGCGCTACAGTCCAGAACGCTTGGTGAAATCACCGCGGCGGCAAACGATGTATTCTCTCGTGCTGGGGCAACGATCGTAGGCGGACACACAACAATGGGTGCCGAAATGACCATCGGCTTTACCGTGACTGGCACCTGCACGTCGCCGCCGATCTCTTTGTCCGGCGCGCAAGCGGGCGATGTCCTTGTGCTGACCCGGCCCATTGGATCAGGCGTTTTAATGGCCGCACATATGGAGGGGTCGGCCTGTGGCGCGGATGTTGCTCAGGTCCTGGCCGAGATGACGCAGCTGCAAGATCGTCAAGCGTTTCACCTGCGTCACGCACATGCCATGACCGATGTAACCGGCTTTGGCCTTGCGGGGCATATCGCTGCAATCTGCCGGGCATCCCATCTAAGTGCTGAAATCTCAGCAGATGCGGTTCCTGCTTATGCCGGAGCGCGAACCCTGTCAGAGCGCGGCGTGCAATCGTCGCTCTTTCAACCAAATATCGAAAACGCCCCGACGCTGGGGCGGCAGGACCCGTTGTTTCACGATCCCCAAACCGCTGGCGGGCTACTGGCGGCGTTGCCCCCCGCTGACGCCGAGGCTGCCCTTTGCAATATGGTTGCCGAAGGTAAAAAGGCGTGGATCATCGGGCGTATGATCGACGGCGAAGGTGCAGTCACGATCCTATGAATACCGCCACCAAACACGCGGCTACATCGTTTCTGAACGGTGCAGGCTGGGGTCAGCTGCGATTTTGCGGCACAGTTTCAGAAAATCCTCCCGCTCGCTATCAGTGAGACTGCCCAGCATCTCGTTCTGCCGGGAAAGCACCTTGGCTTTGATTTCGGCCAACAGCTCTGTTCCTTTGGGAGTCGCATAAAGCAGCTTTGCGCGGGCATCGGCTTTCGAAACCTCTTCGCGGACAAGATCGCGATCGACAAGCAGACGCACGACGCGGCTGATCGAATTCTGGGGCCGCGGAAACAGGTGTTGGATATCCTTGCTGCGCAGACCGGGAAAGGATGTGATCGCATAAAGCGCTGACCATCCGTGCACCGGCATCTGATATTCACGCTCAATATGTCGACTGGTGACCTGATTGTTGCTCAGCACGATATAGCTCACGGCCAGAAGGTAGCGCAGCTCGGAGCCGAACATCTGATCGAGCATTTCCGCCGCTGGATTTAAGCTTTCGTTAATCATTAATACCCCCTGCCGGAGTTAAACGAAATTTTATCTTGCAAGATACATCCATATGGAACAATTGTGTCGCGCGAGCGGCCGGACCCATGTCAGTACAGCCCCGCCGCGCCTAATCGCCACCAGAGGATTTTCGTTATGCCACAGTTAATTGCCTTCTCTCTACTCGCCGCCATTCTATACATAGGCGATGTGTTGTCGACACGAACGAAGTCCTGGTTGCCGTCGGTATTCGTCTGCGCGGTCTTGTTTCTTTTGGGCTACTGGACGTTTTTTCCGGCAGATATCGTGGCGATTGCCGGGTTCCAGACGCCGATTGTCTATCTGGCGATCTTCCTGCTGATCACAAACATGGGCACGCTTCTTTCTGTTCGCGAATTGATCGGACAATGGAAAACTGTCGTCGTAGCGCTGTCGGGCATCGCAGGGATCGTCGTGCTGCTGTTTACCGTGGGTCTTTTGGTGCTCGATTGGGAAACGGTCGTCGTCGGTGCGCCCCCGTTGGTGGGCGGCGTCGTTTCGTCCCTCATTATGTCACAGGCCGCCGCAGAGGCCGGACTGACCAGCCTGTCGGTATTGGCCATCCTGATTTATGTGATGCAGGGCTTTGTTGGGTACCCGCTGACCGCCATCATGCTCAAGCGCGAGGGAAACCACGTGCTGCGCCGCTATAGAGAAGGCACTTGGCAGGCTCAGGCGGACCAACAAACATCCCCCGCGAACGCCGAACCGGCCCCCGCGCGCTTGTTCGCGAAACTACCAGAGGCCTATAACACCGTTTATTTCAAATTCCTTCGGCTTGGGCTGGTTGCCCTGCTTGCATGGGGCGTTTCTCAGGCTGTTGACCCGATCTTCACCATCAGCCCCTTCGTCGTTTGTCTGGTTTTTGGCGTCATTGCCACATCGGTCGGGTTCCTTGAACGTGAACCGCTCCGCGCTGCGAATGCTTTCGGGTTCACGATCCTCATTTTGATGGTGTTCATCTTTGATGGCCTGAAACGCGCCACGCCGGATATGCTTGCCGAGCTGGCGTTGCCAATGGTGGCTTTGATCGCCATCGGTATCTTGGGGATGTATGTCTTCTCCTTTATCGCGGGCAAGCTGGTCGGAATCAGCACAGCGATGGCTTTTGCATGCTCCTTGACCGCGCTTTATGGTTTTCCAGCGGACTATGTGATCACCAAAGAAGTCGTGAACGCGTTGACCGATGACGTCGAAGAACGCGAGATCCTGACGGCGCATATGCTGCCGCCAATGCTGGTCGCAGGGTTTGTCACTGTAACGATGGTTTCCGTCGTCATGGCCGGCATCTTCGTGGGGCTGCTCTGATGACAAACTTTGCCAATCCAGACCGCATCCAGTCAATGATTGACGGTCTAGACGCCTTCAACGCGACACCGGGCGAAGGGACGACACGCGCGACATTCAGCCCCGAGTTCAGGCAAGCGAGTGATTATTTGCGCGCCCAGATGCAAAAGGCTGGTCTCGTCGTGCGCGAGGACGCTGTTGGCAATCTCTTTGGACGGCTGGTTGGGCGCGACCCTGCTCTCGCCCCTGTTCTTGTCGGATCTCACTTTGATTCCGTGCCCCATGGCGGCAAATTTGACGGGCCGGCGGGTGTGATCGCGGGCATTGAAACAGCCTTTCTGTTTCAAGAGCAGGGCATTACCCCCACCCGATCAATCGATGTCATCGCCATGATCGAAGAAGAAGGGAGCCGCTTTGGAAGCGGCCTCATGGCCTCGCGGTTGCTGACAGGAAAACTGCCCACGCAGCAGCTGTCAAAGATCAAGGACGCTGCCGGCGTTAGTTTTACAGAAGCGATGCGTCGCTATGGTCTGGACCCAGAACAGCTAGACGACGTCCCATTGCCCAAAGAGGCGGTTCATGCGTTTCTTGAACTGCATATTGAACAGGGGCCGGTTCTCGAAGCGCATGGCGAAGACGTGGCGATTGTCGATCGTATTGTCTGCCTGACACAGCTGCGCGTCCGTATCTATGGGGCCGCAGGCCATGCAGGTACAACGCCGATGACAGCGCGGCGCGATGCGTTGGTCGGCGCGGTCGCGGTCTTGTCAGAGCTTCCGGGCCTTGCGAAGGATATTGGCCAGAACGCCGTGCTGACGGTCGGCAAAGTCGACGTAAAACCCGGCGGTGCCAATGTTATTCCCGACGAGGTGGAATTCACAGTCGACATCCGCGCACCAGAGGAAGGCGTGGTACGCCAACTGGTCGCGCAAACACGCGCGGCTGTGGCGCGGGCAGAAGACACAGGGCTTAGAACCGATGTGGTGGAAGACCTGTTCGCCCAGCCGACAATGCTCTCTTCCGAGATCCATACCCGTTTGACCAAACACGCTGATCAGCTTCAGCTCAAATCTCGCAGCATGGTCAGTGGCGCCGGGCATGATGCTATGATTATGGCGGATTATGTCCCGACAGGTCTGATTTTCGTCCCAAGCCGGAACGGTGTGTCCCATTCGCCTGACGAGTGGACGGATTATGACCAGCTGGCCCGTGGGGTTGATGTGATCTTTGCCACCATACGCGAGATGACGGCGTAAAACGTTATCCACGGGGGTAATATGCCACCCCAAAACGTCGGAAAGAAGCCCTTTTCCTGCCGGAGACAGGAGAAGGACCCCAGATTGCCGCCGTCAGGATGGCACGCTGCGCGAACACAATTGCTCCCAGTCCGCCCTAGATAAGCCGGAGCATACTGTGATCCGGCACGCGGTGTTCGTACAGATCGGTACAGACAAGATGAACACCGGTATTGGCGCAAAAAACACGGCAGGCATCGAAAGTGCCAATGGGCCTAGGTGCCAGTTAAATCAGATATATCTTCGTGCAGTGTAAAGGTTTCGCGGGGGCAGCCCCTGACCGTTCAATCAAATGCGTTTCGTGTAACTGCTCTGATACTACTCTGCTCTTCACAGGGATGCATGAAGACTGTGCAAACATAGGCGGTATGGGTAACTGCCAATGGAGCATAAGCGTGCAAATCGCCGCTATTCGATGCAAATGACTGTCAATAGATTTGTTTGGTGCGTTCAGAAATTTTAGCCGAGCGGAAACGGCCCAAAGCCGCCGTTGACCGGTGATCCAAACGCGACATTGCAGCTTCGCTGAAGCGGCCGTTGGAGGCATCGTGCAGCATTTTGGTTGGCCAGAAGTCTGTTCAGTGGGACAAAAAAACTTTCGCTGCAACCGCCCCATTGATCGCTTTCAGTCATTTTTAAAAAACCTTAATCAGGATCACGCGTCTGCCAACTGAAAGAAAGTGCAAGTAAACATGCTTCTCTACAAGTTTGTTCCAACCGTTGAAATTGCGGGTCAGGTGGCAAAAGGCGTATATCGATTTTACGAACTGACCAAATACAGGAAGCTGGAAGAGAACACTGGGCGCTCCGATCCCTCCGAGGGCACTTTGAGCTTTCCGAACGAGGAAATTCAGCGCTATCCCGATGCCTTGCCAATCGGTAGCTTTAATGGAGTTGAATTTTCGTGTGTCAGGGTCTCGCTTGATGACGATTACCTCAGTCAGTACTTCGTTTTTTGCGCCAGCATCGAGAGCAGCGAAAGCGCCATTGGCGGCTGCAATTATATGGTCGAACTCGACACAGATATTTTCGATGTTTTTGAAATGCTTCTACCAACCCCAACGCTCCCTGGTACCAATCCAGATGGCACAAAATTCTTCAGCCATGCTCCGGTGGAGTACTACGACATCAATAACCACCCCGCTCGTATGGAAGGAGAGGCTTGGAAGGAGGCTTTTATCAAACACAATAAATTCAGATATCAAAACGAGTATAGGGCTGCGATGTTCATATCCGACGAATACTTTATTAAAGCCGGAACTCGCTTTTTGACTTATCGAACACATGGGCGTGATGAGACAGGGGATTTGACCTGCCCCCCGAGGCTCCCTCATTCATAACGAGAGTTTGCGGGTCTGGGTTTCATATTCTTCGTCGTCAGTTTGGGCAAGCGCGTCTTGCGCGGAGCCCTCAAATTGCTCAAGCGCTCGACGAGCTTCTGCCGGTGTTTGGTTCCCAAGCGATGAGTGCGGCCTGACGTTGTTGTAGTCGTATCGCCAGAGTGCCAGCTTGCGACGGGCGTCATCCAACGTATCGAAGATTTCCTCATTCAACAGCTCGTCGCGCAGGCTGCCATTGAAGCTTTCTATGAAGCCATTCTGCTGGGGTTTGCCGGGGTCGATGTAATGCCAATCAACGTCGTTATCACCGGCCCATTTTAGGATCGCACGACTGGTAAACTCCGTGCCGTTATCACTGACAATGCAGGCAGGCTTTCCATAAATACGGACAAGCGCGTCAAGTTCCCGCGCGACACGAGCGCCCGAGATGCTGGTGTCAGCCACCAAGCAGAGGTTCTCGCGGCAACAATCGTCGTTTACAGCCAGCATGCGGAACTTGCGTGACGCGCCGAACGTATCCGACACAAAATCTAAGGACCAACGCTCGCCAGGACGCAAAGCAACCGGCATTGGTGTCCGCGAGCCACGCGCACGCTTGCGGCCCCTGCGCCGTCTAACGCCCAGCTTTTCTTCAGTATAAAGGCGATACAGTTTCTTGTGGTTCATGATCCTTCCCTTGCGTTCCAGCAGCACACCGATCCGGCGGTAGCCAAAGCGCCGTCGCTTGCTGGCAATCGCTTTCATCTCTTCGCGAACTTCTGGATTATCCGGTGACTGATCGCGCCGGACGGTCTTGGGATCGACACCGACAAGCCTGCACGCCCGGCGCTGCGAGATATCATGGTCTCGCATTGCCTTGCGTGCTGCGGCCCGTCGCACATTCGGTGTCGTCAGTTCTTTCCCAGCAAATCCTTCAACACAACATTGTCCAACATCGTGTCCGCCAGAAGGCGCTTCAGCTTGGCGTTCTCATCCTCCAGCGATCTAAGGCGATGAGTATCAGAAACGTTCATGCCACCATATTTGGCTTTGAACTTGTAGAACGACGCGGGACTCAAGCCATGCCTGCGGCACACCTCTGCCGTCGGCATGCCAGCTTCCTGTTCTTTGATCATTCCGATAATTTGGGCTTCAGTAAAACGGCTCTGTCGCATCTGTTTGCTCCTTCGAAGGTTGAGCAAACTCTACATTAAACTGAGGGAAGTTTCGGGGGGCAGGTCAGCTTGTAAACACTTCCACCGGTGAGGTGGGAGTCACGTCTTTCTCCAAATTCGCAAGCCTTCTAAAAAGCCCTGTAATGAAAGTGTCTCGCTCAAGCGCATTATCTACAGGTATTTTAGAGCTCCGCCTCGAAGACTTGATGTTTGCGGATCAACTTGCAGCACCACAGCGCGAGAACGGGGAATTTCATCGTGCAATCTGCATCGCCGCTGCATCATTGCGAGAGAACCTGCGGATCAGGAGCGGCGACAACGAACTACGATTAACTGGGAAGCTACTTGATGAAAGAAAAAATCGAATTTTTGTTTGCGAGGTCGCGAAAAGCGTTCTCGGCAAGGCCGTGTATCCAGCGAAACCGCCGGGAGGTAGGAACTCGCACTGGGTACTTTATCGCGGCCGTACGATCTTAAAGTACCTGGAGATCTTTGATGCCCTAAGTGCTGACGACGACGTGATTGCTGCCCTTGCAACACTTGACCATAAAAAGGGGAATAGGACCCAGAGGCTACCCATCGAGCTATTGGAACTTATGACCGAAGCATGGGAACAAATCGGACTGGACCTTAAGGGCCCTTCTCCCTCAAATGTTCTAAATCATCTCGAAATGCTGATTTTTGAGAGGAACAAAGCTCGAAAAAGGAATGGCCTTCACGCTCTTGCTGTACCATCGCAAAAGGCGCTCGTGGCTCATCGAGCGTACCTCCAAAGCCCAACTGAATATACAGTTTCAATTAAGGGAGAAGTTTACGGCCGAAACAAAAGGGGAAGAGGCAGTACAGATTTTCGGGCGTTGCTCGTAGGTGAGCTTGTTGAAATTGATGAATGCAAAATCTCTCTTATCACAACAGCAAAAATGCAGGGGTATTGGGAAAGATTATCAACTCACCAGAAGGAAAACCTCACCGCTATCGACGAGGACATCAAACAGCGTTTGAGTCTCCTTGTAATGATTGATGTCGCCAGCAGGATGCCCCTAGCGTGGGTACTGAGTGACCAACCCAAAGCCGAAGCAACATTAGCACTTTTCAGAATGGCCACACGCGACAAGACGAGGGAAAAGACTGTTTATGGGTGCGCCAATGACCCCGCACCAGCCATGGGTTTGGGCATGATTAAGTCCGATAATGGTGTTGGCCTACGAAACTCAAAGGTAATTAGCAGTGCGGTCGGGTTGGGCGCGTTATTCACCACCGTCAGGACTTATGCTTCTCCCGACAAGCCATACGTTGAAAGCTTTTTTGGAATGACTGAGTCAATGCTTATCAAACTGATCCACGGTTACACCGGTCGGAAAGCTGGAGAGCTCCCGGGCTACGATTCAGTAAAAAATGGCGCGCTAGACACAGACGAACTCTACGGCATTCTAACCCGCTTCTTTATTGATGAGTATCCTTCAAGAAAGGATATGGGAGTAGGGATGGGAGGACGCCGACCAGCAGAAGTCTTAAAGGCTCTCAACAACGAGCGCGGTTTATTCAGACCGTTGGATGAAGACCAGCGCCGAATTCATCTCGGCTGGAATTTTCAAGCAACCCCAAATGACGAAGGGGTCCGAGTATTGTCTGAGCTCAGGTACAACTCTGAACAATTGCAAAGAGTTGTAGACGAAATTCCACACACCAAAGTGTCAGTATATCTTGACCCGGACAATGTGAATGAAGCCACAGCTATCATCTCAGGTGTTTCAGAGATTTTTCGGCTTCAACTTCAGGTTACAGCATTTTCGGACCTGACGGTTGCGGAAGTCCTTGAGATTACAGAAGCTCACCTTCGCGAGTCTCCGGACGCTGCGGTAGTCTACCAAGATCGAATTATGTCGACACGACGCAAGCTGCACGACCAGCTAAGAAGAATTGGCGTCGAGAATAAATTGCCCCGCAGCTATTCAACATTTGAAGAGTGCGAAGAAAAGGCCCGGCACGTGTTCAGGGGCGTCCGCATTGAACAATCAAACTCCGAACACAAAACAGTACGACCTGGAGAAATCACCTCTAGTAACGGCGGCCCAGGCGTCTATCCACTTGGCGCGGACAACAGCCCAACTGCGACGCTAAAGCCGTCCGTAGAGGTCGCAGAGGCTCTTAAAATGGATCAAGTTGATCCGGAGCTCCTCCCAGCTGCCACAGCTTCAGTTTCGAAGAGCGTAAAGCCGGATACTGACAAGAAACACCAACCTATCGGACGACCCAAACGAAAAGGTAGTTTTAAATGAGCTTCGTGAACCGTGAAAGGATTGCACTTTTGACGGAGCTTAAGGCTCCACATTTCGAGTTCCCTCGAGAAGCGAAGTTAAGATCGGCCTTCGAGAGGTGTGTTGAGGAATATTTAACCGCCCAGCAGATTGGGGGCCTAGAAGTTCGCGGCCTGCTGGTCACTGGTCAGTCTCGTATTGGGAAATCCAGAGAGTTGAATTCACTCATCCGAAAATTCAATGAAAGTGAGACTTTGATGCCAAACGGACGGCCAGCGAAAATTGTAAGTTGTCTTCTTTCTGGTCAAGTCACGTTCAAGGATCTTGGCATCAAAACACTTAGGGCGCTTGGATATGATCTTCACCGGACCCGGACACAGGAGTACATTTGGAAAAGAGTTGTAGATCAAGCCGAGAGACAAGGTGTCATCGGTGTTCATTATGATGAATGCCAGCATGTCTTTATCGATGGCGCGAAATCTAACAAAATTTTTCTTGATAGTTTCAAGTCGATGATGAAAGAACGGCATTGGCCAATGATGCTGATTTTGTCGGGTGTTCCGACCCTCTCCAATTATATTCGTTCGTACGAACAGCTTGAGAAGCTCGTTGACCCAGTCCATTTTGATGAGATTAGACTAAAACGGGACAGTGACCAACTCGTGAAACTCTTGTACTGCTATGCTGATAGAGTCGAGATGAATATCGACGAACTTGTTACCCCAGACTTTTTGGCGCGCCTTGATCATGCATGCTCCCACCGATGGGGGCTTGTAATCGAGTTGTTGATCAAGACGTTAGTAGAAGTAAAACTATCTGGTAAAAATGAGCTTGAGGTAAATGACTTTGCCGTACAGTTCGCCGCAAAAACAGGCACTTTGATGCGATCCTCGCCATTCACCGCACCCGATTTCCTGACGGCGTTCGACTCCCAAAGACTATTTGAAATCAATTCATAGCTAAAATTACCCCAGTTCTTCCCAAAAGATGCTCGCCCTTGGCGGGCATTTTTTTGGCATGCACGTTTATTCTTCCCGGCTGCATGCTTATGATTGAAGATGAATTTGGAACTTAAATTAACCATATGATTAAAAACGTTTTTTTCAGGTATATGCTTGCCGACTAGTGATCCTTTTGCACGCTTATGCCCAATTGGCAGCAACTTCGGAAAATTGGCGAGCCGTGGAGGACTCGAACCCCCGACCTGAGAATTAGAAGTTCCCTGCTCTAATCCAGCTGAGCTAACGGCCCGCACTTTATGTCGAGAGTTTCTGTCAACGCCCTCAACATTGTCGATGTTGGTAGCCAAGCGGCATACCCACCATTAAAAATTCGTTCCGTCTCAACAGGGTAAAGAACATGAAAGCGCAAAAGGCACGATCTCAGCTCATCCAATTGAATTACGCGGACGCATTTGGGGAGCTTATCCGCTTGATGCTAACTCGTGTCAATACGCGGTGGATACTTGTGCTGCATAGCACCTAGTTATCCCATATTTCAAAGCAATGGTTGGCAGGGGTCTATTCTTACTTTAATCCCACTGGGCTTCCGGCCCCATCTGATCTGCGGTGCCTCTTGTCGAAGCAAAAGATGGCACCTGGCACAGCTTGTAGATTTCCAAAGCCGCGTTTCTTGCGCGCTTAGCTGTGGTCATCGGAGCATTCGCTGACAACCAATATAGCCATTGAACCACGCCTTTTTCTCAGAACGCCGCGCACGACCCGCGAATAATATGGGTCTGCTACTGCTCCGTCGTCGTGTTAGGCCCTCCGGATTTTTCGCCTGCCGGCATACCCCCTAATGGGCTGTGAAACGCCTCAGTGGTTTCATCTTCATGCGCTTTTTCTGTGTTTAACCGTCGACGGTCCCAGGTTATCCCCGATCGCACCACACGCGCCGGCACCCCGACCGCGAGGGAATGCGCAGGAATCGCCCCCATCACCATCGACCGGCTGCCGATAACGGAATGCTGCCCTATAAGCGCTCCTTTCATGATCCGTACACCCTGAGCCAGCCAAACATGATCCCCAATTTCAATATCCAGCGCTGGGTTCAGCCGCGCGCCTGTCTCAGTATCAAGAATAGAGTGCATGTCGCTGACATCCATCATGATATCCCCCGAAAACATGCAGTCCTCGCCGATCGTGATGGTCCCGGCTTCATGCAGACTAAGATGCGCCATCATTGTGGTGGTACGGTCACCGATACGGATAGATGTGTTACGCGCGCGGCAGCGCAACGACCCCGCGAGGCTGCAATTCGCGCCGATACGAATGACGCTATCATGGTTCCTCATCTCGATTAGGCCGGCAGAAATGACGGTCTCTTCGCCGATAACCACGTGATTATTGTTCCCATAAATAGTGATGCAAGCCCCCCCAGAACACGCGGAAGTTCGGGAAATATCTACCTGATTATTATGGCCGTAGTCCGTCACGGACATGCCGCGATGCGATCCGTCCACCTATGTTACCTCCGTGCGGTGCGCCAAATTTTTTACGTCATGAAACAGAATGAAATTAACCTCTCCTTAAGGGCGGGCATGCTGAATTAGCCCTCGATACCTGCAACATAGAATCGAAAAGATTGATTTTGTATAAACAGCTCAAAGCCCTTTTTGCCCGATACATTGCCGCCCATTTGCAGGCTGAGGGACGGCCAGTGCCTATACTTGGCACAACGGGAAAGGTCGTCGGTGCCATCGACGTCCTGCATGTCGGCTCGGGAAGCATCAGATTGGCAGGCTGGACCTTTGCAGAAGATGTCGTTTTGCACATGAACGGCATCAAAGTGAGCACGAAAGCCAACTTGCTACGCGAAGATGTAGCTGACGCCCATGGCGGCGGGAAACACGTCGGATTTGACCTAACCACCCCGCTCGGTCCCACGCATTTACACGAAATTAGCCGTTTCGGCGTCGAGTTCCACCACAGCCGTGGGACACCGCCTCCAATTTCGCGAAATCTTAGCTTTGCACGACTTTGGTGGACAAAGTTACGTCTGGCGCTTTCATTTCTATTGGCATTGGTCCTGCACCTCCCCGCCTTTTTTAGGTGGCGCATCTCGCGCGATCCCTCACATCGGTCACAGATCAAGCGGGGCCTAGGACTTTGCCCCATTCCCCAGGCACGCGAGCTTGATCCTGATCTATTCCGCCCCAAAGCCATTCCCACGGGAAATGACACGATAACGATTATATTGCCGATATTTAATGCCTATGACGTACTGAAGGAGGCGCTACAGCGCATCGTCGATAATACCGACCTGCAGTGGCGCATCATCCTGATCGAGGATTGTTCGACCGACAAACGCGTACTTCCTCTGATTCGCGATTGGTCAGTTACCAACAAAGATCGTGCGACTTTGATTCAGAACTCACAAAACCTTGGCTTTATAAAAAGCGTGAATAAAGGTCTCAACTGCGCACAACGCTGGTCGGATACGATCGTACTACTGAACTCCGATGCTTTGGTGCCGCCGAAATGGGCTAGCCGACTTATACAGCCCTTACGTCAATACCCTCGGGCGGCCACTGCGACACCCATGTCGAATGATGCCGAAATATTTACGGCTCCGCTGATCTGTGCTCCTCAAAACCTTGCATTTGGGCAGGGCGACCTTATCGATGTGACAGCCGCAAATCTAAATCCGGAAGCCTATACTACAGCCGCACCGACAGGAGTGGGTTTTTGTATGGCGATTAACCCTAAGTACCTGAAAAAGGCACCTCAATTAGATATCGTTTTTGGCAAAGGGTACGGCGAAGAGGTTGACTGGTGTCAGAAAATAAGGACTGCAGGCGGGCTACATTACTGCGCAATCAACTTGTTCGTGGAGCATCGTGGCGGGCAAAGCTTTGGATCGGAAGCAAAGTCGCGCCTGGTTACAAAAAACAACGCGCTTATATCCAAGCGCTATCCTCACTACGATACCGACGTACAAAACTTTATCAAATCGGATCCGCTTATTTCACCACGCCTTGCATTGGCGTTGGCCTGGATAGCGGCCCAAGACACCTACCCAGTTTCGATTTACTTCGCGCACAGTATGGGCGGCGGTGCCGAAGCCTATCTCCAGCATAGAATTAAATCTAAACATTACGCCTTGGGTCGCGCTGCTATCGTTATCAGAATGGGCGGAACGATGAGGTGGCAGATCGAACTACACTGTCAGGATGGTATCATTTCTGGCGGGACGGACAACTTCGACTATGTCGTTGAACTACTACTTCCATTAAAAAAGCGAAAGCTTGTCTACTCCTGCGCTGTGGGGGCACGCGACCCACTTGGAGTTCCGAAAGCTATTTTACGGTTAAGTCAAAATGGAAATCATAGAATCGAATTTCTGTTTCACGACTATTTTTCGATTTCTCCAGATTACACACTTACGAACGAAAATGGCTTGTATGTTGGTCTGCCTGAGATCGATGGAAAATCAATAAAATTAAAGGCGGAGCACGTTAACCTCAGGCAATGGCAGAATGAATGGGAACAACTTCTAGAGGCTTCTGATGAGATATCTGTGTTTTCTAGAAATAGCAAAGATATCGTTTCCGAAGCATATCCCCAACATACGCCGAAAATAAAAGTTAAGCCGCATCAAATGCTACATTCGGTTCCGCTCATCAAGTGCCCTGACAGCCGAATGCGCCGTGTCATCGGTGTCTTAGGTGATATTGGCTTGCAGAAAGGCGCATGGGTTATAAGCCGCTCAGCATCGCAGATTGATAAGCTTGGGCTTGGTCTAGTAATCGTTGGAAATTTCGACCCGGCCATCCCTCTCTCGCCCTCAGTACCCATTCACGGAAACTACAGCGTTACTGATCTGGACAAAATTGCGGGACAATATGGCGTGACAGATTGGTTGATACCATCGGTCTGGCCTGAAACCTTTTCATTCACCACGCATGAAGCGCTGGCAACTGGCCTGAACACCCACGCCTTCGCTATCGGGGCTCAGGGAGAAGCCGTTGCCAAGGCCGAAAATGGGTATGCCATCCCTTTTTTTGCCGAGAATGATCTAGCTAAAGTCTTACTAATCCATATTGAAACTCAGATCGTCAAAACGTGGGCGCTGGCTTCATGAACCAAGTCAACCTTTCTCTCTCGTCACTCCGCAAACGTGGTATTGAGGTGCTTAGCCGAGGCGCGCCTACGATAAAGCTGCCCGAACACACAGTGTTGGAGGTACCGGCAAGTTTAAAGTGGACACAATACGAACATTCGCTCGAAATGGGTGCGTTCTCGTATCAGGTGTCGGGATACTGCTTCGCTGCCCGGATAGGGCGCTATTGTTCTATGGGAGAAAATGCACAAATCGGGCGCCAAAACCACCCAATGGATTGGGTCTCGACCAGCCCCGCCTTATATCTTGGGGATAAAATTTTCGATTTAGATGACGGGTTTGAAGCAGCGGAGCATTATCACAACTCTCGGCATTCGCACAGCAGACCGCCCACCAGAGTAAAAGTAACGACAATTGGGAATGACGTCTGGATTGGACATGGGGCGTATATCGCAGCCGGTGTAAGTGTAGGAGACGGAGCAGTGGTAGGCGCCCATTCTGTCGTAACACGCGATATTGCCCCCTATACTGTCGTCGCGGGGAATCCAGCTACGATAAAACGCATGCGTCTTCCGCCTAGTCTCATCAGTCTCTTACTAAAATGTCGCTGGTGGCGATTCGCCCCGTGGCAGATCGACCATCTCGATCCGTCAAACGTGCTCGAATTCTGCAAGGGGATAAACAGCATGTTGCCGCACGTAGATCCTTACACCCCAGAAATACTGGACTTACGGGCAGGTCGCACTCAATGAAAAAGATTGTGTTCTTGCATATCCCAAAGACGGCTGGGCAATCTGTGCACTCTGAGTTGTTTAGAATATATGGAAAACGAAGAACATCGCCCATTCGCGTTCACCACCAAGCCAATCAATATCAACAATTTCCAGAAGGATATGACCTATATTCAGGGCATCTGGATTGGCACCACCCCTCTCACTTTGAAGATGACGTTTTTTCTTTCACTGTATTGCGCGACCCCTACGAAAGGATAGCATCCTTTTATTTCTACCTCCGACAAAAATCGCTCGCCGCCTCTGACCGCATGCTTTCAATGCCCGAGCACACCGGCTTACGCAGGGTGAAAAACTGGACACCGAACGACTACTTCTTTGGTGGGGATGTAGCCTGGCGAACGTTCATCAAGGACCATTATGACAATTTCTACTGTAGTTATATGGCAACCGGCAAAGTCCGGGGCACAATCGAAATAGCCGAAATTTCGCGTGAGGTACTTATCGAACGTGCAGTAAAAAGAGCGAAGCAGTTGAGCCGCATTTATCAGCTGAGCAATCTAAATTTTCTGGAAGTAGATATTTATACCATAACAGGGCATCAAGTTTACATTCAAAGCACGCGCATAAACGCTGGCCCCAAAGTCATTCATCGGAGCAGATGGCAGGATCTCATGTCATTAATTAACGATAAGCCTACCCAGAGGCGATTAGAAAAGTTCGCCGAGTCAGACGTTGTCTTTATGAAGCAGTTGGGCGACGAAGGCTTGTTGATTTAATGTTCTCTTAAAGCCGTCCACACCGCGCGAGCAAGCTTAAGGCAATATTGCCAGAATAGCTCTGCCTGTAGATGCCCATAGAGTTCAAAGGTGTCCGACCACGTGTATTACATTTGGTCCTCCACTCCTGAAATCTAAGCAATTTCTCCCGAGCCCCCGCATCTAAGACGGGGCTCAATCGAAGCATCGCCGACGCGTTGGCATCTATCCAATTCGCAAATGTACCATCCACGATGCGAGTCAGCCGATGTCTTAGATGGCCGACCGGCGCACCCATCACGTTTGCATCGTGTTGTCGATAAAATATACTGGGCTTCTCGTCGTGGATTACACCAAACCCCGCTCCTGTAATTGCCTGATACAACCACCAATCGTGAAAAGGAATTTCAGCACTCGCCGAAGTAAATAAAATGCTACGAAGATAATCTGTCACGCCAGGCGGACAGACAATCGTATTTCCCCTAAGGCAGTTCTGAACAATTGCATTTCCGAAATTACAGGGCCGCATGAAATTGGGGGACACACCAAGACCCGACATCCTAGCGTCGACGTAAAAACTTCTACTACTATAAACATCTGAGTTCTCACGATGTTTTAAGAGCTCCACAGCACGCGAGATTTTATGCGGCATCCAGACATCATCCTGATCGCAGAAAGCAACCCATTGTCCTGCTAACTCCTTTTGACCCAACAAATAAAAATAATTTCCAGCCACTCCAGTATTCGGGCCCTTAAGTAGGCGAATGTCATAATCAGGTGTGTTGGATTGAAAGTCTAAAAGCCCCTCCCACGTGCTATCGGTCGAAGTGTCATCGCTGACCCAAAGGCTCCAACCGCGATGCTCTTGGCGGCGGATCGACGCCAATTGATCTGCAAGGAACACACCCGCATTTTTTGTTCCCATTAAAATATGAACATGCGGTTCCTTCATTCTATATTCCTATAAAATTTAAATGTCTTTCTTTGAAATAGCTCACGGCGATTAATAAATCATGAGGACTATTCAATTATTACAGTTGTCATGAATCAATCAATCGCACAGTCAGCGAAAGATCCACCGACACACGCGCGCCTCAAGCAACGAAAGCTTCAAGAGCGCGAAAAGGCGCTCGCACGTATAGAAGAGCAGCGCCGGAGAAAAGTGCGCGCAATTAAGACACAGAGAAACAGAATTGATACGACTGCCCAACCGAACGTACTGACCCTACCGCCCCCTAACATTGCTGCGCCTGTTCCGAACGCGCGTCTTCAACTGCGGCATCGCCTTGCGTTTCTGAGTTTTGTGCTCGGGGTTTTAGGGTCTAGCCTAATAGCTTCCTGGTACCTCTGGGAACGCGCCGCGGACCGCTACACCTCCGCGTCGGGCTTTTCAGTTCATAGCGAAGATATGAGCTCGGCAGTAGAGCTTCTGGGTGGGGTGGCGAACCTAACAGGAAACGGAGCCGACTACGAGGAAATGCTCTATCAGTTCATAAGAAGCCAAGAACTCGTTTCACGCATAGATAAGACGCTGAATTTACGCCATATTTGGTCATCTTCTGTCACGGAACTGGACCCGGTTTTCGGCTACCATTCGCCCGGCACGATCGAAGATCTGACAAAATACTGGGGGCGCATGGTCAGTGTTTACAGCGATAACAGCAGCGGATTGATTAGCCTCAGGGTTCAAGCCTTCACTCCAGCAGACGCGCAGGCCATCGCGACTGAAATATTTAAAGAAAGCTCCAATCTGATTCACCAACTCTCGGCCATTGCACGCGAGGACACGACCAAGCACGCGGGTGAAGGTTTGGATCTCGCGGCACAGCGCCTTGAGCACACTCGGCGGGACCTCTCAGATTTTAGAAATAAAAATCAAATAGTTAGCCCGGATTCACCTCTTCAAATCCAAACTGGGCTTCTGTCATCCCTAGAAGCGGAAATGACAGAAACGCTGATCAGTTTAGATATGCTAAGTCAAACTAGTACCAATACGGATCCCCGCCTCAAACAAGCAGAGCGAAGGCGCCAGATTATCGCAGACCGCATCTCTCAAGAGCGCGAAAAATTGAACTATGGGCAAAACGCCCAGCGCCCCGCCGGATTTGCCGAACTATTCGGGCAGTTCGAGAGCCTAAAAGTAGATTTAGGGTTCTCAGAACAGGCCTACCTAGCCGCACGGGCCTCCTACGACGCGGCAGTTGCGGAGGCGCGGAGAAAATCCAAATATTTGGCGGCACACATTCCTCCAACGCTGTCAGAAACAGCGGCGCTTCCCAACCGCCCGTTCTTATTAGGAATGACATTCATCACTAGCTTCACGTTATGGGCATTAATTATGATGATTGTGTACTCGCTACGTGATCGACGCTAGTTGCACCTATGATTGTCCTTCGAAATTTAACCAAAATCTATAAGTTGCATGGCCGTCAAAAAACCGTCGCTTCCTGTATGAACGCAGTTTTTCCGAGCGGAATATCGGTGGGATTGCTGGGCCGAAATGGAGCGGGAAAATCGACGCTTCTTAAACTTATCGCAGGCTCCGCCGATCCGACGTCCGGTGATGTGCTCACCAAAGGACGTATTTCATTCCCCGTTGGCTTTGCGGGGTCGTTCCATCCCGACATGACGGGGGCACAAAACACGCGTTTTGTAGCGAGGATCTATGGGGCAGACACATCAGCATTGATCAATTACGTTGCAGACTTCTCAGACCTAGATATTCATTTCCATCTGCCTTTTCGCACGTACTCCGCTGGTATGAAATCGCGTTTAGCTTTTGGTGTGTCCATGGGGCTCAAATTTGACACATATCTTATTGATGAAATTACTGCGGTAGGTGATGCCAGTTTCAAACAGAAAAGCCGACAAATTCTCATGGACCGCCTTACCACAGCAGGCGCGGTTTTTGTGAGCCACTCCAACGGGATGCTGCGCGAACTATGCACTGCAGGTGCGGTGCTTGAAGCGGGTAAGCTTACATACTTTGATGACATTAACGATGCGGTAGCACATTATAATTACAGTACAGCCAAGTGATGACTTGACCCAAGGCGTAGCATATGGCCCCACCCTTCCTGCCCGAAACCACAAAGCTCGCGTATTGCATCGGCGCACAAAAAGCCGGGACGACATGGCTCTATGAGATGCTGCGAACTAGCAATGAGATACACTTTTCGCGCAATAAGGAACTGCATTATTTTGATGTAATCTCTGGAAAAGCAGAACAGGTCTTTAATCTTCGCATCAACGCAGTCAAAACTTTGGCGAAGGAACTGATTTCGGAACACGGTGCAAAAAACAGAAGACGGCTCAAAGTTTTGACGGAATTGACGGATCTTTTGTCAATATACACCGATGATGAGGGTGAGCATGGGGCGTATCTGACCTACCTCCTACAAGGGTTCACCGGTCAACGGGTTATCTGCGATATTACCCCAGCCTATGCGATTCTTGATGCTAGGGAGTTTGCTGAGATGGGCAAGCTCGGGCAGGCTTCCTTTATTTTTATCATGAGAGATCCGATCGACCGTATGTGGTCGCAGATCAGGATGGCAGTCAGTTCAGACCATTCCCAGTTCAGTGACTTCCAACATGCCTGTGAGGTACGGGCTCAGCATCTGATCGATAGCAATCGATTGGCCAACCTAGAGCGGGCAAATTATCGTCGCACAATATTAGAACTTGAGGCAGCTATACCTCGCCACCGGATCAAGTACGTCTTTTACGAAGATCTTTTTCATGCGCGCACTATGCGAGATATATGTACATTTCTCAAAATAGCGCCGCTGACACCCAAAGCAGGCCTTCACAGTAACACCGGGCGTCACGCTATGTTGCCCGAGATATTAAAAGATCAATTTCGCGGTGCCTTCTCTCCGCAGTATGAATTTATCTTGGACCGTTTCAAATCAGCGACCCCGGCCAGATGGCACATCAACGGTGCCCGTCAGGGTGCGGCTTAATGAAATCTGAATTCCGCCATAGACGGGTTATGCATTTTGCAACGCCCCGCATCGTTATCGCGCTCATTTTACGTGAGATTGGAACGAGCTACGGCAGGTCGCCGGGGGGATACCTTTGGGCCCTGGCTGAACCGGTTCTGGGGATCGCCCTTCTGACGGTCATCTTTTCAATCGGTTTTCGGTCTCCTCCGATCGGCGTCAATTTTCCACTTTTCTATGCGACCGGTTTGTTGCCTTTTCTAATGTTTGTTGACCTCAGCAATAAGGTTGCGCAGGCCATTAATTATTCGAAACAGTTACTCGCCTACCCGCGGGTGACCTTTATAGATGCTATTTTGGGTAGGTTTATCCTGAATTTCCTAACGCAGCTTCTTGTGGCATTTATCGTTTTAGCTGGTGTTATATTGCACTTCGACACACGGGCAGCATTGAACCTTTCACAAATTGCGTCGGGTTTGGGGTTGATCGCCGCCTTGTCGTTTGGCCTTGGCGTATTCAACTGCTTCATGATGTCTATGTTCCAGATTTGGCAACGCATCTACGCGATCTTCACGCGACCGCTTTTGCTGCTTTCTGGGGTCATTTTCGTCTATAGCACGGTGCCTGAACCCTATCGCGGGTGGCTATGGTATAATCCTCTTGTTCATATCGTGGGGCGCGTGAGGGCCGGTTTCTACCCCAATTATGACGCCCCCTATGTCTCCGTATCATACGTTTATGCCATATCAGCACTTTTGGGCTTGTTCGGGCTAATGCTCCTCAGGCGCTATCACCGTGACATATTAGAACGCTAAAGGACCGCACGCGGAGCTCTCTAAAAGGTCTCGAAATCTCCTTTTAAATCAGAAAGGTCTGCTACACCCATTAGGTCAAGCGTCTTTCCACTGCCGAAGTCTAAAGCGATATGCCCGCCATCGCTTTGGCTGGCATATGATTGAAGCAGTGTCAGGGTAACACTGCCCCCCCCCCACAAAGCTGAGTCCAACGCGAGTGTATCAATTCCGGGCTGGAAGCTTAAAATTGTATCTTGGCCCGACCCGTAAATAAATGCGTCCGCGCCAATTCCGCCCGACAGGACATCATTGCCCGCGCCTCCATCGAGTGTATCACGACGAGCGTTGCCCTTCAGCAGATCATCGCCATCGCCTCCTATGACCAGGTCTGACCCATTGTCGCCCGACAGCGTATCGTTTCCTGACCCACCGTTAACCGTATCATTATTGATCCCACCGGCCAGACGGTCATTCCCGCTGTCGCCTTGCAGCACATCAGCGCCGGCATTTCCAAATATCTGGTCATTTCCACCACCGCCGAACAGGTGATCCGCGCCCGCGCTCCCCTCTAGTCGGTCCTTGCCGGCCCCACCCCACAGGCTGTCCGCGTTCAAGCCACCGATCAAATGGTCGTCGCCGCTGTCGCCATAGATCTTATCTGCACCGTTGTTTCCGGTTAGCGTGTCGTTCCCGTCCCCACCACCTAGCGCATCATATCCGTCCCCCCCCGTCAGCGTGTCATTGCCGTCGCCGCCTCGGATGGTATCCCACCCGATGCCCCCCCAGATCTGATCCGCCTCGGTACCCCCGTCGATCAGGTCGCTGCCGGCGTTACCATAAATCATATCGGCTCCGCCTTCGCCCAAGAGTGTGTCGTTGCCGCCCCCCCCGCTCAGACGGTCCCCCGACCCGCGCCCGCTGATATGATCGTTTGCACCCTCTCCCACCAGATTATCT
This sequence comes from Sulfitobacter sp. BSw21498, assembly GCF_006064855.1. Taxonomy (NCBI): domain Bacteria; kingdom Pseudomonadati; phylum Pseudomonadota; class Alphaproteobacteria; order Rhodobacterales; family Roseobacteraceae; genus Sulfitobacter; species Sulfitobacter sp. BSw21498. The sequence goes on from NZ_CP040753.1 coordinate 2,486,418, forward strand.
GACTGGGGCGTCCCGACCAGCACCAACGGGATTGGCGCAGCTGGCGAGGTTGCCGTGACAGGCTCTTCTGGCAGGATCCAATTGGGCATGAAACGCGACTGCCCGACCACATCCAGGGATTGAATGTCGCTGGGGCTAAGGGATTGACCGTTCGACGTTTTAATCACCAATTGTTCGTCACCGAAGGACAGAACGGCACCGTCATGAGTAGAGACAACCGACAGCTGCGAAGCATGCCGCAGAAACGGCCATCCGGAAAGATCGATGCTGTCCTGCTTGATATCGAAATCAACAATTGTATCTATAGTACCATCTGAGGACAGAACAAACCGATCGCGACCAGCACCGCCAGTCAGCGCGTCTGCGCCCCCACCGTCACGCAAAATATCGTCGCCCTCACGTCCCGATATTTGGTCCGCTCCCGCCCCGCCGGACAACATATCATCCCCCGAACCGCCGCTAATCGTATCCCCCTGCCCGGTCCCAACTTCTGCATCGACACGGTTCGAGATATCGACCGCAAAAACGCTTAATCCCGCTTCTGCCCCAGACGCGACGGCAAGATGCAGCACATCACCCATGACTGAAAAGTTAATGGCCGAAACAGCATCGAGCGTGCTGTCCTCCGTGTCTTCAATCGAAACAAGATGCAGCAACCGTCCGTCGGCCAACAGCTCGAACACCGAGACGCCATCGTCCCCACCCGCAGCCGCGAGGTAGGCGCGGCCATTGTGCGCCGCTGTTTCAATCATATGTACCCCGTCAAATCGCGTCGCCCGTGTATCGAGGACATGATCGGTTAAGGTTAACGAACCATCCGGCGATAGCTTAGCGACGCTGAGAGATGAGCTCCCCGCAGCGGCCAATACCGCAAATCCCTGCCCTCCAGCTTCGACAAATGCTGTCGCCGTCGGCACACCGATCCCCACGCCCTGCTCCGCCGCGATGCGGGAAACCTCTTGGGGGACGCCGTTTCGATCAATTTTGTAGGAAATCAATGCGTTATCTTGGGCCGACGCCGCCAGAAGATAGGGTGCGCCGTTCGCATGTCCGACGCTCAATCCGGTTAGACCTGCCTCTGATCCGGTACCGCTTTCGCTTGAAATCCGCGAAAGGGTTCCGTCATCGTTCATACGCCATGTCCCGATACTGTCAGCCCCGCGCACCAGACCGTACAAATAGCTTTGGCCGTTGGCGTCCAGCATTTCGGTCCCAAGCAGTTGCGCTGGCACATCCCCCCCGGTCACGGTGGACACCTCCGCAAACCGGCCATCACCGGTCAAACCTATCCGGGTTAGCGCGGCATTTTCCGCACCCGTTAGCAGCAGTGCCCCCTCAACAACTTCAAGCTTGCTGGTGACACCAGCCCGTGTCTCCCCGCCAATGGGCCGACTGTCCAGAAACCTTAGCCCCCCTGCGTCATCTATACGATAGGCCAGTAAATCACCGCCCCCAAAACGCGAGGTCGTGTATAAAACCGACCCGCCAGAGGACTGCACAACGGCCATATCCGTCACCCCCGTCAGCGCCAGATCCGACCGGCCGGGCAAAGTGGTTAAGTGGTTAAGCTCCATCATTTCGTCCCCTCATAGGTGTTGTGAGGACAAAGATGCGCTGGAAGTCTTAACAGTGGCTTCAGGATTTAGGGCGGCATTATGGTTCTTTCATACAATTTTCGGGGTTTACGCGCTTAAACATAAATACCGCCGCTTTGAACGCTGCCCGCCGTATCCCCAGGCAGCACAATACTGCCACTTTGGATCACGCCCTGGGTCGCCACATCAAAGCGCTTTCCCGTGGCCGTCCCCGCGAAACTATGCCCGCTAAAATCCGCCTGCCCCGCCATCGTGCAGATCGCAAAGGCGGTGGCGAATTCTGGCGTATTGGCCAAGGTTAGAGCCTGAATACCGCCCTCAAGCACTGCCCCCTGCGACAGCCGCAAGTGATAGGCCGCGCCGCCGTCGATCGCGTAAGAACCGCCCCCTTCTAGCCGCCCGCCCACGAGGTCAATATGCCCGCCGGCAGTGCCAAAGGTGACCTGATCGACCTCCAACACGCCACCGGACAAGACGCGGAGTGTCGGCTCGGTGCCGGACGTCTCCAGCCTAACCCCAAGCAACTTCAGCCATCCCGTGACCAGCTCAATCGCAGCCCCTGAGGAGGTCACCGTCACAGCGTCAGGGTCGCTGACATTACCAATAATCTCGACACCGCCGCCGCCCAAAACTGTCCTTATCCCAACCGGCACAGCGCCCAGATCATAGACGCCATCGGCAAGCTGCACCGTCACCAGATGCCCGCCACCGTCGGCACGCGCTACTTCCGTCACCGCACGGGCCAGCGTCGCAAAGGCACCCTGCCCAGCAGTCTGCCCGTTCTGGGTATCACCTCCCAGCAGCGGATCTACGTAGTAAGTGCGCGGACCGGTCAGCATCTCGCGCCAGCCCGAAACAGGGGCCGTCACCCGCCCCGTCGCCGCGTCTATCCGCAAGGCTTCAGCCCAGCCGATACCATCCGCGCTCACCTTGAACGTGAAATCATCGCTTCCCGCTGTACCCAATTCCGCACGCCCGCCGAATGATGTCTGGAACAACAGACTGGCGGTATCACCCGCCGCCGCTTTGTTAATCTTGACCTGATGTCCGGCACCGGCATGGTTAAAAAGCACCGCATCCGACGCCACAACGAGCCGGTTAGTCCCATCGGGGGACGCGCCCACTCCCAATTGCGGCACATCGCTTAGCCCCGGCACGGCCCAGCGCGCCCCGTCGTACACAACATGCGCTTGGCTCGGACTGACAAGCGCCACCCAACCGGGCAAAGGTGCGATGAACTGCCAAGCACCATCCACAAAAACCGCTATCTCGTGGTCATGCCCGGCCCAGTCTGCCTGACCATCTGCCGCCACAAGAAACCGGTCCCCCTCCGATGCTGTCGAAGGGGGAATGTGCTGGGTATAGGACTGCACAGCCAGTTGAACTACAGCATCCAGCAATCGCAACGCCTCGTTATGGGTCACATGCTTTTGGGCCTGTGACGGCTGGATATACGGCAGGGCAAGGACGGGGGACGTATCGGTCATATAGCGGCTCCGGTTTAGATAAACTCGATCAAGCCACACCCTGCGGCATGTCGGTTAACAACACCCTGCACCACCGCACGGCCCCCTGGTTTGCCTATGAAACCGTTGAGTGATGTGCCGGGTCCAGTCACGAGGCCATTAACGGACCCGGCGACACCTGTGGTGGGTGCGCCCCAAGACGCTGGCGGTGCCGCTCAGGGGTTCATAGCGCCATTGTGTATCCAGCGGCTGACATTTCGCGCTCGACCCGCTAGACACTTGCCTAACATGGATCGGCCAACTGGCCGCAAGGACCAGAACAGCGGATATGACACCACCACGACACGACCAGAACAGGGCAGCCACATGACCACGATGATCCCTGCCTGGGTCAACGGAAGGCTCTCTCCGGTCGAAAAGCTGGAAGTCCATGAGCGCGGCCTGCGCCACAAGGCGATTTCGGTATTTGTGATGCGCGGACACGAAACGCTGATCCAACGTCGGGCGCTTGGGAAATATCACACCCCCGGCCTTTGGGCGAACGCCTGCTGCACGCACCCATTCTGGGACGAACCGGCCCTCACCTGCGCCAAACGACGGCTGGACGAAGAGCTGGGGATCACAGGGCTTCGGCTAGAGCATCGCGATCAGGTCGAATACCGCGCTGACGTGGGCAATGGCCTGACTGAACACGAACTGGTAGAAATCTATGTCGCCGAAGCTGTCGCGCTGACCGATGTTACCCCCAACCCCGCAGAGGTGATGGACACCGCCTGGATCGATCTGACCGAACTGGCCCGCAAGACCCGCGAGACGCCAGAACACTTCACACCCTGGCTGCGCATCTATCTTGCCGACCATATGGACAGCATTTTTAGCGATTAGTCGTCAGCGTCTTTCGATGGCTTTGGGGTAAATACCATCAGCAACGCGTCGCCCTCGCGCAGCAAATGCACTTCAGCCTCGCTTGCTATAACTTCGGGCCGTGTAGGGCAGTCCTTTGGCGCTTCGACACAGGCGACAGCAGTTTTGCCGGTCAGCTGTTTCAACCGCGAGGGCAGCGCTTTGTAGGATTGTATACCTGCCTTCACCCCCGAGGCGATTTTAGATGGATCGCCAAAGATAAAGACCGGCCCTTCGGTCGCCTGCACCTCCTGCGCCCAGGTCTTTGTATCACTTCGCCAAGCATTCGCCTGACCATAGGACAGAAACAGCTGGATAAACCAAACGCCGATGATCAGCAGCAACGCATTACGCCCTAACCTACCATATAGACCCTCATCCTCGCTCAGCAGCTGGACGGCACGTACGGTGGTCAGCGCAAAAAATACCCAGAAAAAGATGAACGCCCGCGGCGGTACGATCACACCAAGCTTCAGCGCCTGAGCCACCACCAGCGCCAGACCGATGGCCAAGCCAGCCCCGAGATAAAGCGCCTCAAGCGGCGCGCGTTTGCGCAGCACATTCAGCGCCAGAATATACAGAAAGGGAATAAAGCCGATCAACGGCGGATACCCGATGCCTGTGCGGTTCAGGAAAAGCATCAGGCTCTCCCCCAGTTTCGGAAGGTTCGCGACCATCCCGCCAAGCCCGTGCCCGGCAGTCGGCTCACGCCAATCAGCCACGGGCACGCCAAACACACCATGCACCTGCCAGTTCAACGTATAAACAGTCAGGACCGCCACGACAAAACTGGCGCAGAACAGCACCAGTAATCCCGCAAGATCGCGCACTGAACGGTCCCGCGTGCGGGCAATACACACTGCCAGCAGCAACAGCGGATAGGTGGTATAGGCCATAAAGCTGATGATCACGAACAGCGGCAACAACCTGCGCAACTGCGCACTAGAGAGATAGCACGCCGACACCGCAAACAGCGTTACAACGGCCAGCCCTGGTATCAGCGTGTTGAACCAAAGCGAGATCAGCATCTCGGACGGGCAAACCAGCATGAGCAGGGCCAGAACGACCGTGAACCACCGCGACGCGCCCGACCCTATTGTGGTCACCGCAAGCGCTGCCACGAAGCCCGCCCATAGGCTCTGATACAGGGCAAAGTTCAACCACGCGGGCGTCACGACCTCGCGCAGGTGCCAGATATAATTCAGCCACCGTCCCTCGTGCAGCGTCTTGTTCCAGAACACAGGCGCATCGCCGAAAAAGGCAGGATAGTCATCATGGCGGATCATCGGGTCCAACAGGTTTTGCCCCGTCAACAGAAAGGCCGCCGCCAGCGTGATCCAGAACACCGGCGCAAGCTGTACCCGTTCTGCATCAGCCCGCATAGCCGACCGCTCCCCGACCGCCGCCGTCATACAGCCGCGCAACCCACAGTCTTTGCCCGACGGGCCCGCAGCGCCAAAACCAAAGCCCGCGCCTGTGCAATCGCAGTCACTGCACCGCGTGGCAGGGTCTTTACCACGGCCAGACGCAACCGCCAAACCAGACTGCCCGCGTTTCCGACCTTCTGACCTGCAGGCACCTCGGTCGCGATGACCTCTGCTGGCAACCCGTCACGACCCGCCGCGTTCACATAAAGGATCGCGTTATAGCGATACCAAGGCGCGATATCCTTGTTGTCCTTCAATGCGGGGCGCACGCAGTCATAAGCGACATAGCCCTTCGCGGCGAACAGCTCTTGCCAGAAAGACAGGGGTTGTTCGTTTACGTGAAACTCTCCGCCTTGACCGGTGACCGCAGCAGAAAACAACACCCGATCCGATGCGCGGGTCAGGCTCTCGACCAGCACCTGCGACGCTTCGGTCGGCAGATGCTCCCCGACCTCAAGGCTTTGCGCCAGATCAAAGCGACGGCCAGTCTCGACCGGTTGGGTCAAATCGGCCGCCATGAACTGCTCAGGCGCGACCGCAAGCTGCGCCCGATCGACGTAGTCCCCGTCAACGGCCAGCACGTCATCTGCGCCGCCTTTGCGCCATTCATCCATCCAAACGCCGCGCCCGCTGCCCAGATCAACAACCGAAGATGGCTTGAGCAATGGGAACAACAACGACACAAATGGTTTGGCCGACGCGCGCGCGCTTTGGTTGATGTAGTCGAAAAACGTATCGCTATAGATATGGCTCACGATGTGTACTCCTTTGTGGGGTGCGGCAGGGCGAACACCCATAGGGTCATCAAAATAAAATTCTGCACAGGCAGGTATAGCGCAACGGCCAGCGCCGCGGCCCAGGCAGGTACGCCCGCTGCCTGCGCGAAAGGGCCCGTCACAAGCGCCGACATCGCAAAGCCGCAGCCGGTCATGATGGCAAACTTGGTGATCTGGCTGCGATCAACCAACCGGCGTTCAAAGGTGAACAGCGCGTGCCCGATATATTGCAGCACGATAGCTAGAAAAAATGCTGCCGCATTCGCTTCTACCTGCGGCAGCCCCGCCGCCAAAAACCCCGGATACATCACCACATAGGACGCTGCAGTCACAGCCCCAATGATAGCAAAACGGGCACATTTATAGTCTAAAATAGGCATTATGCGCGCAACCTTTTCACGTCAGGGACCATATCGCGGGTATCGTCGCTCACGAAGTACAGCGGCCGATCCTTGGCTTCGACGTAAAGGCGACCGATGTATTCACCCAGAATTCCCAGCGTCAACAGCTGCGCCCCCGAGAAGAAGCTGACCGCCAGCACAACCGAGGCCCAACCGGGCGCAGTCTGGTAAACGATCAACGAGTAAATGACATAGACTGCCATCAACGTCGCCATCAGCAGGCTGACGAAGGATAGACGTGTCGCGAGCTTAAGCGGCTTCGTCGAAAAGGCGGTCATCGCGTCGATGGCAAATCGCATCATCGCGCGGAACGGGTATTTGGTCTCACCCAAAGCCCGTGGTGCACGGATATATTCAATCCCAACCTGCTTGAACCCTGCCCAAGCAAACATGCCGCGGATGAAACGGGCCTTTTCCGGCATCGCCAGAACAGCGTCGAGCGACCGGCGGTTCACCAAACGGAAATCGCCAGTATCCTGAGGAATCGGCACATCAGACATGGCATTCAGGAAACGGTAGAACAGATGCGCCGTGGCCTTTTTGAACATCGTCTCGCCCTGACGCTCGCTGCGCCGGCCATAAACCACGTCAAATCCGCGATCCATCATGAACATCATATCTACCAGCAACTCGGGCGGGTCTTGCAGATCGGCATCCAGCATGAAGATGCGTTCACCCTGCGCGGCCTCAAGCCCTGCAGTCAGCGCGATCTGGTGGCCACGATTGGCGGACAGCTTGACCCCCACCAGCTGCGCACAGCTTGCTTGGGCGGCCTCGATCGCTTTCCATGTGGCGTCTGTCGATCCGTCATCGACGAGGATAATCTCTGCACGGTCTTTCCAAGGCGCGATGGCCTGCGTCAGCCGCAACACCAAGCCCGGGATCGAGGCTTCCTCGTTCATGCAAGGAATAACAACAGAAAGATACATTTCACACCGCCTGAATAGTTGACCTCTTTAGGGGTAATCAGACGATGTGGCTGAAATAGGGCACTGATTGGTTCAATTTACGGAGACCTCGACGACCTCAGAACCCCTCCAGCCCCACAACGCAAAAGGCCGGACATTTCTGCCCGGCCTTTGCTAATCAATCGTGGTCAGATCACTTGGCGACGGCGTTACCCACGCTCAGGACCTGTGGCAGAATTTGCGAGACAGCACGGCTCCATTTGGTAACGGGCTGTTGCGCGATAAAGATGATGTCATCGGGGCGCAGCTCGAACTTCGGAGCCAGGGCAAAGTTCGCCGCATTACGAGCATCAAGATGCCATGCCGTGATCGCCCCCAGCTCGCGCGGATCAGACGATGCGCGCAGGACATAGACTTGCGACACATCACCGGTCGACGACGCCACGCCACCCGCATCATACAGCGCATCGGCCAGACTTGCTTTGCGTTCAAACGGCAGCGCAAAGCGGGACTGCGTCCCGACCTCACCTGCCAGATAAACATAGTCGCGGTCGTCAGCACCAAGCTCGCGACGCGCCTGATAGTTGCTGCGTGCCTCCTCTAAGCTTGCACGACGTAGGGACACCTCAAACTGCAGCTCTTGCAATGCAGAGGCACGTGCCGCCTGACGCGCTTGAACCAAGGTGATCTGTTGGGCAAAATATTCCTGCGCTCGGACCAGTTCATATGCCGTATCAACGAAAATCGCATCGCCGGGCAGCAGGCGCGTCTTGGTCAGGCTGGCGCTGGAATAGAGCTGCGACAGCGGGATCTGGTACAGCGTGCCATCGCGGTACAGACGGATCGAGGCATAGTCCTGATCTTCGACCGTGATCCCGCCTGCAGCGGCCAAAGCCTCTTCCAGATACAGCGGTGTCAACGTCACCGGCACAACCGTTGGCTGCGACACAGCACCGCCGATAGACACACGCCGCGAATTGAATTCGGAAATCTCGAGGCTGAACGTCGGGTCAATCTGGTTCTCGACCAGACGCTGGAACAAGGCAGCCTCGGCGTCCTCAATGGTCAGACCGGCGATGCGCACGCGGCCCACGTCGGGAATGTTGATCGAACCGTCGTCCTGCACGGTATACCCTTGGCGCGAGTTTTGCGCGGCCAGCAGCCCGGACAGTTGTTCAACCGATCCCGCAGCACGTGGCGTGGCCAGCAGCACCACATCACCGACGCCAATTTCATAGGGGCCAGGATCATTTGCGGGGGGCAAACGCAGCTCAAGCGCGTTAGGCCGCGTTTGAACCTCAAGCGTGGGCGATGGCAGCGCCCCGGTCCCGCGCAGGCCGGAACCGCTTCCGGCGGTACGCGAAAAGACAGCCGGCAGGCTTTGCGGCGCATAGGCAGATCTATTCGCCTGAATGACGGTTTCAGCGGTCAGGTTCAGCACGCGTACGTTGGTGCCGCCTGCTGCGCCCTCTACAACTTTAGGTGTTCGGTAAACCGTACCACAGCTCGCAAGGGCCAGACCCAAAACAGCTACCAATAGGTATCGCACTTCAATACTCCCATTCATCATGTGACACCTCGCCCCCAGACAGGTTCGGCCCCGGTTAAACTAGCGTGCAGCAGCCTTGGTCATAAGATACCCGACTTCGTCGCCAGCCCATTGCCGCGCCTGAACAATGGCACCGCTATTTACACTGACCCAATACGTATTCCGAAACGACTGGTCCAGACTTTTACAATCCTCTGTCACCTTACGCGTCGACACTGTGCCGATTTCAAGCGCCAGTGTTGCACTGCCTTGAGTTTCGACCAAACACCGGTATGTCCGCGTAGAGATTTCATCGGTCCCCGTCAGATTGCTGTGAAGCCGGTCGGAATAACCGCCACGCCCGGACAAGATCAACGCTTTGGGCTCGGACACATCCGCTGCAAATAACTCAAAGCCAAGCCCGCGCGTGCCTTGCAGCATACCGTCTTCCAACATCAGTGCTGTCAAATCCGAACTCAGCCACGTATCGACGCCGTTCACACGCGCTTCGCGCAACATACGCCCAGTTTGCTTTCGGTTTTCCACCGTTAGCAGCAGCGCGGGGATAGAGGTGTCCTGCACCAGCGCTGCAAAGCGCGGTGGGAACCCTTGCGAGGTCTTGGGCACAACAGAATCGTCGTCCACAGCAACCGCGACACCACGTGCCAGCAGGCCTTTGCTTTCGCTACAGGCGGACAGGCCCGCCAGACATAACCCGAGGGTAAGCGCACGTAAGATCATCGCAGGTATCTCCCCCAGCTGTCCCGCAGCTCTTTGCCGCGATAATCGCGCACGACCCCATGCAAACGGTTGGCCACAGCAAGACGCGCGCCACCGTCACGGGTGATCGGTTTGATGGTTTGTTGGATTTTCGTACGCGACGGACGACCGGTGATCCACGACAGAGGCACCTCGAACCGCAGCCCTTTGTCAAAGGACCCTTCGCCAAAATCGTCAAACGACACATCCGTCAGCGTGAAATACCCGCCAACCTTGAACCCGTTGTTGAACTCGCGATCCAGTGACAACGTCGCGCCGTAATCGCCCGCAAGATAGCGACCCACGTCAAGCTGGCCGTAAAACCCGTTACCCAGATCATAATAGGCCGAAGCGTGACCGGTCACGACGTCGTAATCCTGGAACCCGAACAACATGTCAAAATCACGCTGTTTGACATAGTTCAGCTCCGCACCAAGCGCGAGACGGCTGGCCATCGGGTACCACAGCACTTCGGTCGAAACACCGCCGAACATCCCTTCGAGATACCCAGCAGAGACGCGGCCAAACAGGTCTTTGCCCGGACGGAACAGATACTCCGCCGTCAGGCTGTTAACCTCAAGATCAGATTCTTTGGCATAGCGCACAGCATTCGTACGCACAGGTTCGATGACCGAATTAGACACGCGGAACGAATCGGCGATATTGCCCACCAGCGGGTACCGGAACCGACCGGCAAAGGTCAGGCCCGGACGCGGCCGGTAATCCATCTTGAGCTGGACACCAAAATCGGCCCGGATCGGGCTGTTCGGGTCGAAAAAAGATGTCGCCACATAAGGACCGATAGACGTGTCGAACACGGGATAAATATCCGTCAGCTCCCCATCACGTCCCTGCGTATGTCCGTCTTCCAAACGCGCCCGCGCCAAGCTGCGCCACGCGCCATCATAATCGTACTGCAGCTCTTCCAGATCAGACCGCTGCGTGACGATCTGGCTAAGCGGCACGCCGCGTTCAAGGAAAACGACGGTGAATTCTTCGATAGCGGGCGGCAGTGTCACCGCCATGGCCCGTGCTGTGCGTCCCGCCGCTTGGGCTTCGTTATTGAAACGGCTATTCTCAACACGCACCGTGGCGCGGGTGCCCGACATGGTGAACCCTTGCAGCTCCAGCCCATCTTCCGCGAGCACACGTTGCAACACAGTCTCTACCGCACCATGCCCACCACCCGCAGCCGAGTTATTCCATTCTGCAATGGCCAACCGATTGCGTGCGCCGACCGTCCGCGGGGCCTGCTCCAACCCACCGGGAACCGACGGGGTCTTGGGATTGATGATATAGCTCAGTTGCGCGCCGACCTCATGCCCACCCACAACGAACCCCTTGAGGTTCACGCCGTTCTTGAACCGATACTCCAGCCCCACATTGATCGGCGAAGACACGTCGATACCGGTGTTCACCGATTCCCGCGTGTATTCATCGGGCGAGTATTCCGCAAACAGCGTCGCTTGATCAGAGAGGTTCCATTTCACGCCGACAAAGGGAGAGGTAGGACCGCTGAACCAGTTGCCGGTTTCGAGCTGCCCGCCAAGGTTCGCATCCCGCGTCCGTGTATCAAACCGTTCGGACAGCACACTGAACGGGTTCGAAAATGAATTCCGCCCCGCAAGACGGCCCCAGCCCAAGCCGCCGGTTACTTCCAACTTTGAGCCAAAGCTTTTTGTGGCAACGAAATATTCACTACTCAGGATACCGGTACCCAGAAAGTCGCGCAGGCCCACGGCAAACGCGGGGCGCACATCGGTTTCGTCCCAAATCTGATAATGAACGTCAAAGCTGCGGTCAAAGGTATCGCCGTCCAGAAACGCACCAGTGCTGATATCTTTGATCCGCGAGTAGCGGAATGTACCGTAAAGGCGCGGCAAAACTTGAAAGGTCGCGGAATACCGGTAGTTTGGACCAAAGGCGCTGGCCGTAAATGCCAGATCGCCATCCTTCAGCACACGGGCCGTTGGCATTTCGATCAGACCGGGTGTCCCGTAGGTCGACAGCGATTGGGCAGATGACTGGGAAAGGCTGACAACGCCGAACACCCCGGCTAACATCGTACAAGCGAGTTTCCTCAAGTGGCCTTGCATCTGACAACCTGCCTATTAATTAACTGTTTCCAATACCGGGACCGTAGAGAAGTTTGAGTTGGACTACACTTTGTGTGCCGCCAGTCAACGGATTTACCATTACGTTGCGCCAGTTTTGCAACACAGAGGACGCTTGAAAAACTATGCTAAACCGTTGGTTTAAACGCCGTCAACCAGACCCCGAGCCGGAACCGCATTTCGACCCCATCACGCCGGACGTACCCGTGGTCGCGATTGGCGATATCCACGGTCGTTTTGATTTGCTGGAACGGCTTCCTGAGCCCTCCCCCGATACGCGGGTGATCTGTGTCGGTGATCTGGTCGACCGCGGCGAACAAAGCGCGCAGGTCTTGCGCGCCCTGCATAGCCAGCCGGATATCATAACGCTGATGGGCAACCACGAGCAGATGATGCTAAAGTTTATTGATAATCCTAAAGAGAATGGCCAGCGCTGGCTGCGTTACGGCGGGCTGCAAACTCTATCGAGTTTTGACGTCTCGGGCGTATCGCAAACCTCTTCGGGAGACGAGCTTGAGCGGTCCCGTGATGCCCTGCGCGAGGCCATGGGCGACGCGCTAGTCGACTGGGTGACCAACCTGCCAACTTCTTGGATCAGCGGCAATGTTGCCTTTGTTCACGCCGCGGCTAACCCTTTGATTTCAATAAAGGATCAGGAAAGCCGCACGTTGCTTTGGGGGCATGAGGATTTCGGGCGCAAACGCCGTCGCGACGGTATGTGGATCGTGCACGGGCATACGATTGTCGACACGCCTATAGTCAAGGGCGGCGTTGTTTCGATCGATACCGGAGCCTACGCAACCGACAAATTGACCGCCGCAACCATCCATAATGGTGAGGTCGAATTCAACTACGCCTGATCTGATAGCGGCCCGGCTTTAACCACACCTTAGGATACCTCTGCTTTAGCTGACACATCGGCAAAGTCGCCGGTTTTATTTGTTGGTTCAAAGCACGGGGTGATGATGGCGTTTATCGAGGTAGGGATAAGACGGGGCGGCGGTTCCTACGTGGGCCGGCTGCTGTATCAACGCGTAGGAAAGCGGCTGTTAGATCTAACGGTCAGCCTTGTGCTGCTGCCCTTGATACTGCTGCTGATCGTTCTGTTGTGCTGCTATATGGCCGCTCACGGGCAAAGCGGTCTATATGCCCATCCAAGGATCGGACGGGCTGGCAAACCGTTCCTCTGTTGGAAAATCAGGACAATGGTACCCAACGCTCAGGCCGCCTTGCCGGCGATTCTTTCCGCGCGACCGGACCACGCGCTGGAATGGGCCCTGTACAAAAAGCTGAAAAATGACCCCCGTGTCATTCCCGGCGGCCATTTTCTGCGGCGCACGGGCTTGGACGAGTTGCCCCAAATCTGGAATGTCCTCCGGGGCGATATGTCGTTGGTCGGACCGCGCCCTGTGACGCGCAGCGAGTTGCACAGCTATGGGGATGCACGTGGCGCGTATCAATCGGTGCGCCCCGGCATCACCGGTCTATGGCAAGTCGCAGGGCGCGGGGTGATGCTGTTTGATGAACGCGCAACGCTTGATGAACGCTATACGCGGCAGATGTGCTTGGCCGGTGATCTACAGATCATCGCACGGACCCTGCCCATTCTGCTGCGCCCCACCGGTCATTAAGGGGGCCAGCAATGGCCACAGTATGTGGCAATCGGCTTGCGCGCTAAACCAACCCTTTGATCCCCGTGGCCGTCGTACCGGTGCCCCGTACTTGCGCGCCCCGAAACGGATAGACGACCCCGGCCACCAACCCGACCAACGTGATCGCATCCCCGCTTTTGAGCGTCACCGCTACATCGCCAGCCCCACCAACCATAAAGCCCCGCGTGACCTGCGCCAGCTCAGCGGCATCATCTGGCACGACATCAAAGGCCCCGCAAATCGGGCCGGTTAATCCTGCGGTATAGTCACTGAAATTGTCAGTAATTGGCATGTCGCTCTCCTTTATTGGACAGCGCAGCTTGGTCTACTGACCCTACCTAAATCTTACCCCACCGTACGGTCCTGCCGCAAGGAGCGGTCTCCAAGGCCGCGAAACGGCCTTGGAGCTGTCACTTACGCAAGCTTGCCGTGGCAATGCTTGAATTTCTCACCCGATCCGCAGGGACATTCGTCGTTGCGCGAAGGGTTGCCCCATGTGGTCGGGTCATTTTCGTCAAACCCAGCAACGGCTGTCGATCCAGTCTCCGTAGCCGCCGTAGCCGCCGGCGCTGCGCTGTTTTCTTCGGCCGCCTGCGCAGCTGCAACCTGTGCACCCGCCTGACGTTCCTGCATTTGTGACATCAGCTGCTGTTGCTCTTCTTCCGTCATCGGACGAATTTGCCCCAGTTTCTGCGTCACTTCGGTCCGAAGACTGTCCAGCATGCTTTCGAACAGCTGGAAGGATTCGTTTTTATACTCGTTCAACGGATCCCGCTGCGCGTAACCGCGGAAGCCCACGACCGACCGCAGATGCTCTAGCGTCAGAAGGTGGTCACGCCATTTGCCGTCGATCGCCTGCAACAACACCTGCTTTTCAATGTTGCGCATGTTCTCGGGGCCGAACTGTTCGGCCTTCTGTGCCATCATGGAATTGCTGGCCTCGATCAGACGTTCGCGGATCACTTCGTCGTCCACGCCCTCTTCTTCACACCAGGCCGAAACTGGTACGTTCAGGTTCAACTGCTCGACAACAGCCGCCTGGAACCCCTGGGTATCCCACTGATCTGCATAGGTTTTCGGAGGCATAAACTGGTCGATCAGATCGTCGATCACCTGTTCGCGCATGTCCGACGTAATCTCTTGCAGGTCCGCGGCTTCCATGATGTCGCGGCGCTGGCCAAAGATGACCTTCCGCTGGTCATTCATCACATCATCGAACTTCAACAGCTGTTTGCGAATGTCAAAGTTGCGACCTTCGACCTTGGCCTGTGCCCGTTCGAGCGATTTGTTCACCCAAGGGTGCACAATCGCCTCGCCTTCTTTCAAGCCAAGCGTGGTCAGCACTTTCTCAAGCCGTTCCGACCCGAAGATACGCATCAAATCGTCCTCCAGCGACAGATAGAACGACGAGCGGCCCGGGTCACCCTGACGGCCGGAACGACCACGCAGCTGGTTATCGATCCGACGGCTTTCGTGACGTTCAGAGGCCAGAACATAAAGGCCACCGGCCTCCAGCACTTTTTTCTTTTCGTCCGCGTGTTCCGCCTCGATCTTTTCACGAATGGCAACGGGATCGGCCTCTGGATCGGCGTCCAGTGCTTCGAGCACCTTCAGCTCGACGTTGCCGCCCAGCTGAATGTCGGTGCCGCGACCGGCCATGTTTGTGGCAATGGTCACCGCGCCGAATTTGCCCGCATCTGCGACGATCTGGGCTTCTTGTTCGTGCTGGCGTGCGTTCAGAACGTTATGCGTAATGCCCCCTTCGGTCAGCATCTGGCTGAGCATTTCGGACTTTTCGATGGACGTGGTGCCGACCAGAACCGGCTGCCCTATCGCATTGGCTTCTTTAACCTTTTCGATCATCGCCTGATATTTTTCCAGCGCGGAACGATAGACTTGGTCATCTTCGTCAACGCGTGCAACCGGCACGTTGGTCGGCACAACCACAACACCCAGACCGTAGATCTCGGCAAATTCTTCGGCTTCGGTTTCGGCCGTACCGGTCATCCCGGCGAGCTTGTTGTACAGTCGGAAATAGTTCTGGAAAGTGACGGACGCGAGCGTGACGTTCTCAGGCTGGATCTGGCAGCCTTCCTTCGCTTCGATCGCTTGGTGCAGACCGTCGGACAGACGGCGACCGGACATCATGCGCCCGGTGAATTCGTCGATCAGCATCACTTCGCCATCGCGCACGATGTAATCTTTGTCGCGCATGAACAGCTTATGCGCCCGCAAACCCTGGTTTATGTGGTGCACGACCGTGGTGCTTTCAGGGTCATACATCGTGAACCCTTCTTCCAGCAGGCCGCGGCTCAGCAGCTCTTTCTCGAGGAAGTCGTTCCCTTCGTCGGTAAAGGTCACATTGCGGGTTTTTTCGTCCAGCTCGTAGTGGCTTTCGTCAAGCAGCGGGATCACATCATCGACGACTTTATACATCTCGGAGCGGTCTTGCGACGGGCCAGAGATAATCAGTGGCGTCCGTGCTTCATCGATCAGAATACTGTCGACCTCATCCACGATGGCAAAGTTGTGCTGCTTCTGGAAAATCTGGCTCAGCTCGGATTTCATGTTATCGCGGAGATAATCAAAGCCCAGCTCGTTGTTCGTGGCATAGGTCACATCGCATTCATACGCGGCGCGTTTGTCTTCTTCGGTCATGCCAGAGACCGCGGCACCGGTGGTCAGCCCCAGCGAGGCAAAGACCTTGCCCATCCAGTCGGCGTCCCGCTTCACGAGGTATTCGTTCACCGTCACCACATGCACGCCCTTGCCGGTCAGCGCATTCAGATAGGCGGCCAGCGTGGCGGTCAGGGTTTTACCTTCACCGGTTTTCTGCTCGGATATATTGCCCTGATGCAGGAAAATCGCGGACATCAACTGCGTGTCAAAGGCGCGCAGACCCAAGGTCCGGCGTGCGCCTTCACGGCAGTTTGCAAAGGCTTCCGGCAGCAGGTCTTCTAGGCTTTCGCCATCGTTTGCCCGCTTGCGCAGCTCTTCTGTTTTTTGCTTTAGACCGTCGTCGGTCAAAGCCAAGAATTCGTCTTCCAGCGCGTTGATTTGTTCAACCAGCGGGCGGGTCGCCTTGATTTTA
Source organism: Sulfitobacter sp. BSw21498 (assembly GCF_006064855.1). Lineage (NCBI taxonomy): Bacteria > Pseudomonadati > Pseudomonadota > Alphaproteobacteria > Rhodobacterales > Roseobacteraceae > Sulfitobacter > Sulfitobacter sp. BSw21498. The sequence continues at coordinate 2,503,038 of NZ_CP040753.1, forward strand.
CGGTCGTTTGGGGTCCCAAAGACTTTTTTGGCGAGTGTTCCGATGCCCAGCATGCAATCTCCTGCCGAAGTTAAGTTCCTAGGCGTCCATCTGCTTGCCGAGCCGCCGGACAGCCCCTAGATACAAGACTGAACGTGCGCCAAGGCCGCGCCCATAGGGCGATGTAAGGGTCGCACTAAACCGTGTCAATGTAGCAGCCCTTTGCGGCTGCCAAACCAAGGACAGATACATGCAAAAACCTCTCACTTTTCTGGCACCACTCATGGTGGCAGCTTCGCTTGCCCTGCCCGCTTTTGCGCAGGACGACGCTGCCGCAAACACCGGTGCGCAGAGCGATGTACAAACGGACGTTACTGCTGAAACAGTGGTCGCGACGGTAAACGGCACGAATATCACGATCGGCAACATGATTATCGCCCGCGCCACCTTGCCAGAGCAGTATCAACAACTGCCGCCAGAGGTTCTGTTCAAGGGCATTCTGGACCAGCTCGTGCAGCAAACCGCCCTGTCGCAGGATTACGAAGGCGATCTGCCAACGCGCATTACATTGGCGCTCGAAAACGAACGCCGCCAGCTGATCGCCGGCGAAGTCATCGAAAAAGCGATGGCGCAGGACGTGTCCGAAGAAGAGCTGCAAGCCGCCTATGACGAAGCCTATGCCGCGGCAGAGCCTACCGAAGAATTCAGCGCGTCGCACATTCTGCTAGAGACAGAAGAAGATGCCAAAGCCGTCAAGACCGAGCTTGATGAGGGTGCGGATTTCGCCGAGCTGGCGAAAGAAAAATCCACGGGTCCCTCCGGTCCTGCAGGCGGTACTCTGGGATGGTTCGGGCCCGGCATGATGGTGCCCGCGTTTGAAACCGCTGTCGCCGAGCTTGAAGTCGGTGCTGTATCCGAACCGGTTGAAACCCAGTTTGGCTGGCATGTCATCAAACTGGACGAGAAGCGCCAGAAAGAAGCCCCCAAGCTCGAAGAAGTAAAAGACGAGCTGGAAACTCAGGTGCGCCAGGTCAAAGCACAAGCGTTGATTGAAGAAACCACCGAAGCCGCAGATGTTGACCGTTCGGCTGCTGACGCAGTTGATCCAACGGTTCTGACCAACTTGGGCTTGTTGGAGTAATCAATGGGCAAGATCACCGCTGTATCCCCGCTGGCACCCGATCACTTTCCTGATCTTCCTGTTATCGATGGTGTGCGTTTCGCCACCATCGCGGCGGGGGTACGGTATCAAGGCCGCACGGATGTGATGCTGGCCGAATTGACCCCCGGGTCTACGGTGGCGGGGGCGTTCACCCGCTCTGCCACCCGTGCGGCCCCTGTTCTGGACTGTCAGGCCAAAATCGGCGCGACATCGGATACAGGCGCTGCGATCTTGGTCAATTCGGGCAACGCTAATGCCTTTACCGGCAAAGGCGGCGTCATCGCAGTCGAGGCTATTACCGCCGCGGTTGCCGATGTGTGCAACATCCCCCAGTCGCGGGTTTTCACCTCGTCGACCGGCGTGATTGGCGAACCATTGCCCCACGACCGGATCACGGCTGTTCTCGCTGACCTCAAGGGCGCGCTGTCCGACAAGGGGATTTCGGATGCGGCCAAAGCGATCATGACCACGGATACCTTCCCTAAAGGGGTGCGTGCCGAGGTCGAAATTGACGGAAAAGCAGTCTCTATCGCGGGGATTGCGAAAGGATCGGGTATGATCGCGCCGGATATGGCGACGATGCTGGTCTATATCTTCACCGACGCAGTTGTTAGCCAACCTGCCCTGCAAAAGATGCTGTCGACCCACACGGATAGCACTTTTAACTGTATCACCGTCGACAGCGACACATCGACCTCCGACAGTTTGATCCTTGCAGCGACCGGCGCGTCGGGCGTGGACGCAAGCGAGAGCGAAGCGTTTTCTGATGCGTTGCACGGCGTCATGTTGAACCTTGCGCATCAGGTTGTGCAAGACGGCGAAGGGGCGACCAAATTCGTCGAAATCGCCATCACAGGTGCCGCGACGGATGCGGATGCCAAAACGCACGGCATGGCTATTGCCAACTCACCGCTGATTAAAACCGCGATCGCCGGCCAGGACCCAAACTGGGGCCGCGTTGTTATGGCGATCGGTAAATCCGGTGCCGCGGCGGATCGTGATCGGCTGTCGATCCGCTTTGGCGACGTTGAGGTCGCAAAAGACGGCTGGCGCAGCCCCGACTATTCCGAACAAGAGGCCGCCGCGCATATGAAGGGACAGAACATCACCATTGGTGTCGATCTGGGACTTGGCGACGGCAAGGCAACGGTTTGGACCTGCGACCTGACCCACGGCTATATCGAAATCAACGCGGACTATCGTTCGTGAAGATTGTATTGGTCTCGGCGGTTGCCCTGATCGATGTGGACGGGCGCGTGCTTTTGGCACAGCGCCCGCCCGGCAAATCCATGGCAGGTCTTTGGGAGTTTCCGGGCGGCAAGGTCGAGGCCGGCGAAACACCCGAAGCCGCGCTGATCCGCGAGCTGCAGGAAGAACTGGGCATCGACACTTGGGCCTCGTGCCTTGCGCCGCTGACCTTTGCCAGCCACGCCTATGATGATTTTCACCTGCTGATGCCCCTGTTTGCCTGCCGCAAATGGAATGGCACACCGCAGGCGTGCGAAGGACAGACCCTGAAATGGGTCCGTGCCAATGCGCTAAGGGACTATCCCATGCCGCCCGCCGACATTCCACTGATCCCGATCCTGCGCGACTGGCTGTAGAGCGAGCGCCCCTGCGCCTCTGTTTCTCTAAGCGTTAAAATGCTGCGCTAACGACTTTTTTGTTGCTAGACGTGAGCAAATAGTCGCCTATAAAGATGCAACTGCTGGTTCTTCGGGGAGGAAGTAATGCTATGTACAATCACAATCGGGTCTACGGTTTCAGTCCAGGGTATTTTTGTGCGCGACATGCCCGATGGCCGCATATCGGTTAAGGTTGATAACGCGATCTACACAGGCAAGCCGATTCAGCGCCAAAGCTGACCTGCCGAGAGACCAAACTGCCGCGAAACATCTGAACCAACCTCTTTCCCAAGCGTTTGCTTAGGTCATCAAGGATGGATCAAACATGAAGCCTTCGCGCGTAATCGTTATCTTAAACAAGGGCTCTGGCCGCAAAGACGGGATAGAACGCAGGTCCCGTATTTCAGACCGGTTTGAACACCACGACATTCCCGTCAGCTTCGTTGAATTTTCGCCCAATGGCGCGGATCTTGGCAAATTGGCGCAATCTACAGCCGAGGATAACCCCGACGCGACCATTGTCGCCTCTGGTGGGGACGGCACAATCAGCGGCGTTGCCGCGGGGCTGGCGAATGTGCCCAATCAGATGGGCATTATTCCTGCGGGGACATTCAACTATTTCGCGCGCTCCTTGAACCTGCCCGAAACGGTGGATGAAGCTGTCGATGTCATCGCCAATGGCGCGTTGCGGCCCACGGATATCGCCAAGATCAACGGCAACGCCTTCCTGAACAACGCCAGCATCGGGGCCTATGCCGCCATTCTGAAAACCCGCGAAGGCATATACGATCGCTGGGGCCGCAGCCGAATCGCCGCCTATTGGTCGGTGGTTAAGGCGTTGGCAACGCTTCGTGCGCCTCTTAAACTGACAGTCACAGTCGATGGAAAATCGTTTAAACACCGGACCCCTTTGGTCTTTGCGATCAGCAACGCCTTTCAGTTGAACCAGATGGGCCTCAGCGGCGAAGATTGTATCGCCAAGGGCGGCATGGTGCTGCTGGTAGCCCCGGACACAGACCGATGGGGCCTGTTCAAACACGCTGCAGCATTGGCGTTCGGCGTTGCGAAACGGGAAACCGACTATCAAATGCACTGCGGGAACGAGATCACGCTTGAGATGGCGCATAAATCACGCCCCGTCGCCCGCGACGGAGAACTGACCCGCATGAAAGGTCCGTTCAAGCTAGAGATGCAGCGCGAGGCGTTGCAATTGATCGTGCCCGCCGAATTCAACGAGGTTGTAAGATGAGCACATTGGTGCACCTATCCGATTTACACTTTGGCAAAGACCGACCGGATCTGCTGGAACCACTGTTGTCCTGCGTGAACGCGCTTGAGCCGGATATCGTCGCAATATCGGGCGATTTCACGCAACGCGCACGGCGTAGCCAGTTTGAAGAAGCACATAACTTTATCCAGCGCCTCAATGCACCCGTTCTAGGCGTGCCGGGCAACCATGATGTGTTGCTGGACCGCCCCTTTCAACGGTTCTTTATGCCGTGGCGCCGGTACCGCAAGTGGATCAACACCGACCTTACCCCACGGTTCGAAAACGACGATATGGTGGTGATCGGCATCAACTCGGTTGACCGGTTTTCATGGCAGACAGGGAAGCTGACGGCGGGGCGGATTGCCCACGCCTGTAAAGCCATGGATGATACTGCCGCGCGCAAGGCCCGCATTCTGGTCGTTCATCATCCACTACAGCATCCCAACCATACCAAAAAGAAACCGATCCCCGGCGCAGACGTGGCGCTGGAAAAACTGCTGTCTTGCGGGGCGAACCTGATCCTATCGGGGCACTTGCACACGTGGCACGCGGAAAACTTCACCGTAGAATCTGGCGGAACGACTGCGATCCAGTTGCACGCGGGGACGAGCCTATCGTCGCGAGTACGCGGAGAGCCGAACGACTTCAACGTCATCAAAATCGCGGACGATCGGGTCTGTGTCGACCGGCTGAGCTTTAACGAGGATAAACGGGTGTTTGAAACGACAGAAGCCCGGACATTCAACCGGGCTTCTGATCATCAAATATCGAACGAAGTTTAGATCACTCGAGCGTGCGGACGACTTCTTCACGTGTGAAGATCTCGATAACGTCGCCGGGGCGGATGTCTTCGTAGTTCTCGAACGCCATACCACATTCCTGGCCTGACGGTACTTCGGAAACTTCGTCCTTGAAGCGCTTGAGCGTTTTCAGCGTGCCTTCGTGGATCACAACGTTCTCGCGGAGCAAGCGAACACCAGCAGCGCGGCTTGCTTTGCCTTCGGTCACAAGACAGCCCGCAACCTTGCCAACGCCGGTCACTTTGAACACTTCTTTGATCGACGCATAGCCGATGAAGTGTTCGCGGATCTCGTTGCTCAGCAGGCCGCTCGCCGCCGCTTTCACATCATCAATCATGTCATAGATGACAGAGTAATAACGGATCTCGACGCCTTTTTGGTTCGCCGAGGCACGGGCAGAAGCGTTTGCACGGACGTTAAAGCCGATGATCGGCGCGTTCGATGCTTCGGCAAGGCCGACATCAGTGTCTGTGATCGCACCGACACCCGAATGCAGAATCCGTACGCGGACTTCATCGTTGCCGATTTTCTCCATCGCTTGCACGATCGCTTCGGCAGAGCCACGCACGTCTGCTTTGATCAACAAAGGCAGCTCGCTGACCGTCTCGTTCACCTTGGCGTTCGCCATCAGCTGTTCCAGCGTCGTCGCCGCACCGGCCGCAGCGCGTTTATCCTTGGCGGCTTTTTCGCGATATTCTGCGATCTCACGCGCCTGCGCTTCGGTTTCGGTCACGTTCAACACGTCGCCCGCACCTGGTGTCCCATTGAGGCCAAGCACCTCGACAGGCACCGACGGGCCGGCTTCTGTGACGCGTTCGCCCATGTCGTTGATCAGCGCACGTACCTTACCGTATTGCTCACCCACAACAAAGATGTCGCCTTGGCGCAGGGTACCATTTTGAATAAGCACAGTCGCAACAGGGCCACGGCCCACGTCAAGCTGCGCTTCGATCACGGCACCAACCGCGGCACGGTTCGGGTTCGCTTTCAGTTCCAGCAGTTCCGCCTGCAGCGCGATGGCTTCCAGCAGTTCGTCCAGACCTTGACCCGTTACAGCCGACACTTCGACGTCCTGCGTTTCACCGGACATCTTTTCGACGATGACCTCGTGTTGCAGCAGATCGGTGCGAACTTTGTCAGGGTTGGCTTCGTATTTGTCGATCTTGTTGATCGCCACGATCATCGGCACTTTTGCCGCTTTCGCGTGGTGGATCGCTTCGATCGTCTGAGGCATCACAGCGTCATCCGCAGCGACGACCAGCACAACGATGTCGGTGACTTGCGCACCGCGCGACCGCATCGAGGTAAAGGCCGCGTGGCCCGGTGTATCGAGGAAGCTCAGAACCTGACCATTGTCGGTTGTGACCTGATAGGCACCGATGTGCTGCGTGATACCGCCCGCTTCGCCGGTCTGAACCTTGGCTTTGCGGATCGCGTCAAGCAGCGATGTTTTACCATGGTCAACGTGGCCCATGATCGTGATGACCGGAGGACGCGAAACCAGGTCTTTCGGATCGTCTTCGGCTTCTTTGATCACGTCTTCGACGTCAGCGTCAGAAACGCGTACGACCTTGTGGCCGAATTCCTCGATGATCAGTTCGGCGGTATCCGCGTCGATGGTTTCATTCTGCGTCACCATCATGCCGTTGGTCATCAAAGCTTTGACAACCGCGCCGACGCGTTCGGCCATACGATTGGCCAGCTCGGAGACAACAATCGCCGGCGGAAGATTGACGTTGCGCACGATCTTTTCACGCTCGACCGAACCGCCCATGGCCTTCTGGCGCTGACGTTCCTGCTTGCGCTTCATCTGCGCCATAGAGCGCTGACGGCCACCTTCGCCACCGGACAGAGCCTGGTTCAGCGTCAGTTTACCCGAACGGCGGCTATCGTCGCCACCCTTGTTGCGTTTGTTGGTTTCCTCGCGGTCGCCTTCTTTCTTGCGTACCACAGGTGTGGGTACGCCAGATTTGACGTTTGGCGTACGCGGTGCGGCGGGGGCCGCTGCGGGTGCTGATGCAGCGACTGCCGCAGCTTCCGCTTCTTTTTTGCGACGCTCGTCCTCTTCGGCTTTCGCCTTCAGGCTTTCGACGCGCTCGCGTTCTTCGGCTTCTTTCGCATCGATTTCGGCACGACGACGCTCGCGGTCTTCCGCGCGGGCCTTTTCGTCAGCGGCACGTGCTTCGGCTTCTTCTGCCTCGCGGGCGCGGGCCGCCTGAACCGCCTTCAGCCGGCGTTCCATTTCGGAATCCGTAATGCCTGCCGGACGCTTGGAGGGATCCCCGAGCGATGGATTGCTACCGCCGCCGGCTTTTGCGCCAGCAGGTTTGGGCACCACAACGCGCTTGCGCTTGGTCTCGACCACGACGTTTTTCGTCCGTCCGTGGCTAAAGCTTTGCTTTACGTTACCAGGGCGCGAAGGCGCACCCCGCAGGCCCAATGTCTTTTTGCCGTCACTATCGCTCATGAAGCTCGTCTATCCTTTCGGGTGACCGTTGCCACCCTCGTTTATGCGCACGCCTTTTAACCGCTGAGCTTCCTCTACAACACGAGAGGTAAGACCACCAGAGGCGAGCGCCCCATGTATCACAGTTTGGCGTCCGAAAGCCAAACCCAATTCGTCTGCCGTCAGCCAGCCAATGTAATGACCGAAATGCGGCGTACTTAGTTTCGATTTGCCGCGGCCCGATCCATCTACTGCCTGGATCAACACTTCGGCTTCTTCCATTTGCAGCCAACCTTTGACTTTTTCGTAGCCCGCAACGGCCTTACCCGCCTTGCGTTGCAACGAAATCAGGTCAACTACACGGCGAACAAGCTGCTTTTCAACTTCTTCCACCAAATCATCCGCAACCTTTACAGGTTGCTTGGCCGAACGGGCGAACAAGCCCTTCTTGGCCGCTTTTTCCAACGCATCCCGATCCGCCGACACATACATCCCTCGTCCGGGTAGTTTTCCCAGAATATCCGGGAAAACATGCATGTCGGGACCAACAACAAAGCGGATCAGCCCGTTTTTGGGCTGCGCCTCGCCAGTGGCGATACACTTTCGTTCGGGACCGTCTTCCCGGTCTTTAGAAACGCCACCACGTGTCATATCGTTCCCCAAAGCCCCGCGATCAGGCCTCGGCCTCCTCGTCCGTGTCGATATCAAGGTCTTCTTCAACCTCATCGGTCTCAAGCTCAGCGGGATCTACCCAGCCCAGCAAGACGCGCGCCGTCATGATCAACTTTTGCGCATCTTCCAGCGAAAGGTCGAAAGGTTCAAGTGTCCCGTCATCCTTGGTGCGTTCGCCATTCACGGTCGTCCAGCCGCCAGCCAGTTCCCAATCCGCGCAAGTCGCGAAATCTTCGAGCGTTTTGACGTCGTCCTTGGCCAGCGCCTCAATCATTTGGGGTGTCAGGCCGTCGAATTCAATAAGCGTGTCGTCCACGCCCAAGGCACGGGCCGCATCAATCGCCGCTTTGTTGTGCGCTTCGATCACGTCGCGGGCACGGGCCTGCAGTTCGCTGGCCGTGTCTTCGTCAACGCCGTCGATGACCAGCAGCTCGCCTACTTCGACATATGCGACTTCTTCAAGGTTGCTGAACCCTTCGGAAACCAGAAGCTGGGCAAAGAATTCGTCTAGATCCAGATTGTCCATGAACAGCTTGGTGCGCAGTTCGAACTCGGCCTGACGGCGCTGGCTCTCTTGCTCTTCGGTCATAATGTCGATGGTCAGCCCGGTCAGTTGAGACGCGAGACGCACGTTTTGACCACGACGGCCAATCGCCAGCGACAGTTGCTCTTCTGGTACAACAACTTCGATTTTACCGGCTTCTTCGTCCAGAACAACCTTGGAGACTTCAGCAGGCTGAAGCGCGTTGACCAAGAACGTTGGCTGGTCCTCGTTCCACGGAATAATGTCGATCTTTTCGCCCTGAAGCTCGTTCACAACAGCCTGAACACGGCTGCCGCGCATACCAACGCAGGCACCAACCGGATCGATTGAGTTATCATAGCTGATCACGGCAATCTTGGCACGCGAACCGGGATCACGGGCAACAGCCTTAATCTCGATGATGCCGTCATAGATTTCGGGCACTTCCATCTTGAACAGTTCGGCCATGAATTCGGGCGCGGTACGGCTCAGGAAGATTTGCGGGCCACGCTGTTCGCGGCGCACGTCTTTGATGTAGACGCGGATACGGTCGTTCGGACGGTAGCTTTCGCGGCCGATCTTTTCGTTACGACGCAGGATCGCTTCGCCAGCACCCACATCGACGATGACGTTGCCGTATTCCTCGCGTTTGACCAAACCGTTGATGATCGTGCCGGCGCGGTCTTTGAATTCTTCGTACTGGCGGTCACGCTCTGCTTCGCGGACCTTTTGCAAGATCACCTGCTTGGCGGATTGCGCCGCGATGCGGCCCATCTCAACCGGCGGGACTTCTTCGCTGAATTCCTGACCGACTTCGGGGTTGGCCATATACTGCTTGGCCTGCTCAACCGTGAATTCTGCCTGATAGTTTTCAAACTCGTCGTCGGCCACAACCGTACGGACACGGGTAAAGGTCGCGCGCCCTGTCTTGCGGTCAATCGCGACGCGGATGTCCATTTCAGCGCCGTACCGCGACTTGGCCGCCCGAGCGAGCGATTCTTCCATCGCTTCAACCACCAGATTGGGGTCGATCATCTTTTCGCGGGCCACAGCCTCGGCGGTTTGCAGCAGTTCCAGCTGGTTGGCAGATGTAATGGCCATTTAGTCGTCTCCCTCGGTGGACCCTTCGGTCTCGATGTCATCGAATTTGGTTTCGTCAATCGCACCGGACGCTTTACGCTGGCGCAGCATTTCTTTGATCAGATCGTCGGTCAGGACCAGTTTCGCGTCGGTCAGCCAGTCGAACTTCAGGCCAATGGTGCCCTCTTCAACGTTGATCAGCACCTCGTCGCCCTCAATGCCCGCCAGTTCGCCCTTAAAGCGGCGGCGCCCATCGATCAGGTCGGCGGTTTCGATCTTGGCCTCATAGCCCTCGAACATCTCGAAATCCTTGAGGCGCGTCAGCGGGCGGTCGATGCCGGGGCTGGAAACCTCAAGAGTATACTCTTCGATGATCGGGTCCTCGACGTCGAGAACGGCACTGACAGACTGGCTGATCAAGGCCAGCTCGTCCACTTCGATGCCGCCGTCAGGGCGGTCCGCCATAAGCTGCAAGGTGGTCGTTTTGCCTGACATCAGGCGCACGCGCACAAGTTCAAACCCCAGATCCTCGATCACCGGTGTGATGATCTCGGCCATGCGGCGATCAATGGCTGCTTTTGCAATCAGGTCGTTGTTCATATTCTCACTATCATCCTGCAGTTTTGAGCAGGCACAAAAAAACGGGCGCGCGGCCCGTGTTCAAGATCGGTGGAGCCTCAGGTGTGGACCCCGATGCGCCGCTGTTATGAAGCCATATACGCCCGTATATGTGAAACTGCAAGCCCTGTGTGCCTGCCCCGCCTAGGCCAGCCACCAACGTTCGGCCGCACGCAGGTTATCCAGTGGTCGATGTTGGCCGGTACGCAGGGGCATGGCGATGCTGCGCGACACCGCGTGCGTCACCCCCCGAGCATGGGGCAACAGGGCAATATCATCAAAGGATTGAAGGGCTTCGCCATCGTTCAGGTCGGCAGCTTCGACCAGATATTCGGCCATTGCTTGTGCACGGACCTGCTGCGCGGGGATGGAAACCAGTTCCACCGTATCGAACCATCCGGCGCTGCGGCCTTTGTAGTGATCCGTCACACGTTCGGCCAAAACCTGCTGACCCGGCGTAAAACGACGCAGACGGTACAGGCCGGTGCCGATGCCATCGTCCATCGCATGGGCAGCGCGAATGACATGGCGCGGGTCCGCCAGCGTAAAGGGCAAATCCATCGCAGGCATAGTCATCGTGATGCGCACCTGATGCGTTCCGGTCGCCTCTACCACACCATCCAACGCCAGCGAGGCTGCAACATCGCGCGCGGTCAGCGGTTGCTGGTCGTGAAACAACACATCCTTGCGCAGATCGACCAGCCAGACACGCCCGTCTTCGCTGCCCTGCCACGCGGTTGCCAGCTCTCCGCGCAATGTCCCGTCTGCAGCGATTTCGGTCAGCGTGTCAAAGATCAGACCCTGCCGCGCGACCTGCATGAACAGACCGTCGCCCTGCCCCCATGTATCGCTGCGCGCCGCACCCGACAGCGCCATCCGCAACCGCCCGCCCGCCTTGGGCATGGACGCCGCCGACACGCCCGTCGCAGCCAACAAGGCAGCAGCGGCACCCGAGGCAAATAACGCACGACGGTCCATCAAAGAACGGGTCATTGCGCTGCAATCCGGTCCATCGTGCGCACCAGTTCGGCGCTGATCCCGGGTTCGGACAGCGCATGGCCGGCATTACGCACCATCTTGAGCTCGGCATTAGGCCAAGCCTGTGCCAGCTCATACGCGCTTGAAGGGGGGCAAATCATATCGTAGCGGCCTTGGACAATCACGCCAGGAATATGGGCAATGCGATCCACATGCGCAAGGATCTGTCCGTCAAACTCAAGAAAACCCGCGTTCGTGAAATAGTGATTCTCTAACCGGGCAAAGGTACGCGAATACTCTCCCGGTCCCTCATACGACCCACCCGATGAATGGATCGACGCCAGCCCGTTTTCCCACGCGGCCCAGGCCTTGCCGTATTTCACTTCGGTCATGCGGTCGCCACAGAATAAGCGCCGGTGATAGGCCGCGATCAGATCGCCGTGCTCTGCCTCGGGGATCAGGCTGGTGAACCGCGCCCAAAGGTCAGGCCAGAACTTGCCCGCGCCACCACCATAGAACCAGTCAAGCTCGGCCTGCGTCATCATAAAGACGCCGCGCAGGATGATGTTGCGGACCCGATCAGGGTGCGTTTCGGCATAGATCAACGCCAGCGTCGCCCCCCAGCTGCCGCCAAAGGCGATCCATTTCTCGATGCCAAGCGCTTCGCGGATATGTTCGATATCCGACACCAGATCCCACGTCGTGTTGTTGATGACCGACGCAAAAGGCTTGGACCGCCCGCACCCGCGTTGATCAAACAGGATCACATGGTATTTCTCGGCATCGAAATAGCGCCGCATCGACGGGCTGCACCCGCCGCCGGGGCCGCCGTGCAACACCACGACGGGGATGCCATCAGGGTTGCCGCATTGTTCAACATAGATCGAATGACCATCGCCCATGTCCATCATCCGCTGATCGAACGGATCGATCGGCGGGTGAAGATATTGCACTGCGCGCTTTTGGTCCGGGATTTTGTCCATTACAGCCCTATATAGTCATTGGACCCAAAAGAGCACAGAGAGATCAGAATGCAAGCGCCTCAAAGCACAGTTGACCCCGCCGAGATCGAAAAGTTTCAGGCCATGGCCGCTGAATGGTGGGACGAGAACGGCAAGTTCAAGCCGCTGCATATGCTCAACCCCTGCCGTCTGGATTACATCACCACTCAAATCGCCGGAGAGTTCTACCGCGATCTGAAAGCCCCCCAGCCGTTTCGCGGGCTGCGCATTCTGGATATCGGCTGCGGCGGCGGGCTGCTGTCTGAACCGATGGCGCGTTTGGGTGCGACCGTGGTCGGTGCCGATGCCGCTGCGGGCAACATTCCGGTGGCCCAAGTCCATGCGCAGCAATCGGGGCTCGAGATCGACTATCGCCACACCACGGCCGAGGCACTGGCTGAAGCGGGTGAACAGTTCGACGTTGTGCTGAACATGGAAGTTGTCGAACACGTCGCCTCGCCCATCGACTATCTGATCGCCTGCCGCACCCTGCTAAAGCCCGGCGGGTTGCACCTCTGCTCGACCCTGAACCGGAACCCAAAGTCGTTCATGATGGCGATTGTCGGCGCAGAGCATGTCATGCGCTGGCTGCCCAAAGGCACACATGACTGGTCAAAGTTCATCACACCTGACGAACTCTTTGACCTGCTGCATAAGGCAGGGCTAACGGCGGTCGATCGCAAGGGGTTCGTGTTTAACCCGATCACATGGTCGTGGCGTCTATCAGACCGTGACCTGAGCGTGAATTATGTCACCGCCAGCCTAAAGCCAGAGTGACCCAAGACGGCGTCAGCCTTCCAGCTGGCGCCGCAGGGCGCGTAGGGTTTCGAGCGTGGCACGCACCTGCGCCTCGCCCAGATCATCCGCCACGTCATTGATCAACGGGGATATTTGCCGGATCGCATGGTCCCGCGCATTCCGGCCCGCAGGGCTGATCGCCACCATCTTGCGCCGCGCATCGTCCCAATCCGGGCGGATATGCACATAGCCCGCCCAAACCAGTTTGTTCAGCGTATTCGTCATCGCGCCACGGGTAACGTTGAACGTTTCGGCCAGTTGCGCGGGGGTCTTTTCGCCGTCATGCCATGCCAGATTGTTCAGCACCGAAAAATGAGAAATCTCCATCCCTTTAGGCAGCGCCCGGGTCAGCCGGGTGCGCATCCGTTGATCAGCCGACAGCAATTCGCTGATCAAGGTGATCGCAAGTGAGTTTCGATTTTCCGTCATAGTCGTCTTCTAAGGTGCCCCAAATTCCCGCCGGTTGGCAAGACTGGGTACGCGGGTACGTGCCTCTTGTACACGCGCCATTTCCAGCGTGAACGGGTAAATGCCCGGCGCGGTGCCGGCATCCAAAAGCACCTCTCCCCACGGGGCGACGACCAGCGAATGGCCAAAGGTGTCGCGGGTCTTGTGACGATCGCTGTGATGGGTGCCGGTTTGCGCGGGGGCCAACACGAAACACCCTGTCTCGATCGCGCGGGCGCGCAGCAGCGTATGCCAATGCGCGGCACCGGTCACAGGGGAAAACGCGGCAGGCATGGTCAGGATCGTGGCCCCCGCATCCGCCAGCGCCTGATAAAGCTTGGGAAAGCGCATATCGTAACAGATGCTCATCCCGATTTTGGCAAAAGGGGTCTGCGCCACAACGGCTTGATCGCCGGGACGGTAGCCCGCTGATTCGCGGTAGCTTTCACCTTCGTCGATATCCACGTCGAACATGTGGATCTTGTCATAGCGGGCTTTGATCTGCCCCTGCGGATCAATCAGGAACGACCGGTTGGCAAAGCGCCCGTCCGCATCCCCCGTCTTGAGCCCCAGCGATCCGATCAACAACCAGATGCCAGCCTCTCGCGCCGCGTCGCGCAGTGCGGCTAGAGTGATGTCGTTGTCCTCGTGCTGCAAAACACTGCGCTGATGATCGCGGCTGGTGGACACGCAGTTCGTCACCTCGGGGGTGAGGATAAATTCAGCCCCCTGCGCCGCAGCATCGCGCACCATCTCTACCGTGCCCGCCAGATTGCGGGCCGGTGTGTCGCTGACATTCAGCTGGATCAGGGCCGCCTGCATCAGGCTGCCAACAACGCGTCCAGCTTGCCCGCACGTTCCAGTGCATACAGATCGTCACAGCCGCCGACATGGGTATCTCCGATAAAGATTTGCGGCACCGTGCGCCCGCCATTGGCACGCGTGATCATCTCGGACTTGCGCTCTGGCTGGGCCAACACGTCGACTTCGGCAAAGCTGATGCCTTTTTCATTCAGCAGACGTTTGGCAGCATGGCAAAAACCGCAAAGCGGCGATGTATAGATCTCGACAGGTTGCATGTTGATGTCCTTTCAACAAATGGGTTGGACCAAGACTTAAGTATCTTTTGCCACTCTTGCCAGTGTCACAATGCAGATTGGACCTGCCCCGACCGCCAGACAGGCCAAAGCCGCCGCCTGCAACGTCGCACCAGAGGTCATCACATCATCCACCAACAGCACAGGCCGCCCCGCCATTAAGTGGGCGCGGCGCGGGTGGGCCGTGATCGCACCGTCCAGATGGGCAAAGCGTTCGCCCCGCCCTTTGCCATCCAGCGATTGCGTACGCCTGACCCTGCGCAGCGCATCGGGGCACCACCCGAGCCCCCGCTCGCGGGCAATCGCCTTGGCGAGCAGGGCCGACTGGTTGAACCGCCGTTTCCACAGCCGCGACCAATGTAGCGGCACCGGTATGACCAGCGTCGTGGGCGTGACGAACGGCGCAATCACGCGTGCCATCCAGCGGCCTGCGGGTTTGGCGATGTCCTGACGGTCGCCATGCTTGAGCGCCAGAACCAGACGGCGCCCCGTCTCGCGGTATAGCAGCGCCGCCCGCCCATGATCCCACAAAGGCGGATGGGCCAGACAGGCGTCGCATAAAGCATCCCCGTCGGCACCGTCGCCCAGCAATGGCACACCGCAGGTCTCACAGACAACGCCGTCAATAAACGCCGTATCGCGCCAGCACGGGCCGCATAGCCCGCCATCCCCGTCCACAGGTGCGCCGCACGCCAGACAGGACGGCGGGTAAATCAACGCAACTGCGGTTTGTAACTGGCCTCGCATGACCTTAGTATCCTTTCATGAACGCTTCACACACCCTGACAGATCGCGCGGCCCTGACCCGCCACCGCAGCCGCGCCACAGATGACGCCCTGTTTCTGCACCGTGCCGCCTTTGAAGAAGTCGATGATCGGCTGGCTTTGGTTAACAGAAGCTTTAAATCTGCGGCGATTGTCACAGGTTTTCCGCAGGTCTGGGGCGCATTGCACCCGAATGCGACGCTGGTCAGCGATACGGACACGCTGGCGCTGATCCAAGGCGCGCATGATCTGGTGGTACATGCCATGGGGATGCATTGGGCGAATGATCCGGTGGGGCAGATCATCCAGTCGCGCCGTGCACTGCAACCGGACGGGCTGTTCCTCAGCGTCGGGTTTGGTGGGCAAACCCTGCACGAACTGCGCGCCTGTCTGGGGCAAGCCGAAGCCGCGATCACCGGCGGCCTGTCGCCGCGCATCGCCCCCATGGCCGAACTGCGCGACATCGGCGGGCTGCTGCAACGCGCGGGACTTGCCCTGCCGGTGGCCGATTCCGTGACGTTGACCGTTGAATATACCGACATTTGGCACCTGATGCGCGACCTGCGCGCCATGGGCGAGGCCAACGCGATGGACAGCCGGTTGCGCCGCCCCAGTGGCCGCGCGATTTTTGAGGCCGCGGGGCAGCTTTACCGAGACCACTATGCGACCCCAGAGGGGCGCATCAAAGCGACGTTTGAGCTGGTGTTTCTGGCAGGATGGGCACCGGCGGACAGCCAGCCAAAACCCTTGCGACCCGGCTCTGCGCAGCATCGGTTGGCGGATGCGCTGGCCACGGCCGAAACGCCGCTGCGCGATTGACGCCCGACCCAAACCGTTTATCTCAGCGATAAATGCAGAAAAGGAATGCCAGATGACGCAGCTGCGCCCAGCCAATGCCCAACCTGACCACCCCGCCGTTCCCTCCGCCAAGGTGGGCATCTTGCTGGCCAACCTCGGCACGCCAGACAACTACGATTACTGGTCAATGCGCCGTTATCTATCGGAATTTCTGTCTGATCGCCGCGTGATCGACTATAGCCCGTGGAAATGGCAACCGTTGCTTCAGCTGGTGATTTTGTCGAAACGCCCGTTCACCAGCGGTGCCGCCTACAAGTCGATCTGGAACCACGAGGCGGGGGAAAGCCCGCTGATGACCATCACCAAACAGCAAACCGCGAAGATAAAAGAGGCGATGCAGGCGCGGTATGGTGACGCAGTTATGGTCGATTTTTGCATGCGCTACGGCAACCCGTCGACCCAGTCCAAGGTCGCTGCGATGACCGCTGCGGGCTGTCAGAAGATCTTGTTCTTTCCGCTTTATCCGCACTACGCCGGTGCCACATCGGCTACCGCAAATGATGCGTTTTTCGCGGCGTTAGGCAAAGAGAAATGGCAGCCCGCCGCGCGTACGGTTCAGCCCTATTTCGACCGCCCCGACTATATCAAAGCGCTCGCCACCTCGATCGAGAAGGCCTACGCCAAGATGGAGACAAAGCCCGACAAGCTATTGTGCTCCTACCACGGTGTCCCGCTGCGCTATCTGATGGAGGGCGACCCCTATCACTGCCAGTGTCAGAAAACGACGCGCCTGTTGAAAGAACGGCTGGGCTGGGATGACACGCAGATCATGACCACCTTCCAGTCGAAGTTCGGCCCCGAAGAATGGCTACAGCCCTATACCGTGGAAGAGGTCGCGCGGCAGGCCGAAGCCGGCAACAAAAAGATCGCCGTCTGCGCCCCGGCCTTTTCAGCCGATTGCATCGAAACGCTCGAAGAGATCAACGAAGAGATCAAGGAAAGCTTTGAACATGCGGGCGGCGAGGAGTTTCACTATATCCCCTGCCTCAATGACGACGCTCTGCACATCAAGGCGCTGTCGAATGTGATCGAGGAAAACCTACAGGGCTGGATCGACTGATCCACCCGGCCCCGTCAAGCCCGGGTCTGGAAACAAAGAAAGCGCCTGTTGCTACAGGCGCTTTTCTTTTGTCCGTATGCCATCTGGCGTTGGCCATCAGGCATAAAAAAAGGCGGTGTAAAACACCGCCTTTTCTAACTGAAACTTCGACTAAATTAGTCGGAAGCAACTGCAGCAGCTACAACGGCCAGCAGCAGCAGGGGGATCAGGATGCCCGAGGAAGAAGAGGTGGACTCTTCAACGATTACGGGTGCTTCGATGATTGGCTCTGCGAGCGAACCAGCGAATGCTGTCGATGCGGCAGCTGTCAAAGCAGCGGCGAGAACAAGTTTCTTCATAACATAACCTCCAGAAAAGGCGTACTTCACAGGGTGATAGCACGCGCCCAAGACTTACCTCGTAAAACTTTCTAAACAGCATCAGCGGGGAATTGCAAACACGGATTCAGCATTTCAGCACCACAATCGCTAAAAAGTTGTCAAATAAGCAACACTTGGGTGCCTACGTTTGCCATGCCGAAAAGTTCAGCGATATGTTCATTGTACAGGCCGACACAGCCATTCGACGAACGACGGCCGATCTTGCGTGTGTCATGCGTCCCATGGATACGATAATACGTCCAGCTGAGGTACAGCGCATGGGTGCCCAAGGGGTTGTCAGGGCCCGGCCCGATGACCGCAGGCCATTCCGGGTTACGTTCCAGCATCGACGGTGTGGGGCGCCATGTAGGGCCGACAACCTTTTGGATAACGCTGGTACGACCACGGCGGGTCAGCTCTTCGGTCAGCGGCACGCTAGAGGGGTACAGCTTGTAGATCGACTGGTCTTCGGACCAGTAATGCACGGCGCGGCTGTCGATATCGACCAGAATGGCGCCGTTCTTGGTGTTGGTGAAATAGGGCTGCCAATCCAGCGTGCGGAAGCTAGAGGTGTTGCGGCGCACGCTTTCGGTCAGGTCACGCTCCGTCTCGGTCGTCGCGTCGCCGTTCACACTGCTTTGGGCCAAGGCAGGTGTTGCGAGCATCGCGGCGCTTCCTGCAAGGAAGGCACGGCGTGACGAAAGGGTAAATTTCTTATCAGACATCAAATGTCTCCTGAAGGTAGTTACAACCTAGTATAATATTGTCGTATATGGCTTGAAAGTCGCAGTTTCAAATCAAACAAGCGTTAACAGGCGCGCTCACGCTCATGTGCGTTTGATCTGCAACGCATCACGCTGTATGGCACAACAAAACCAATCGCGTGGAGTTGCGCCATGATCCGTCTGTTTTCAATCCTTATTTTCCTGACCGTGGCGCTGGCGGCTTGTACCCCTGCGCCGCAAACCATGGCATCTGACGGCCGCGCGGCCCCATCCGTGTACAAGATCGGCCGCAATGACACCGGCAAATTGCAGTTCCGCATGCTGGATTCCGTAAACGCGCTGCGCGGTGCTTCGGGTCTTTCGCAGGTGCAACTGAACGCACAGCTTAACGCCGCCGCAGCAACCCATGCGCGCGATATGGCCGTGCAAAACCGCCCGTGGCACTTTGGGTCGGACGGGTCGTCGCCCGTCGATCGTATTCAGCGCGTGGGCTATACCGGTGCGTTGGTCGGCGAAGTCATCTCGGAGACCTACGAGACAGAGCTGGAAACCCTCGCCGCCTGGATGGAACAACCAGATACCCGCCGAATCGTCATGTCCAAAGACGCTTTGAACATGGGCTTTTCCTGGCACCAGGAAGAAAACGGCAAGATCTGGTGGACGATGGTGATGGGAAAGTGACCATCACGGTCACTTTCTAAAGTTCTGACTACTCAGGGGTTCAGCGCGATGGGTGTATTATTGCCGACCATCGCGTAGATATCCTCCATCTCGTCATTAGTGACAGAGATACATCCCCACGTCCAATCCGTGCGATTCTTGTCCTTGGCAGTCTTTTGACCGTGGATAAAGATATCGCCACCGGGGCTTTTACCCATCTCATTGGCGCGCGCCCGGTCCATCTCGTTGGGGTAATCGATCCCGATCGATAGGTGGAACCGACTGTTCGGATTGCGCCGGTCGATCCGATAGATTCCTTCGGGCGTACGGCCGTCCCCCTCATAGACCTTATGGCCTACGGGTGCGAATCCCAGTTTGATATCATATGATTCCAACACCTTATCGTGGTGCATCAGGTACATCCGTCGGTCGCCTTTGTTGACGATCACATAGGTGACCTGTGGCCCGTTGTACCGTTTAAATTTACTGCTGCTGCAGGCCCCAAGCGCCACAAGCGCGGTGCCACCCAGAATCAGATTTCTGCGTTTCATGTTCACAATGCCTCGTTCCCGTGGCCTTTTCGGCCCTTATGTGGATGCCCTACCATGTAGCAAATATCGATGCGGTCAAAAAGCCGTTACTGGCGGGTGGTCTCTGCCAGCCGCTTTTCGATCGCTTCCAGCTTCTCCATCACCTCAAGCCGGTAGGCATCGGTGCGCACGGTTTCTTCTTCGTTATGCGCATCCTGCATCGAGTTCACAATCAGACCGACCAGCAAGTTCACCACGGCAAAGGTCGTGACCAGAATAAACGGCACGAAAAACACCCACGCATAAGGGTACACTTCCATCACGGGCCGCACGATGCCCATCGACCAGCTTTCCAGCGTCATGATCTGGAACAGGCTATAGGCGCTGGCGGGCAGCGATCCGAACCATTCAGGAAAGTGAGTGCTGAACAGCTTGGTCGCGATCACCGAACCGATATAAAAGATAATAGTCATCAGCAAAAAGACCGAGCCCATGCCGGGCAGCGCGGTGATGAAACCTTCGACGACGCGGCGCAGACGGGGGGCGACGGATAGCACGCGCAACACCCGCAAAATACGCAATGCGCGCAGTACCGACAGGCCTTGCACGGCAGGCACCAGCGCGATGGCAACGACGGTAAAGTCGAATACATTCCAACCGTTGCGAAAGAACCCGATCCCGCGCGCAAAGATCTTGAGAGTGATTTCAGCGACGAAAATGAACAGACATACGCGGTCGAGAAACAGGATTACCGCGCCATATTTTTCCATCAACGAAGGCGCGGTTTCCATGCCCAGCAGGGCGGCGTTGAACACAATGACACCGATGATGAAATTGCTGACGGCCCGTCCTTCGACCCATCTTCCCAGACGTTCCCGCATGTTTGTCCTGCCCACCTTAGCTGTGCGTTATTTGCGCTTGCGTTGTACTTCCGGCGCAGTGAATTGCGCTGCCAGCTCCACATGGGATGACCAGCGGAATTGATCAACGACTTGCACCCAATTCAACGTATAACCGGCGGCAATCAGCACAGCGGCATCCCGCGCAAAGGTGACCGGGTTGCACGAAACATAAGCCAGAACTGGCGGCATCGCTTTGACGATCTCGGCAATCTGCGCCTCTGCGCCGGCACGTGGCGGGTCGATTACGACCGCGTCGGTCTTGGCCAGTTCATCGGGCAGCAAGGGACGGCGGAACAGGTCTCGGGTCTCGTGCGTGACGGGCTTTAGGCCGGTCGACATGCGCCACCCGTGGTCCAGCGCCGCGGTCATGGCGGCGTCACCCTCGACCGCATGTACCTCTGCACGATCAGCCAAGGGCAGACTGAACGTCCCAGATCCCGCAAAAAGATCGATCACGTGGCGCGCATCGCCAACAGCCTCGCGCACAGCAGTGATCAATGCGGCCTCGCCATGGGGGGTGGCTTGCAGGAACGCGCCGGGCGGGGGCGTCACCTTGGCCGCGCCGAACCGCTGTACCGGCGGCGTGCGCATGGCGATCACGTCTCCGTCCCAGGTCAGCCGCGCCAGCCCCAGAATGTCACACAAATGCGCCAGCTCTTGCCGCAGCGGGCCGTCAAGCTCCTTGCCGTTCTGGACCGAGATATCGAGCCCGCCTCGCGATGCGGTCACTGTCACGGCCAGTGGTGCCTTGCGGCTGGTCCCGATCACGGCCAGCTTTTCGGCAATTGGCAGTGCGCCCAATACGGCAGGGTCCAACAACTGACACCCTGGAATTTCGATCACGACATCGGACCCGCGCCCGTGGAAACCGGCCATCGCACCCTTTTTGGTACGCTTCGCTGCAAAGGTCGCACGACGGCGCGATTGCGCTGGCGAGGTCTGGAGAGGCTTGAAAACAGTCTCTATCCCATGAGCATCCAGCGACGCTTTGACCACGCCCAGCTTGAATTCCGCAACGAAATCATCTGATGCATGCTGCAACTGACATCCGCCACAGGCCTTGAAGTGACGGCACGGGGGCGCGACCCGGTTTTCAGACGGTCTGACGATACGAATATCGGTCAGGGTCTGCCCGTCAGGCGTGCCTGTGACCACCTCGCCCGGCAGGGTCATCGGTGCAAATAAAGGGCCGGACGCAATGCCGTCGCCCAGGTGGCCAAGTCGCTGGATTGTATATTCTGTCATGCGCAGGGCTTACCGCGAAGCCGTGCGCAGCAAAAGCCTTATTCTGCGGCCTTCATATCCAAAAACCCACCTGACTGCCGCTGCCAGTACCGTGCATAAAGCCCGTCTTTGGCCAGCAACGCCTCGTGGGTGCCTATCTCTACGATGCGGCCAGCGTCCATTACAGCGATGCGGTCCATCTCGGTCAGGGTTGAAAGGCGGTGCGCGATGGCCATCACGGTCTTGCCCTTCATCACCCGGGTCAGTGCGCTTTGGATTGATGCTTCGACCTCGCTATCAAGCGCGCTGGTTGCCTCATCCAATATCAGGATTGGTGCGTCTTTCAGGATCGCCCGTGCCAGCGCGATGCGTTGACGTTGCCCGCCCGACAGCTTCACACCACGTTCGCCCAAATGCGCGTCATAGCCGCTGCGGCCCGTGTGGTCCTGCATACTTTCGATGAACGCATGCGCTTCGGCTTTGCGGGCGGCGGCGATCACCTCGGCTTGGGTCGCATCGGGCTTACCGTAGCGTATGTTGTCGAACGCCGACCGGTTGAACATAGCGGTTTCCTGCGTGACCATCCCGATCTGACGCCGCAAGCTTTGCTTGGTCACTTGGCTCACATCCTGCCCGTCGATCAAAATGTGACCCTGTTCCGCAGGATAGAGCCGTAACAGAAGGGAAACCAAGGTCGATTTACCTGCGCCAGAGGCCCCTACAATCCCCAATTTTTCGCCCGGCTTGATCGACAGGTTCAGATCTTCGATGCCGCCTGTGTCGCGGCCATAGGTAAAGCGCAGCCCATCAAACTGGATCGCCCCTTCGTGAACATCCAGATCCGCGGCGCCATCCGCATCACGCAGCTGCTGCGGGGCCGCGAGGGTGCGCATACCGTCCTCGACCTCGCCCATATTCGCATAAAGCGCCATGAGCGTAAAACTGACCCAGCCGGTCATTTGCGCCAGCCGCAGCGACACCGCCCCCGTTGCAGCGATATCACCCGCCGTCACCAACCCAAGTGACCAATACCATAGCGCGCCGCCCACCAGCAGCACCGGCAGAACCCCTGCAATCGCCATCAGCCAGAACCGGAAAGACACACTAACCCGCCCAAAATCGAGGCTCGTGTCCAGAAATTTGCGCATCGCGCCTAAGGCGGCGCGGTCTTCGTGGTCGGCATGGGCGAACAGTTTCACGGTCTTGATATTGGTGATCGTATCGACCACCTGCCCCGTCACCATCGCGCGCGCGCCTGCCCGCGCCTTTGAAAATTTGCGCACCCGAGGCATGAAATGGCGGATCAAAAAGACATACCCCACCATCCACAACACCAAACCAGCAGCGATACGCCAGTCCACCGTCCCCAAAAGCATCACCGCCCCGATAAAGGACGCCGCCGCGAACAGCACCGTGTGCAGCACCTCGGTCACAACATCGGTCAGCGCACGGCTGGTCTGCATTTCCTTTTGGGAAATCCGGCCCGCGAAATCATTGTCGAAGAACGTGACCGCTTGTCCCAGCGTGTAGCGATGCAACCGTGATAGCACGAGGTTGAACACATTGGGTGCCACGACGATCGACTGCATATACGAACTGACGCCAAACAGCGCCGGACGCAGCAGCAAAAAGAACGCCAGTCCCGCCAACAGCAGCCCCGTATGGTCCGCAAAAACGGCCCCCGCCTCTGCCGCAAGTGCTGCGTCAACAACCCAGCCAAGGACCAATGCGGCCATGACCTCGATCACGCCAGCGCAGATGGAGAGCACCCCCGCCACACAAAGCGCGGCACCGCTGCCCTTTAAAGCCCAACGAAAGAAAGCCGCCAGACGGCGCGGCGGCGCGGTGTCGGCGGGGGAAAACGGGTCGATCCATTTGAACGGCATTACGATGTCGGCTCTTCTGTGCGTAGGAACCCGCCGGATTGCCGGTTCCAGAGATCTGAATATAGCCCGCCCTTGGTCAAAAGCACCTCGTGGGTGCCTTCTTCGACAATACGCCCCCCGTCCATCACCAAAATGCGGTCCATCTCGGCGATGGTGGATAGGCGATGCGCGATGGCGATCACGGTCTTGCCTTCCATCATGCCATAAAGCGTCTTCTGGATTGTGGCCTCTACCTCGCTGTCCAGCGCGCTTGTGGCTTCGTCCAGCAAAAGAATCGGCGCGTTCTTCAAGATAACACGCGCCAAAGCGATACGTTGCCGCTGTCCGCCAGACAGTTTCACACCCCGCTCCCCGACCTGTGCATCATATCCTGACCGGCCCCCTTGATCGTTTAAATCCTGAATGAAATCATGGGCCTGGGCCTGTTTTGCGGCGGCGATCACCTCTGCTTCGGTAGCGGAGGGGCGTCCATAAAGGATGTTCTCGCGGATCGACCGGTGCAACAAAGCATTGTCCTGCTGCACCATTCCGATTGCTTGCCGCAGACTGTCCTGACGAACGGTCGTGATATCCTGCCCATCAATCAGAATACGGCCGCCTTCAGGATCGTAAAAGCGCAACAGCAGCTTAACCAAGGTCGATTTACCCGCGCCCGACCGCCCAATCAGGCCAATCTTTTCGCCCGGCCGCACTGTGATATCGATGTGATCCAACCCGCCTGACCCGCGCCCATAGTGATGGGTCAGGCATCGCATTTCCACGCAGCCATCGGTCAATACCAACGGCTGCGCGTCGTGTTCGTCCACCAGTGTGATCGGCTGCGCAATCGTTTCAAGCCCCTCTGCAACCACGCCAAGCTGCTGAAAAAATGTCGAAAGTGCCCACATGATCCACGCGGTCATAGAATTCAGCCGAAGCGTCAGCGCCGTCGCCGCCGTCACCACACCCACGGTCGCATTGCCCGTGGACCACAGGTAGAACGCCCACCCTACGACCCCAACGATTAACAAACCGTTCAAGCTGACCAGACAGATATCCATGATGGTGAATATCCGCATTTCCTTTTGGAAAGTGACGCGCGCCTTCTCGATGGCCCCTTTGGCATATTCAATTTCGCGGTCATGATGGGCGAACATCTTGACCGAATGGATGTTGCTATAGCTGTCGACCACACGGCCCGTCACCTCGGACCGCGCATCCGACGCCGCTTGCGAGGCGACCGCGACACGTTTTATCGTCCATCGGGTAAGCAGCGCATAAAGCGCGAACCACGCCACCAACGGGATCAACAGCTGCCAGTCCGATGTGGTTAACAGGATCGCCGCGCCAATCAGATAGGCAAGCGCAAAGGAAATCGCGTCGAACACCTGAAACACGACCTCTCCCGCGGCGGGAGGCGTTTGCATGATGCGGTTGGCAATGCGTCCGGCAAAGTCGTCTTCAAACCAGCCGACCGATTGCCGCAACACTTGCCGATGCCCGCGCCAGCGGAACAGTGTGCCGTAGTTCGGCAACACGGCATTGTTCAACAGCAACACATGCGCGGCTTGGACAGCAGGGCGCGCGATTAGGATCAGCAACGCCACGACGATAAACTCCGCCCCATAGCTACGCCACACCTCGGCGGGGCTGCTATCCATCAGATCGACGAGGCGACCCATATAGTAGATTAGACCGATCTCGATCGCGGCGACCACAATCGACAATACGCCTGTCACCCAGAATACAGTTTTGAACGGCCCACTGTAGCTTCGGAAAAAGGGCCACAGCCTTGTGGGTGGCGTGTCTTGTTCGGCGTAATCTGCGTAGGGATCGACAAGATTTTCGAAAAATCGAAACATATTTCACCTGTAGGCCGTGCGTTCGCCGCCACTATAGAAAGAGCCGCTTCAGAATGGCCACAGGGCGCATTAGCTTTCTGGCGCATCCAGCAAGCTTTCCCGAGTTGCTGCGAACCCCGAAGCAATCCAAAGCGCTTTTAACCCGGCCAACCGTTTCCCCAATTCAGGGCCCCGATATCGCGGCATCAAATCAGCGGCTTTCACGGGAAACACAGCCTTTTCCGCTTGAAAGATCCCCTCAAGAACGGCGGGATCGGGCGGCGTGTCAGAAAGGCAGGCCCGCAGGATAACGACCGCGCGCGCGATATCCCCGCCATCAAGATAGGCAATCGCGGCGACGGTCTCGGCCCCGAAGGCGGCCTCCCTTAACCGATGAAGGTATTTCGCATCTGCCTTGCTCAGCCGTAACCGTTGGTCCACGTCTTCGCCGCCAAGCGCTGCCAAACGCGTGCGCCAATCAGGAGCCAGCTGCAAAAGATGTTCAAAATGCACGACCATCGCAAGCCAGCGATCGTCGCTGCCGGGCAGGACAACCCCCAACACACCGGTTTGGCGCATCGCTGCCACCGAAGGCGCAGGATCCGGCGCGGCCAATAGTTTCGCAAGTTCCGCCCCGATACGTTCGGCCGACAGGCTTTCCAGGCCATCCGTATGCGCTGCAATCGCGGCCAAAGCATCTGGACTAAACCCCTCTGCCGAGTCGGCATACCACGCGCAAAACCGGAAATATCGCAATGTGCGCAGGTAATCCTCGCGAATACGTTGCGCCGCATCCTCGATAAATCGCACCCGTCGCGCCCGCAGATCAGGCAGACTTTCAAGCGGATCAATGACCCGACCCTGCGCGTCCGCATAAAGAGCATTCATGGTGAAATCGCGGCGCAACGCGTCGTCAATGATACTGTCAGAGAACGCTACCACGGCGCGCCGGCCATCCGTTTCCACATCGCGGCGGAAGGTCGTTACCTCGAACCCTTTGCCGCCACTGACCACAGTGACCGTTCCATGTTCCACCCCCGTCGGCACGGCTTTGAGCCCAGCGCGCGCCGCGAGCGCCATCACCCTTTCCGGCAATGCGTTGGTCGACATATCGACATCGCTGTCGGCCACGCCCAGCAGCGCATTGCGCACACAGCCGCCAACGAAATAGATCACATGCCCCCCATCCTTCACCGCATCGCACACAGCTTGGGCGTCAGGGTCAACAAGCCAGCGGGTGCTCGCGGGAAGGGTCACATCATACGTTCGGTCCATGCCCGTAACATACGCGCGGTTGCCCCCCAAATGTAATAGGGACCGTAAGGAACAGTGTAATAATACCGTCGTTGCCCCTGCCATCGTCGTGATTGAACCACATAATTGTCAGCGTTCAGCACATGATCCAACGGAACGGTAAAGACTTCCTCAACTTCACCCGGTTCAGCGACGATTTTGAAATCTTCTTTCACAAAGGCGATTACTGGGGTCACTAGAAAGTTGGTCACTGTTTCATGCGCGGGCAACGTGCCCAACACCTCAACCAGATGCGACGGCAAACCGATCTCTTCTCGCGCCTCACGCAACGCTGCCGCCACCACGTCAGCATCGTCACCATCCTGTTTGCCACCGGGAAAGGAAATTTGTCCTGGATGGTGCTTTAGAGCCGAGGACCGCTTGGTCAGGATAAGGTCAAAACGGCCATTACGCTCGATAATCGGGGCCAGCACGCCGGCAGGACGCAAGGTGCGATTGGCCGGCAGCACCGTCTCTTTATTCAGGTCAAAATCAGACGACGTGACACCAGTTTGCGCCAACGCCGTCCGAAAATGGGCAAGTTGATCAGCTGCCACTGTTATCTTCAGCCTCGAACCCGACAGTTTTCGGGTCCAGATCGTAATGCGCGCCACAGAACTGACAATCTGCGGTGACCCGACCGTCGTCAGTTGTCATCGTTTTAATATCGCCCGCTGAATAGATAGACAGGCTTTGCCGAACCCGATCTTCCGAGCAGGTGCAGCCAAATCGAACAGCCTGCGCGTCGAATACCCGCGGCACTTCCTCGTGAAACAGGCGTTTCAGCAAGTCGGTCGGTGGCAGACTTGGCCCGATCAGTTCAAGCTCGTCTACTGTATCCAGCAGCACATTCACACGGCGCCAGTTATCGCCCTCTTCGCCGTCAACGAGGTCAGAGGCAAGAAGCACGTCACCGCTGCCTTCGCCCTGCGCGGCAAAGGGCGACGCTTTGGGCATATGTTGCAGCATAACACCGCCAGCACGCCAATGTTCATCCTGACCAGGCGTTGTGGATTTGCCAAAGCTCAACTCGAACCGGGTTGGCAGCTGCTCGGACTGCGCGAAATACGCCTCTGCACATTCGGAGAGGGATTTTCCAGTAAGCGGCGTAATCCCCTGATAGGGTGTCATACCGTTCCCTTGATCGATCATAACGGCGAAATATCCCTCGCCGACCTGATCAAACGCCGGCCCATCGGTGATCCGGTCAGCATCATAACTGGCGTAAGCACGGATACGCGCAGGTTCGCCATCGTCGGTCGGACCATAATAGTCCGTTGCAATCATCCGCACCGGCCCGTTCGACTGAACCTGCAGTTGCAGTTTCCATCGCAGTTTGATCGTCTGGCCGATCAACGCCGTAAGCAAGGCCATTTCCGCGACCAGTGCTTCGACCTTTTCGGGATAATCGTGCTGACGCAAGATCCCTTCCAGCACGCCATCCAGACGGGCGACACGCCCCCGGATGTCAGAGGCATCGAGTTGAAAGGGTAGAACGGTATCGTCCCACGCGATTTTGTTTCCTTGGGTCATTTGACTTTCCTTACCGGCAGACGGTTGGCATACCGCGTCTATATAAGCGCAACAACCCGTGCGAAAAGGGGGTGTCAAATGATGCGACGTGTAGGGAAGCCGCCCGTGCCCGGCAAAACATATCGATCTCGACCCGGTGTCTATGCGATCTTGCCCCTTAAGGGACGGTTTTTGTTGACTGCCCAGTTGCGCCCCGAGGTCGATGTTCAACTTCCTGGCGGTGGAATTGACCCTGGTGAATCGCCGCTTCAAACGCTCCACCGCGAGGTGATGGAGGAAATCGGGTGGACCATCGCCCGCCCCCGGCGATTGGGGGCGTTCCGACGGTTCGCATATATGCCCGAGTATGATATGTGGGCCGAGAAAATCTGCCACGTATATGTCGCCCATCCAGTCCATCAGGTTGCCCAGCCGATCGAGCCGGACCACGCCACCGTTGTTATGTCGGGGGAAGAAGCCATTTCTGTGCTAGGGAACGACGGAGACAGGTATTTCCTTGATCGATTTTTGGCGATGCGACCCTGATAATCGAAGCAAATTCCCGACACATCATCCGGGAAATCTACACCGCCCGCATATTCCTCCAGATGGGTGGAAAGCGCGTCGAAAAATTGCGCGCCTCGAACGGAATATAGGTCATGCAGAACGCGGGCCACCCCGTCGTCGTCCAGCATTTGCCCCGATGCGTTAGGGCACTCCGTTACACCATCGGATAAAATGATAAATCGATCGCCTGGTTCTAGCTGTGCAACCGTCGTGTCATAATGCGCATCAGGTATCAGGCCGACAGGCAGCCCCCCCTGCCCCAACTGTACCAAAACACCATTTTTTCTTTGTATATATGGATGAGGGTGTCCGGCCTGCGTCGCTTGAATATAACCGGTATCAAGGTCAATTTTGGCTAAAAAGATCGTAAAGTATTGCTCCGTCTCCATATCAGTGAGGACCAACCTGTTCAGGTCTGCCACCACTCGATCGGGCGACCGCATCCTGTACATCCCGTTCGGTTGACGCGTCAAAGCAATGTTATGGTCCGGCGCGACAGCAGAGAAGGTTCCGGCAAGCCGCGCCGCCATCAGAGCGGAGCTGACACCGTGCCCAGATACATCCAACCCATATACCCCCAAGCTGCGGCCGGCGGCGAAATACCCCACCAAGTCGCCACCCACGTGACCACTTGATCGCAGCATCAAGGAAATCGTTCCCTCGTTAAAGTCGTGCAGCGGATCCTGCAGCAGGGATTCCTGAAATTTCCGCGCCTCATCAAGATCACGATCAAGCGCGCTATGTACCACCTGCAGTGCAGACAGCGCTTCACTGATGACGCGATTCTTCGATGACAGTTCGCGTTGCATTGTCAGAATTCTTTCGCCCGCCATGATGCGAGCGCGCAATTCGTCCACGTTAACCGGCTTGCTAACGAAATCATCCGCGCCGCTATCGAGCCCCCTGACCACCTCTGATTTATCGGATTTTGCGGTCAGTAGAATGAAATATCCGTAGCGCCCCGTAGAGAGTTCACGGAACGCACGGCAGAACTGTAGCCCCGACATCCCGGGCATAATCCAATCGCTGATGACCAAATCTGGCAGACGATTTCGGCACATTTTTAGCGCGTCCACTGCCGATGCCGCCTCTTGGACGGTGAACCCCCATCGCGTCAAGGTCGCCGTTAAAATGCACCGTTGTAGTGCGCTGTCGTCCACGACCATGACAGTTTTGACCGCGCGAAACCGCGCTGATTCAGGTAGTATCTGTGTTTTTTCGGTTGTCTGCGACAGCATCTCAAAGGCTTTCGATATCTCTTATCGGAAGCCTATGGGATGTCGGATTAAGATACCGTGAATCCTGTCTAATATTATCCGTGACGAAGCCATTGATACCGCGCCTCGCGCAGACGGACGATAGTCCCTGCGATGGGGCCTTCCTCGGTTCCAAGGCATTCATTCATCAGACGCAGCGGCCAGCGCTAAAAGATTGATCGCTACGATCAGATAAGCAGACGGAACTATTTGTTAAGGTTTTCGCGTCAGGGTGACCGCAGAAAAGGAGGCGAATCGTTGATCGATTGGGAGCAAATCTCTGTGCTGAAAGAAGCTGTTGGCCCCAGCGCATTCGAAGAAATTATCGTGGTATTTTTTTTGGAGGTAGAAGAAGCAAAAAGCAAACTTCGGGACAGCAGGGCTACTAAAACCATTCGAGACACTCTTCATTTCGTTAAAGGAAGTGCGCTGAGCTTAGGTTTTATCGAGTTTTCGGAACATTGCCTGCGCGCGGAAAAAGAACTCGCGTTAGGCGAATCGATGCAGCCCGTTATAGAGGACCTTTTTACCATCTACGAGAAATCCAAGCTGCAGTTTCTGACAAGCTGTGGGTCAAAATCCCGCGCTATAGCACAAACTGCGCCAAAGTTTCATCATTCGTGATGTCGGTATAGGTGAACCCGGCTGCCTTAAGCTGTGACAAGAAAGGAGCGAAGCTATCGGAACTGCGCGTTTCGATCCCGATAAGGACTGACCCGAAATTACGTGCTGATTTTTTCAGATATTCGAAACGGCAAATGTCATCGTCAGGCCCTAGAATGCCCAGAAACTCCTTCAGCGCACCGGGCCGCTGCGGCATCCGCAGGATGAAGTATTTCTTAACCCCAGAATAGCGCTGAGCCCGTTCCTTTACCTCAGGGAGACGTTCAAAATCAAAGTTCCCGCCTGATGCGACACAGACGACGGTCTTGCCCTTTATCTGTTCAGAAACCTCACCCAAGGCTTCAATTGAAAGAGCTCCGGCAGGCTCAAGGACGATGCCTTCGACGTTCAACATTTCAATGATCGTGACGCAGATGCGATCTTCGGCCAGGTGGATCACGCTCTCAACCGGCACAGTACGCAATCGCTTAAAATTACGCTCACCAATCTTTGCCACAGCGGCACCGTCAACAAAACTATTGATAGGAGATACATCAACAGGAGCTCCAGCCACCAATGCCCGAGCTAAACTAGGCGCACCTTTAGGTTCAACGAAGCTATATCGACATGTATCTTGAAAATAGCTGTAGATCCCCGACGACAATCCGCCGCCACCGACGGGCAGCATGATGTGGTCCGGAACACGGCCCAACTGCTTTTCTATTTCAACCGCAACAGAGGCTTGCCCCTCGATGACATCTTCATCATCGAAAGGAGACAGAAAATGAGCGCCCTCTTCCGTGCAATATTGCTGCGCCGCTTGCAGGGTTTTATCAAAATAGTCCCCAACCAGCCGCACCTCCACCTGAAGCCCGCCAAAGATTTTTGTTTTCTGGATCTTCTGCTGAGGGGTCGTTACGGGCATAAATATAACGCCCTTCACACCAAAATGACTGCACATAAATGCAACACCTTGGGCATGATTTCCTGCGCTTGCACAAACAAAAACCGACTGTTCGGGGATCACCTTGCGCATCGCGTTGAACGCGCCGCGCAGCTTATATGATCGGACCGGGCTTAGGTCTTCTCGCTTCAACCAAATATCCGCGTCATATTTTTCGGACAAATGTTCGTTGCGCATCAATGGGGTGGCGGGAAACACCTCGCGCATCGATAGCGTAGCGCTGCGAGCCGCAGTTTTGAACAGATCCGTCATTTCATTGACCTTTGCGTTGGATACCTTTCGATACGATCCCGCGCCGGTGCGGTCAACGCAGCCTTCAATCTTGCTCATACCATGGAAAACAGATACTTCGCGGTGCAAACCGAAAAGGAAACATCATGTCCGCGCCCAAAAAAGTTGTGCTCGCCTATTCTGGTGGGCTTGATACCTCGATTATCCTAAAATGGCTGCAAACCGAATACGGCTGCGAAGTGGTGACCTTTACCGCTGATCTCGGCCAAGGCGAAGAACTTGAGCCTGCCCGCGCCAAAGCCGAAATGATGGGCGCGTCGGAAATCTATGTCGAAGATGTCCGCGAAGAATTCGTGCGCGATTTCGTCTTCCCGATGTTTCGCGCCAATGCCGTCTACGAAGGGCTTTACCTGTTGGGCACCTCGATCGCTCGGCCGTTGATTTCTAAACGCTTGGTTGAAATTGCCGCCGAAACCGGAGCCGATGCGGTTGCGCATGGTGCGACGGGCAAGGGCAATGATCAGGTCCGTTTCGAATTGGCTGCCTATGCCTTGAACCCTGACATCAAAGTAATCGCGCCTTGGCGTGAGTGGGATCTGACCAGCCGGACGAAATTGATCGAATTTGCTGAAAAACATCAGATCCCCGTGGCAAAAGACAAACGTGGCGAAGCACCCTTTAGTGTGGATGCAAATCTCCTTCACACGTCCTCCGAAGGAAAAGTGCTGGAAGATCCGGCCGTGGACGCACCCGAATATGTTTATCAGCGTACGGTTTCGCCAGAGCAGGCACCCGACACGCCCGAATATGTCGAAGTTGGTTTTGAAGGTGGCGATGCGGTCAGCATCAATGGCGAAAACATGTCGCCAGCGACACTTTTGGCTAAATTGAACGAACTTGGCGGCAAGCACGGCTGCGGCCGCCTTGATCTTGTTGAGGGGCGCTTTGTCGGTATGAAGTCCCGTGGGATCTATGAGACCCCCGGCGGGACATTGCTGCTCGAAGCACACCGCGGCATCGAATCGATTACCCTCGACCGCGGCGCGATGCACCTAAAAGACGAGCTGATGCCGCGTTATGCAGAGCTGATCTATAATGGTTTTTGGTACAGCCCCGAACGCACCATGCTGCAAGCCGCGATTGATGCCTCCCAGACACATGTGACCGGTACAGTTAGATTGAAATTGTACAAAGGCCATGTCCGCACGGTTGGCCGCTGGTCGGAGCATTCGCTATATTCCGAAGCGCATGTCACCTTCGAAGATGACGCTGGTGCCTATGATCAAAAAGACGCTGCGGGCTTCATTCAGTTGAACGCGCTTCGACTCAAGCTTTTGGCGGCACGTGACAAACGCCTCAAAGGTTAAGATAAAAAAGGCCCGGACAGAGCATAATCTCTCCGGGCCTTTTCTTTAATTTTGAACGGTTTATTCGGCCGTGATGACCGTCATCACCAATTTACCATCAGGTTTGATAGGGCCGTCTTCCTTTGCGCCCAAAGTGTATTCGAAGCCACCGGTTTTCATGCCGCCCTCTTCTGAGTGGACCATAAGCATCAGCATATCGCCGGATTTAACGTCTTCTTGCAGAATGGCGCTGACGTCGATGTTCTCACCGGCACGCAAGGGTGCGTAGCCGACGACCGGGCCCGGCTTCATCTCTGCATCGGTGCGGTGCACGACCATCCAACCGTTTTCCGATGCCATCACTTTATCGGCGCTGACGACGCCGTTGGACACATCTTGATCCATCGCTTCTACCATAGCGTTGCTGTGGGCTGCGGCGAAAGCCGTGCCCGCGACGAGCGTGAGGGACAGTGCGGTTGCTGCAAACATCTTCATGTTAAATCTCCTGGTTGTGTTGAACTTGTCTGATAGACACGCCAACCACCGAGATTTAGTTTCGATACTCCGCCTTTTTCTAGCCATTACTCACCTAAGTCTTTGATCATAAAGCTTTTGGTAATGGGGCATTGCCTGCGCGCACAGCGTTTCCGCCTCACCGGTGAGCGTAGGCAGAGGCCCTTCGGCCCCGGCGAACCCGGTGCTTTTATGAACGGCACCGTACCAATGCGCTGCCCAGATCCCGTCTTCTGCGCGGGGACCGGCGGCCCAAGACAGCATAGCGGGATCGAAACGCAGGTCGATTGCGCTGCAAAGTTTGCGCAGCATCTGTTCCGGATTCGCCCTGATATCTGCTGAATCAATCACCATTCCGCCAATTTGATCGAAAAGCGCGGTTTGTTGACCATAGCCGATATCGTTAAAATTCGGTGCTTCTCGCTTTGCAGTATAGCTGGCAATTACGTGCGCAGGATGGCGTATCAGATGGACATGGACACAGCCTTTGGCCCAATCCATCGGAAAGCTGTCAATCATGTGATGCGGCATATGCTTCATATAGCGGTGTGGGGTGCCGGCGAGCGCGCACTGCGCCGCGACTTTGGCAGGGTCACATTCATGGTGCGCGATGATTTCTTGGTGCATCGGATGGTTAATGCCGGTTTGTTTAAGATAGGGTGCATAGAACGGCTCATCCATCGCGGTGAAATCAGCGCGATTGCCGAAACTATACATCATCGCCGTGCTTAGATTACGCGGGCCGGACCACATTGCGATACGCATCAGGCACATTCCTTTGCGATGAGGGCCTTGTACAATTCGCGTAGTTTTTTGGTCACAGGCCCCATTTCGCCGTCGCCGATCTGGCGACCATCGATCATCGCGACGGGGGTTTGCGCGCCGAAGGTGCCCGTCAAGAATGCCTCGTCGGCACCATAGGTGTCGACAAGCGAATAGTTCCGCTCGAAACAGGGGATGTCGTTGGCGCGACACAGATTGATCACTTTCTGACGGGTGATCCCATTCATGCAGTAGTCGCCAGTGCTGGTCCAAACCTCCCCCTTGCGGACGATGAAAAAATTACAGGCGTTTGTTGTATTCACGAACCCGTTAATATCCAGCATCAAACCCTCGTCGGCACCCGCTTTTTCCGCGGCAATACAAGCAAGGATACAATTCAATTTTGAATGACTATTCAGTTTCGGGTCCTGGGTCATCGGCAGCCCCCGCATATGGGGCACGGTAGCAAGCCGGATCGGGCGCGGCATATTGGGCCGGGAATGCTCCATTATGATCGCGATTGTGGGGCCGGATTGCGACAGCGACGGGTGCTGGAACGGCCGCGTTTTAGGGCCACGGGTGATCATCAATCGCGCGTGGGCGTCTGTGGTCATTCCATTTGCACTTTGGGTCTCTAACAATGCGGAAACGAGCTGCTCACGTGTCATCCCGATGTCCAGATCAATGGCTTTTGCGGCTTCGAGCAGGCGGTCGAAATGATCGCTTAGGAAGGCCCATGTACCATCATAAAGCCTCAGCCCTTCCCAGATTCCGTCACCCAACATGAAACCGCTGTCATAGACGCTGACAACCGCCTGCGCCCTGGGGACAATCCGGCCGTTTAAATAGATCAAGATGTCTTCGTTACGGGCATCTTCTTGGGCTTGGTGCGTGGTGACGTGATCTTGCATCAAATTGCTCCTTCTTTGCGGTTGACGCTAAGAACTTCATGCCACGGGGCCAAGGGTGAAACCTACATCACTAGGGCGTGACATCACGGGCACCTGAGTTGCCTCGCGGCGCTAATAGCGTCACGGTTTGAAAAAATGATGGAGAGTATTCATGAGTATTGCCACAAATATGCGCCTGATCGTGCTGAGCGCCGCCATCGGTCTGGGCCTCGCGGCACAGGCGACAACCGCAAAAGCCGCCGGAACAGAGACGCTTTTGGTTGCTGGAGGCTGCTTTTGGTGCGTCGAATCCGATTTCGAAGCCGTGAAGGGCGTCAAGGAAGTTGTATCCGGTTTCGCGGGCGGAAATGTGAAGAACCCGACGTACAAGCAGGTCGTCGCGGGCGGAACGGGCCACTATGAAGCGGCGCAGATCCAGTATGATCCTGCGGTTGTTTCTGCCGACCAATTGCTGGCAATGTTCTTCCGCTCGGTCGATCCGACCGATGCCGGTGGGCAGTTCTGCGACCGCGGCGACAGTTATCGCACTGCGATCTTTGCGGATGGTGCCGGCCAGAAAGCCGCTGCAGAGAACGCAAAATCACAGGCTCAGGCCGCTTTAGGGAAAACCGTGGTCACCCCGATCTTGGGAAAAACTGCGTTCTATCCCGCCGATGCCTATCATCAGGACTATTACAAAAGCGATGAACGCCTTGCCTTTACCAGCGTCGGGTTGGGTGTGAAAAAGTCCGTCGCATATAAACGCTATCGTAACGGCTGCGGGCGCGACCAGCGCGTGAAACAGCTTTGGGGTAGTGCTGCTCCGTTCGTAAAATAAGTATTAACCCAGCGTTAATCGTTGGGTTCAATCACCGTCGAAACCGTGGTCCTGAATGTCTTTGAGGTCCGGGATCACGTCGGCCGTTCCCTGACGCGTCACCATCAACGCACCCGCCTGCATCGCCAGTATAATCGCATCTTGCATTGAAAGTTTGCGATCCAATGCGGCTATGAGATAACCGGTAAACGTGTCGCCTGCGCCCGTCGTATCGACGGCAATCACAGGATAGGCAGGGAAATTCATCACTGATTTTGCCTGTTTAGAGACCCATTTGCAGCCCTCGGCGCCCAAGGTTACGATAATATCGTCGATCGGCAGGGCGTCGATGCTGGTGCCAACGGCTTTCCCAAGCGCGGCAGCTTCGACTTCGTTTAGCACAAGGAGATCGATGTCGGGCAATACCTCCGCCACGATCTCCGCATCGAAGGGTGCGGCGGCATAGGCCACGCGCAATCCCAGCGTATGCGCAGTGCGCGCGGCAAAGCGTTGGCCCAATGTTTCGTTTTGCATGAGCAGAAAATCACCCGGCGACGCCTCGGACAAAGCGGCACCGATCATCTGGGTGGTGATTTCGTGATTGGCCCCTGAAAACAAAACGATAGCGTTTTCACCATCATCCGCGACACAGATATTCGCATGGCCGGTGGCCGTATCGATCACGCTGATATGCTGCGTCTCAACACCATATTCCAGCAGTCGTTCCACGGCCCATTTGCCATCCGGCCCCACGGCGCCGATATGCGTGACGCGCGTGCCGGCACGGGCGGCGGCGACCGACATATTGGCCCCCTTCCCGCCCAAACCCTGCCGGAAATCATGCGCGGCAATTGTTTCCCCCGGCGCAGGCAAATGCCGCAGATAGTAGAAGTTATCTGCGTTGATAGAGCCGAGGTTCCAGATCATTCGCCGACCTTACAGGCTGCTAGAATGGCCATGTTCAAAATGTCGTTCGCCGTGGATGTCGTCGAACAAATCTGGATCGATTTGTCCAAACCGGTCAAAATCGGCCCGATCACAGTGGCGCCCGCCATTTCCTGCATCAGTTTCACAGAAATGCTCGCGGAATGTCGCGCGGGGACCACCAGAATATTCGCAGGCCCCGTCAAACGCGAGAACGGATAGTTCTTCTGGCTCTCGGCGTTCAGCGCGACATCAACGGTCATCTCGCCTTCGTATTCGAAATCAACGCCGCGGGCGTCCAGCACATCGGGGGCGCGCTGCATCTTTTCCGCCCGCTCGGAAACCGGATAGCCGAAGGTAGAGAAGCTGACGAAAGCAACCCGAGGCTCAAGCCCCATGTGACGCGCGACCTTAGCCCCTTTTTCGGCAATGTTGGCCAGATCCTCTTCGTTTGGCCATTCGTGCACCAGCGTATCGCCGATAAATACGATCCGCCCCTTGTGCAGCAACGCGGTAATGCCGACGGCGCCATGTTGGGCGTTGGCGTCGAACACGTGGTTCAGCCGTTCAAGCACATGCGCAGATTTACGGGTCGCACCGGTCACCAGACCGTCGCCATGCCCATGTGCCAGCATCAATGCGGCGAACACGTGACGATCTCGTGCTGCAAGACGGTGTATGTCTTTGCTGTCCGACCCTTTGCGCTGCAACCTGTTGTAAAGATATGACTTATATGTATCCAGATACTGGGTATTGGCCGCGTTCACGATCTCGAGCTCGCGGTGTGCATCCTCCATTCCTGCGGCGGTCAGCTTGGCCTTGACGTCGTCAAGCCGCCCGACCACCAGTGCCTTGCCCAGACCGGAGCGTTGGTACATGACCGCCGCGCGCAAGACCTTGGGGTCATCGCCCTCGGCAAAGATCATCCGCGCCTGATTGGCGCGGGCACGGGCATTGATCCCCCGCAGGATATTCGCCGTCGGGTCCATGCGCGACTTCAGGCTCAGCTCGTAGGCGTCCATATCGATGATCGGGCGCCGCGCGGCACCGGTATTCATCCCTGCACGTGCAACGGCCGGCGGAATACGGTGGATCAATCGCGGGTCAAACGGCGTCGGGATAATGTAATCGCGACCAAAGGTGAGGTTCTTGCCATAGGCGAGCGCCACTTCGTCCGGCACATCCTCGCGCGCAAGATCGGCCAGCGCGTGGGCGCAGGCGATCTTCATCTCGTCGTTGATGGCGCGGGCATGAATATCGAGCGCCCCGCGGAACAGATAGGGAAAGCCCAACACGTTATTCACCTGATTGGGGTAGTCACTGCGGCCTGTGGCGACAATCGCGTCGGCGCGGACTTCGTGTGCTTCTTCGGGGGTGATTTCGGGATCGGGGTTTGCCATCGCAAAGATCACCGGATTATCGGCCATGCTGGCAACCATCGCGGGCGTCACAGCGCCCTTGACCGACACGCCAAGGAACACATCCGCGTTCTTCATCGCCTCTTCCAGGGTCCGCAGATCAGTCTGCGCGGCGTGGGCCGATTTCCACTGGTTCATGCCTTCGGTACGACCTTGATAGATCACGCCTTTAGTGTCGCACATAATGCAGTTGTTATGCTTGGCCCCCATCGCCTTGAGAAGCTCAAGACAGGCGATCCCCGCCGCGCCGGCGCCGTTCAAAACGATCTGCACGTCTTCGATCTTTTTGCCCGAAATGCGCAAGGCATTCAGCAGCCCCGCGGCACAGATTACCGCCGTTCCGTGTTGGTCATCATGAAAGACGGGGATGTCCATCTCTTCTTTCAGGCGCTGCTCGATGATGAAACACTCAGGCGCCTTGATATCCTCAAGGTTTATCCCGCCGAACGTCGGGCCCATCAGCTTGACCGCATTGATAAACGCTTCGGGGTCTTCGGTATCCAGTTCAATGTCGATGGAGTTCACGTCGGCGAAGCGTTTGAACAGCACCGATTTGCCTTCCATCACCGGCTTTGACGCCAGCGCACCAAGGTTACCCAACCCTAGAACCGCCGTCCCGTTAGAAATCACCGCGACCAAATTGCCCTTGTTGGTATAGTCATACGCCAGTTCGGGGTTCTCGGCGATGGCCTCGCACGGGACGGCGACACCGGGGGAATAGGCAAGGCTCAGATCTCGCTGGGTCGTCATAGGGACGGTCGCGGTGATCTCGAACTTGCCGGGTGTGGGTTCAAGGTGAAAGGCTAGCGCCTCTTCTGACGTAATACGGTTTTTGTTCACTGGAACGGCTTTCCTCTTGGTTTCTCGCTTGATATCGCCGATCGCCCCTTCACACAATCATGATGGCGCTCACGCTTTGGGCGACGTCGCGGCGACCCCGTGCGCGCAGTGGTCGGTCCGCCCTTTCGTCTGGGGGCGCGGTTTTGTACACAGCGTTAACACGAACCGGGGGCGCAGAGTGACCGAAGAAAAAATCACGCCAATGATGGCGCAATATCTAGAGCTCAAATCCCAGTACGCCGAAGCGCTGCTGTTCTACCGTATGGGCGACTTCTACGAGATGTTCTTTGACGATGCCGTCGCGGCAGCAGAGGCGCTGGACATTGCCCTGACCAAACGCGGCAAGCACGGCGGCGAAGATATCCCCATGTGTGGCGTTCCGGTACATGCCGCCGAAGGATATTTGCTAACGCTGATCCGCAAGGGGTTTCGCGTCGCGGTCTGCGAACAGATGGAAAGCCCGGCAGAGGCAAAAAAACGCGGCTATAAGTCGGTGGTCAAACGCGATGTCGTGCGGCTGGTCACCCCCGGTACTTTGACCGAAGAATCCCTGCTCGAAGCGCGGCGCCACAACTATCTTGCAGCTTTTGCAGAGGTACGCGACGGCCATGCATTGGCGTGGGTTGATATCTCTACCGGCGCGTTTCACGTGATGCCCCTGACCCTGTCGCGTCTCGGCCCCGAACTGGCACGTCTGGCCCCGTCAGAGCTGATCGTGTCAGAAGCGAAAGAGGCCGATTTACGCGATTTAGTGTCAGATTTTGATATCGCACTTACTCCAATCGCCCGTTCCGCCTTTGATAGCAGCGGGGCCGAAAAAAGGGTCTGCGATCTGTTCGGTATCGGGTCTCTGGATGCGTTCGGCAGCTTTGAACGCGCCGATATCTCCGCCATGGGCGCGATCATCGACTACCTTGAGATCACGCAAAAAGGCAAACTGCCCCTGCTCCGCCCGCCGCAAAAAGAAGCAGAGGCACGCAGCGTGCAGATCGACGCCGCCACAAGGCGCAACCTTGAACTGACCCACGCGTTGACGGGTGGTCGTTCGGGCACGCTGCTGTCGGTGATGGACAAGACTGTAACGGCAGGTGGTGCG
Source organism: Sulfitobacter sp. BSw21498 (assembly GCF_006064855.1). Taxonomy (NCBI): domain Bacteria; kingdom Pseudomonadati; phylum Pseudomonadota; class Alphaproteobacteria; order Rhodobacterales; family Roseobacteraceae; genus Sulfitobacter; species Sulfitobacter sp. BSw21498. The sequence goes on from NZ_CP040753.1 coordinate 2,543,354, forward strand.
CGTCTGCTCGAACGGCGCATTTCGTCGCCTTCGCGTGTGTTAGAGACGATTCAAGCCCGTCTGGACGCCATTTCCTTTGCCTATGATACGCCGACCATCCGTAGCGATATCCGCCAGCACCTGCGCAATGTGCCTGATCTGGACCGCGCCCTGTCGCGCCTGTCGCTTGATCGTGGTGGCCCCCGCGACCTTGCAGCCCTCCGCAATGGCTTGACCGAAGCAGGGCAATTGGCAGAAAAAATGCAAACCGCCACCCTACCTGATCTGCTGGCCCAAGCCGCCAAAGGGCTCTCCGGCCATGACGACCTGATCGACCTGCTGGACGAAGCCTTGATCGCAGAGCCGCCCCTGCTCGCCCGCGATGGCGGGTTTATCGCGCCCGGATACAACAGCGAGCTCGACGAAGTGCGCACCCTGCGCGACGAAGGCCGCAGTGTCATTGCGCAGATGCAACAGGATTTCGTCACGCTCACCGGTATCTCTACGCTCAAGATCAAACACAACAATGTGCTTGGCTATTTTGCCGAGGTCACAGCGACCCATGCCGAAAAGATGCTGTCGGCGCCGCTGACGGATACTTTTATCCACCGTCAAACCACGGCCAATCAGGTCCGTTTCACAACCGTGGAGCTCTCTGAAATGGAGACCAAGATCCTTAACGCGGGCAACCATGCGTTAGAGATCGAAAAGCGGCTCTATGAAACGCTGAAACGTGCCATTCTGGACCACTCAGGCCCCATCGGCGTGGCATCGGCCGGACTGGCAGAAATTGATCTGGCTGCTGGACTGGCCGAGCTTGCACAGTCTCAGAACTGGGTGAAACCCCGCGTCGATAATTCACGTGCCTTCGACATTCAGGGTGGCCGTCACCCCGTAGTGGAACGTGCTTTGGCCCAGCAATCGGGCAGCCCGTTTATTGCCAACGATTGCACCCTGTCGGCCGATGGTGACAACGCGAACATTTGGCTGCTGACCGGCCCCAACATGGCGGGTAAATCGACCTTCCTGCGGCAGAACGCGATCATCGCTTTGATGGCCCAGATGGGCAGCTATGTGCCTGCCGCCAGCGCCCATATCGGCCTGATCAGCCAGATTTTCAGCCGCGTAGGCGCCTCTGACGATCTGGCACGGGGGCGTTCCACGTTTATGGTCGAAATGGTCGAAACCGCCGCGATCCTCAATCAGGCGGACGATCGTGCGCTGGTGATCCTGGATGAGATCGGGCGCGGCACCGCGACCTATGACGGCCTGTCCATCGCTTGGGCCACGCTGGAACATCTGCATGACATCAACCGTTCGCGTGCGCTCTTTGCCACGCACTACCACGAGATGACCGCCCTTTCGAACAAATTGGACGGGGTCGATAATGCCACCGTCGCAGTCAAGGAGTGGGATGGCGAGGTTATCTTCCTGCACGAAGTCAAAAAGGGCGCTGCCGATCGGTCTTATGGCGTGCAGGTTGCGCAGCTTGCCGGATTGCCTGCCTCCGTCATTGCCCGCGCCCGCGTCGTGCTTGAAGCGTTGGAAAAAGGCGAACGCGAAGGCGGCGCAACCCAGAAGACTTTGATTGACGACCTGCCGCTGTTCGCCGTGGCGCCTACACCCGCGCCGCAACCGAAACAGACCTCAAAGCTGGAAGAGACGCTGGCAGACATCATTCCCGATGAGCTCTCTCCACGTGAAGCACTCGAATGGATGTACAAACTAAAAGAGGCGGCCAAAAACTGACCGCCTCCCTCATTTCCAAATGGATTTAAATCCTCCCCGAAGGGCCGCTCTATCCCGGGCGTTTACCCTGCGGGGGTAGAGGATACGCCAACCTGCGCCGGACGCAGCAAACGGTCGTGCAACATGAAACCTTCCGCGGCTACCTGAATGATATCGCCTGCTTTGGTACCAGGCACGGGGGCCTCGAACATCGCTTGGTGATGCTGAGGATCAAATTTTTCGCCCACTTCAGGTGCAATAACTTCCATGCCGTGCTTTTTGAACACGCTCAGCAATTCACGCATCGTCAGCTCGATGCCTTCCAGCAACGGACCAGATATGGTGCGCTGCTCTTCCGTGGCGGCTTCCAATGCGCGTTTCATGTTGTCGTAAACCGGCAACATGTCGCGGGCCAGCTTTGACCCGCCATAGTTCTCGGCCTCGCGACGGTCTTTATCAGACCGTTTGCGCGCGTTCTCTGCGTCGGCCAAGGCGCGCATAAAGCGGTCTTTAAACTGGTCGCGTTCGGCACGCAATTCGTCCAGTTCCAGCGCTTCGTCGTCAATTTCGGCCATCTCATCAGCATAGGCCTCGGCCTCTGCGTCATCGATATCATCCAGAAATTCGTTCTCTTTCGGCTCTGCCATAATTCACCTCTAGCTGCGGTTCGAAATCAGCTTTCCAACCAGCTGCGCCGTGTAATTCACAATCGGCACGATACGTCCATAATTCAGGCGCGTGGGGCCGATCACTCCGACCGCCCCGATCACCTTACGATCAGCGTTCATATAAGGGGAAACCACCAGAGAGGAACCCGAAAGTGAAAAAAGTTTATTCTCAGAACCAATAAAAATGCGCACACCGTCGCCCGCATCGGCCAATTCGAGGAATTCGGCGATGTCCCGCTTGCGTTCAAGGTCGTCAAACAGCTGGCGGATCAATTCGACGTTCTCTGCCTCGCCTTCGGCGTTGATCAGATTCGACCGCCCCCGCACGATCAATCGCTCGGGTGTCTCGCCCTCACCCTGCCACAAGGCCAGCCCGCTTTCGACAAGTTGCTGCGCCAGAATGTCGATCTGCTGGCGCCGCTGGCTGATCTCATGCGCGATGGTGCGCTGCAATTCCGAGATGGTCTTCCCCTCGACCAGCGCGTTCAGGAAATTCGCGGCCTCGCGCATGCTGCTGGGGGTCTGGCCCGGCGGGGGGGTGAACAAGCGGTTTTCCACGTGACCGTCCGAAAACACCAGAACGACCAGCGCCCTGTCGTGAGACAGTGAAACGAATTCGATATGCTTGATCGGCGCCTCGTGCTTTGGCGTCAGCACGAGCGAGGCGCCTTGTGTCACGCCGGACAATGCCGACCCCACGCGATCAAGGATACCGCCGACATCGGCGTTGTTGTTGCCAACGGTCGCATCAATCTTTTCGCGGTCGGTTTCTGTCGGGTCGCCAATCTCGATCATGCCATCAACGAACATCCGCAGGCCCATCTGCGTCGGGATACGGCCCGCGCTGACATGGGGGCTGCCAAGCAGGCCCATATATTCAAGATCCTGCATCACATTGCGAATGGTGGCTGCGCTGACCTTTTCGCTGAAATCACGGGTCAGCGTGCGCGACCCCACAGGGTCCCCATTGGCCAGATAGCCTTCGACCACGCGGCGGAAAACTTCACGCGAGCGATCATTCATTTCTTCTAAAACTGTTGGTGCTTTGTCCATATAGGCAGAAGTATGTGCGTCAGGGGGCAAACGTCAATCGGGGTTGCATCGCGCCGCAACGCAGAGTTATCCCCAAAGGCAAATGGAAAAGGAATTACCTATGCGCCCCTCTGGTCGGAAACTTGATGAATTGCGTGCCGTGTCGATTGAAACCGGCTTTACCAAACACGCCGAAGGATCGGCCCTGATCAAGATGGGCGACACCCACGTGCTGTGTACAGCAACGATCGAAGACCGCGTGCCGCCGTTTATCAAAGGCTCCGGTCTGGGTTGGGTCACCGCCGAATACGGCATGCTGCCGCGCGCCACCAACACCCGTATGCGCCGCGAGGCCGCGATGGGCAAACAAGGCGGGCGCACCGTTGAAATTCAGCGTCTTATCGGTCGTGCCCTGCGCGCCGGTGTGGATCGCAGTGCCTTGGGCGAACGCCAGATCACCATCGACTGCGACGTGCTGCAGGCCGACGGTGGCACACGTTGTGCGTCTATCACTGGCGGTTGGGTCGCATTGAAGCTCGCGGTAAACAAACTCATGAAGGCCGGCGATGTCATCAGCGACCCGCTGGTTGATCCGGTCGCGGCGATCAGCTGTGGTATTTACGCGGGACAGCCCGTGCTCGACCTCGACTACCCCGAGGATTCCGAAGCGGGCGTTGACGGTAACTTTATCATGACCGGCACTGGCAAACTGATCGAGATCCAGATGAGCGCCGAAGGCTCTACCTATTCACGCGACCAGATGAACCAGCTGATGGACCTCGCTGAAAAGGGCGTGGCAGAGCTGGTTGAGATGCAAAAGGCAGCCACCGCATGACCCGCAAATTTACTGGCGACCAGATTTTGGTCGCCACCCACAACGCGGGCAAACTGCAAGAAATGACAGAGCTTTTCGCCCCCTTCGGCGTCTCTGTCAAAGGTGCCGCCGAGATGAACCTGGGCGAACCTGAAGAAACCGAAAGCACTTTTATCGGCAATGCCCGCATCAAAGCACGTGCGGCAGTCGAGGCAACAGGCCTCCCTGCCCTTGCGGATGATTCCGGCATAGAGGTCGAAGCGCTGGACGGTGCCCCCGGTGTCTACACTGCCGACTGGTCCGAAACGCCGAACGGGCGTGATTTCGTCATGGCAATGACCAAGACCCATAACCTGTTGGAAGAGGCAAACGCCCCCCATCCCCGTCGTGCTCGGTTCTGCGCGACATTGGTGTTGGTCTGGCCAGACGGCCACGAAGAGATTTTCGAAGGTCGGGTTAACGGTTCCCTCGTTTGGCCAATCCGTGGCGAAATCGGTCATGGCTACGATCCGATGTTCCAACCCGATGGGCACAACCAAACCTTCGGCGAAATGTCCGCCGACGCGAAAAACGCAATCAGCCACCGTGCGGATGCTTTCGCCAAACTGATTTCTGCCTGCTTTGATTGAGGATTGGCGTCAGGGCGGCTTTGGCCTTTATATCCATTGGCCTTTTTGCGAGGCTAAATGCCCCTATTGTGACTTTAACAGCCATGTTAGTCGCTCAATCGACCAACGCGCTTGGCGTGACGCCTACCTGTCAGAGCTGGAACGCGGCGCAGCCGAAACCCAAGGACGTGTGTTGAACGCTGTCTTTTTCGGCGGCGGCACCCCAAGCTTGATGGACCCTGATGTCGTCGCGGACGTCATTGCCGCAATTCGGCGCCTTTGGCCAACAGCTAATGACTTGGAAATTACCCTTGAAGCGAACCCAGGCTCGGTCGAGGCCGATCGCTTCGCCGCTTTCCGGCAGGCCGGCGTTAACCGTATTTCAATGGGGATACAGGCGCTGAACGACGCTGACCTGAAACGGCTTGGGCGAATTCATACCATCGCAGAGGGACTGGCAGCGTTCGATATTGCCCGCACGACATTCGACCGCGTCAGCTTTGATCTTATCTATGGGCGTCAGAACCAGACTTTGGTCGACTGGCAGGCCGAACTGAAGCAGGCCCTATCCCTCGCGATAGACCATATGTCTTTGTACCAATTGACGATCGAACAAGGCACCGCCTTTGGGGATCGCTACGCGATCGGAAAGCTTCGCGGGCTTCCCACTGATGACCTTGGTGCCGATATGTATGCAGCAACCCAAGACATCTGCGGAGAGATGGGCATGCCATCTTACGAGGTGTCTAACCATGCGCGCGACGGCGCCCAATCGCGGCATAACCTCATCTACTGGCGGTACGGCGATTATCTGGGTATCGGCCCCGGGGCGCATGGACGTTTGACCCAGAATGGCAATCGATTTGCGACCGAATGCTTCAGCAACCCCAAACGCTGGCTCGACGCGAGCGTAAGTGGGGCCACAGAAAAACCCCGCGAGCTGCTTACCACCGAGGATCAAGGCAGCGAGTTTCTGATGATGGGCCTACGCTTGAAAGAAGGTGTTGACCTTCGACGTTACGAGGCCCTTGCGGGTGCCCCCCTATCGACAAAAAAAATCACCCAGATGCAGGACATCGGGATGATTTCTAGGGTTCATGATCAGCTTTTTGTCACTCATCAGGGTTTTATGGTGCTGAACGCTATCCTGGCCGAGCTATTGTCCGATTAAGAAGCCGACAAACGTTGGCAGAGTTCGTCCAGCTCATCCATGGTCGTGTAATGCAGTACCATCTGGCCGGCTTCCTGCCCGGGTTTATGGTTCAGCGTTACTTTCAGGCCCAGATTTGCCGAAAGATCGCCTTCAAGTGCGCGGGTGTCTGCATCTTTCTCACCAGTCGGTCGAGCGGTGCGTTTTTCGACACCACCATTTTCTGCCTGATGCTCTTTCTTAATCAAAGCTTCGGCAGCCCGTACCGACAAGCCGCCCGCAATAATCTGCTTCGCAAGCTTTTCGGGGTTCTTTGACGGAACCAAGGTCCGTGCGTGTCCAGCCGTCAGATCACCCTGCCGCACCAATTCCAGCACATTTTCAGGCAGGTTCAAAAGCCGCAGTAAGTTCGCAATATGGCTTCGGCTTTTACCCAGGGCTTCGGCCATTTTTTCCTGCGTGTGCCCGAAACGATCCATCAGCTGGCGATAACCTGCAGCCTCTTCGATCGAGTTGAGGTCCGCGCGCTGAATGTTTTCGATAATCGCGACTTCAAGAACTTCGACGTCGGTAAATTCGCGGACAATGATCGGCAGCTGGTGCAGCTGTGCCATTTGCGACGCACGCCAGCGCCGTTCGCCAGCAACGATCTCGAATGTTCCGTCCTCGCGGCGGCGCACGATCAGCGGCTGGATGACCCCTTTTTCTCGGATCGAATTCGCAAGATCCTCCAGATCCTGTGGATCAAATCGCTTGCGCGGCTGCTCCGGGTTAGGAGAGATTTTTTCGATCGGAACATACTGTTCCGCTGCGCCTTCTGATGCCACCGTTTGTGTCTCCGCTACATCTGCCATCAAAGCCGACAATCCGCGACCCAAACCGCGTCGTTTGTCTCTATCTGCCATTGCCTGACCCCTTATTTATATAACACTATTCGCCAGTACTTCTCGCGCGAGATCGCGATACGCTTTGGCACCTTTCGATCCGCTATCATAGCTAAGAACCGGCATCGCGTAGCTTGGTGCCTCGCTGACGCGGACATTCCGCGGGATGACAGTCCTATATACCAGTTCACCCAGATTACTTCGGGCGTCCTGCTCAACCTGTTGAGACAGATTATTTCGCCGATCATACATCGTCAGAAGAACCCCCTCGATCCGAAGATCTTTATTACCGTTCTGCCTGACCTCTCGGATTGTAAGCATAAGCTGCGAGAGCCCTTCCAAAGCAAAAAATTCGCTTTGCAGTGGTACCAGAACTGAATGCGCCGCGATCATCGCGTTCACCGTCAACAGGTTCAACGATGGGGGGCAGTCGATTAAGATATAGTCAAAGGCGTAGCTGTCCATTTGGGTTTGACGCAATGCGTCATGCAATAGAAAGCTTCGCTTTTCGTTAGAGATTAGCTCCATATCAGCCGAACTGAGATCGACCGTCGCAGCAACGATGTGCAGGCCCTCCGTCTCGGTTGACATGATAACTTGGTCCAAATCGATATCTTCGAGCAGCAGTTCGTATGTTGTAAACTCTCTATCATCGAGTTCGATACCCAAACCCGTTGAGGCATTCCCCTGCGGATCAAGGTCGATCACGAGAACGCGTTGCTTTTGCTCGACCAATGCGGCAGCCAAATTTATCGTCGTTGTGGTTTTTCCCACGCCGCCTTTCTGGTTCGCAATCGCAATAATCTTTGGTCCTGATGGCCTAGACAGGTCAGACATGATTGATTTCCTTGATCTTAAGGATTGCAGCTGAGCTGTTCGTCTTACTCGGGATCGCCTCGTAGGTATAGGCCCACTTCAAATTCGCCGCGTTATGCTCCTCGCGCCAATTTTCGCCTTTCGGAAAGAGCGCAGTTCCAGATGGGCTCATATGAAGGCTGGCAAATCCCATTAGGGTAGATAGATCAGCGAGAGCTCGTGCGCTAAGCACATCTGCCGATAGCGGCTCGATTGATTCAATCCGGTCATTTACCACCGACGCGCTGAGACTAAGCTCACGAATTGCCGTGCGCAGAAATACACACTTTCTCTGATCGCTTTCAACCAGGGTGAACCTAGTATCCCGTCCCTCTTGCTCTGCCATCAAGGCTAGTATTATTGCCGGGAACCCGCCGCCACTTCCCAAATCGACCCAATGGGCTGCATTTGGTGCGTGGGCGTAAAGCTGAATAGAATCTTGAATATGCCGATCCCAAAGCTCGGACACGCTTGCCTTGGAAACGAGATTGATCTTCACTGTCCACTTTTCTACGAGACCCGCAAAATGCTGAAGCTTATTCAATGTTTCACGTGAAACATCGCCATCTGATCCGATCATTATGCTGACTTCTTTCGGCTGTCACGTTTTAGATGTGATAGTAGCAGTGTTAGCGCAGATGGAGTCATGCCATCAATCCGGGCCGCCTGTGAAAGGTTTCCGGGCCGGGAAAGCGACAGTTTCGATTTCAGTTCATTAGACAACCCATCTATCGAGCTATAATCAAATTCAACAGGAATAACATGTGCTTCGTCCTTCTGTAGAAGGTCTATATCCCTCTTCTGCCGCACAATGTAATGTGCGTACAGTGCGTCGCGTTCGACCTGTCGCCGAATTTGGGGCTCGATAATCTCAAGCTCAGGGCTAATCTTAATGAGGTGTTCGAACGTCACATCTGGGAACGCCAGAAGCTCAAAGCCGGTTCGCTTGGACCCGTCTTGGCTAACCTTAATCCCAGCAGACTCAATGGTCTTAGAGGCGTAAGCAGACTTGGTAAGTATCTCCATGGCGTCTTCGATTTTGGCCATCTTAGTCTCAAAGCTCTCGATCCGCTCCGCACCGGCGACACCCAATGCCATAGCAATCGGCGTCAATCTCTGGTCTGCATTATCCGCGCGAAGCGAAAGGCGGAATTCGGCTCGCGATGTAAACATCCGATAGGGCTCGGTTACACCTCGCGTTGTAAGGTCATCAACCATCACGCCGATGTAGCATTCCGACCGGCTAAAGGTAATTGCCTCCTTGCCCTGAGCCAGTAGCCCGGCGTTCAACCCAGCGACCAATCCTTGCGCAGCAGCCTCTTCATAACCGGTCGTTCCGTTAATCTGACCCGCCAAGAAAAGGCCCGGCACGCTTCGCACGGCGAGCGTCAGGTCAAGGGCCCGAGGGTCTACGTAGTCGTATTCAATCGCATAACCAGGCTGGATAATCTCAACCCGCTCTAATCCAACCATAGAACGTACGTACTCAAGCTGCACATCTTCGGGTAAAGATGTAGAAATACCGTTCGGATAAATGGTGTGGTCGTCAGCGCCCTCAGGCTCTAGAAACACCTGATGAGAGGTTTTATCGGCAAACCTTACGACCTTATCCTCGATTGAGGGGCAATAGCGCGGGCCAACACCATCTATATGACCGCCATACATCGCGGAACGCGCGAGGTTGCTGCGAATAATGTCGTGCGTTTTCTCATTCGTATGGGTGATGCCGCAAGCAATCTGGGGCGCTGATGTCGCTTTAGACAGGAACGAAAAAAGCACAGGCTCGGCATCCCCTGGCTGGGATTCAAGCTTCTCCCAGTCAATGGTCCGACCATCTAGCCGCGGTGGCGTTCCTGTCTTCAAACGCCCAAGTGGCAGGTCAAATGAATCGATACGTTTTGCGAGATCAACGGAGGCCTTATCGCCCATTCGGCCACCAGAGCGTGACACATCACCGATATGAATAACGCCGCGAAGGAACGTGCCAGTGGTCAGAACAACCGCCGCCGCAGAAATTTTCAATCCATCGGACAGTACAGCTCCGCCTACGCTCCCGTTTGTAACGATAAAGTCGGTGACTTCACCCTCAATAATCTCAAGATTGGCTTGCTGTTCGGTCTCTGAAAGCATTTCGCGACGATATATGGCGCGATCTGCTTGGGCGCGCGGTCCCTGTACGGCTGGGCCCTTGCGACGATTAAGAAGACGAAACTGAATGCCGGCCTTATCCGCAACTCGGCCCATCACGCCGTCCATCGCGTCAATTTCGCGCACAAGGTGCCCTTTTCCCAATCCGCCGATTGCAGGGTTACAGGACATCATGCCGATTCCATCGCGCGACATTGTTATCAAAGCGGTACTTGCACCTAAACGTGCCGACGCATGCGCAGCCTCGGCGCCGGCATGCCCACCACCAATAACAATGACATCAAAATGTTTCACGTGAAACTTTCCAATCTATTTACCCAAGCAAAAGCTCGAGAAGATTACATCTAGCAGATTTTCCACGTCAATCCGACCAACCAACGCCTCAAGCGCACGAATCGAATGGCGCAGTTCTTCTGACGCTATATCATATTGATCAGGCCCATGATCCAGTACCAACATCGCAGATGCCAGACCTTCGGCAGATTTCTGCAATGCAACGCGATGACGCTCATGCGTGGCCAATCCGGCGTTCAAGCTCCGAACACTTAGAATTTCTTGAATTCTATCAACGAGTTGCTTTACGCCCTGCCCGGTGACACCTGATATTGCCCCCTTTGGGTCGTCTAAAAGATCGGCCTTCGGACGCAAGATAATATCATCGGGGATAAGAGAAACAGGAAGCTCCTCGCCTTGCTCAACCAAAAAGACCCGTAGGTCTGCCTGTTGAGCTCTATGTTTAGCGCGGTCAATTCCGATCGCTTCAACCTCGTCGGCGCCCTCTCGTAGACCGGCAGTATCAAGGAGTGTGACAGGTAATCCGCCTAGATCCATCCGGACCTCGATGATATCACGCGTCGTGCCCGCAACAGCCGAGGTGATCGCAGCATCGCGTCCCGCCAGAGCATTCAGTAAAGTCGACTTACCAGCATTCGGTCGTCCGATAATAGCGACCTCAAATCCGGTTCTGATCCGTTCGGCGGTGTGTGTACCTGCGAGTTCTTTTGAAATGTCGGCATTCACCGCAGTAAGAAGCGCAGTCACTTCCGGCGAAACGTCCACCGGGACATCCTCGTCAGCGAAATCGATGGTTACTTCGAGCAGAGCAGCGGCGCGTATTAGTTTTTCGCGCCAGATGTCAACTTTCTGGCCCAAGTGACCGGACAGAACGCGTAACGCTTGCTTGCGCTGAACCTCAGTCTCCGCCTCGATCAAATCCCCCAAGCCTTCGACCTGGGTGAGATCAAGCTTACCGTTCTCCATCGCTCGACGCGTAAATTCGCCAGGTTCCGCGAGGCGAGCGTTGTCGAAGCCGGAGAGTAATCGTAGCACAGCCCGCACTACCGCAATACTGCCGTGTAGGTGCAACTCTACCGTGTCTTCGCCGGTAAAACTGTTAGGCCCCTTAAACGTGAGAACCAACGCGCGATCAAGGATTTGCCCCTCGGCGTCGCTGACCGCGCGAACCGCGGCTTGGCGCACTACTGGCAGGGGCAATGCGATGGTATTTGCGATTAAAAAAGCCTGCGGGCCCGAGATACGAATGACGCAAACACCGGCCCGCCCCTGCGCTGTGGCTTGGGCGAATATCGTATCCATATCATTTAACCCACTGAATTAAGTGAATATTTAGCTGTTCATCGAGTCGAAGAAATCGGAATTTGTCTTCGTTTGCTTCAATTTCCCGATCAGGAATTCGATTGCATCCGTGGTACCCATTGGGTTCAGAATACGACGCAAGACAAATGTCTTTTGCAGATCGATTTTATCGACCAACAGATCTTCTTTCCGCGTGCCGGACTTGAGGATATCCATCGCAGGGAAGACGCGTTTGTCTGCGATCTTGCGATCCAGCACGATTTCGGAGTTACCGGTCCCTTTGAATTCTTCAAAGATGACTTCGTCCATGCGGCTGCCGGTATCGATCAGTGCGGTCGCGATAATGGTCAGCGACCCGCCCTCTTCGATATTACGCGCGGCACCAAAGAAACGCTTCGGACGTTGCAGCGCGTTCGCATCAACACCACCGGTCAGAACCTTACCGGACGATGGTACCACAGTGTTAAAGGCGCGGCCCAAACGGGTGATCGAATCCAGCAAAATTACGACGTCGCGCTTGTGTTCAACCAGACGTTTTGCCTTTTCGATAACCATTTCGGACACGGCAACGTGACGGGTCGCAGGCTCGTCGAAGGTCGAGGAGACGACCTCCCCTTTGACACTACGCTGCATATCAGTGACTTCTTCGGGGCGTTCATCGATCAGCAAAACGATCAAATAGCACTCAGGGTGGTTCTTTTCGATCGAATTGGCGATATTTTGCAGCAAAACGGTTTTACCAGTCCGTGGCGGTGCCACGATCAAACAGCGCTGGCCTTTACCGATGGGCGATACCAGATCGATAATACGTGCCGAGCGGTCCTTGATCGTTGGATCATCGACTTCCATCGTGAGACGTTCGTCTGGGTAAAGCGGCGTCAGGTTTTCAAAAGCAACCTTGTGGCGGGCCTTTTCGGGCTCCTCAAAGTTGATCTTGGTCACTTCGGTCAGCGCAAAGTAGCGTTCGGTATCATCCGGCGCCTTGATCAATCCTTCGATCGTGTCCCCCGTGCGCAGCGAGTGCTGGCGGATCATCTCGGGCGAAACGTAGATATCATCGGGGCCCGGCAGGTAGTTTGCCTCGGGCGAGCGGAGGAAACCGAAGCCGTCCTGCAACACTTCCAGCACACCATCGCCAGAGATTTCCCACCCTTCATCCGCGCGTTCGCGCAGAATCTGGAACATCATCTCGCCTTTACGCATCGTGGATGCGTTTTCGATCTCAAGCTCTTCGGCCATCGCCAAAAGATTCTTGGGCGTCTGCGCCTTTAGATCGGCAAGGTTAAGTGTTTCGGTTGTCATGGAAATATCCTGTTCCGGTCCCGGAATACGGGCGGGTCGTGTCATAAAAATGGGCAGATTAATACAAACCCCGGACGGGGTGCAGCAAACACATACTCAGATTGGCCGGTTTCGTCAATCAACTTAGAATTTCACGACAACCGAGAACACTATGATGATCATCAGCAGCGTCGGTACTTCGTTCATGATCCGGTAACGTTTACCGCTTAGGCTGTTCTCACCGGCTGCAAAGGCCCGCACACGCCCGACAAGCCACCCGTGAAAGCCCGTCATCGCAAACACGCTGGCGCCCTTCGTCCACGGCCAGACAGCGGCCCAATCAACGATGCCGGGCGTCAGAACCAGCGCCAGCCCAAAGATCCACGTGCCGATCATCGCAGGACGCATGATGACTGTGGCGAGCTTGAACTCCATCATTTTGAAAAGGTCATGGGTCGGGCCGCTTTGGCCTACCTGCTCCGTATGATGCACGAGAAGGCGCGGCAGATAGAACAGCGCTGCCATCCACGAAATGACCGAAATGATATGAAGCGATTTTACCCAAGGGTAGGCGATGGCAAGCAGGTCGGTCATGTCAGACTCCGGTTTGGGTCTTCTTACTAATATAAATAAGAAAAGAAGAAAGATGATGATGTAAGTAGGGAGACCATTTTCTGTGGATTACTGTTTTGTACCTCGATTTATCCACCTGTGTACTTCGTAAATCCACCGACAGTGATAAGTCACGGGATGTCAAATTAAAATTAATATTTTCAGTGGGTTATTCGAAAAAAAATCGGGGGATAACCTGTGTAGGTCTGTGGATAAGCTTGGGATTAACTCCGTTCAGGGGATTTCGGATTTATCCTTATGCCTGCCCGTATAAAACGTGAAATTCCGGCTGGAGGGCAAGGGTTTTCCCGACGGTTTTGCGGACCCTCGCCATTCGGGGGAAAAATCCCTAAGAACTTCCTAGCGTCGCACACAGGTTTATCCACATGCCCCAACGTCTCATCCTCGCCTCCGGCTCGTCGATCCGGTCACAGTTGCTGCAACAGGCTTGCGTCCCTCACGAGGTGAGCGTCGCGCGAATTGATGAACAAATGATTAAGATGGCCCTGCTGGCAGAGCAGGCGCCCCCACGCGACATCGCCGATACACTGGCAGAGATGAAAGCCCGCAAGGTCAGCGACAAGACCCCCGGTGCGTTGGTACTGGGCTGCGATCAGGTGCTCGACCATCGCGGTACGCTGCTGTCGAAACCCGCAACGCCCGACGAAGCGATTGCGCAGCTGAAATCCCTGCGGGGTGATCGCCATAGTTTGTTGTCAGCTGCGGTTATCGTCGAAGACGGCAAACCGATCTGGCGCCACGTGGGTCAGGTCCGGTTGCGGATGCGCGATGCTTCGGACGACTATATAGAAGACTACGTTGCGCGAAACTGGGACAGTATCCAGCACGCGGTCGGTGCCTATAAGCTGGAGGAAGAAGGCGTCAGGCTGTTCACCGGCATTGAAGGGGATTACTTTAATGTCCTAGGGTTACCTTTGCTTGAACTGTTGAATTATTTGACGCTACGGGGGGATCTATCCGCATGAGCCTGGCCAAAATACCGCTAGCAGGTGTGATCGGGTCACCGATTGCCCATTCGAAATCCCCGCAGATACACGGGCATTGGCTGAAAACGCTTGGCCTGCAAGGCGCCTATATCCCGCTACACGTCGAACCCGAAAATGTGCGCCAAACGCTTGAGGCGATGCCGAAAATGGGGTTTGTCGGGGCCAATGTCACGATCCCCCATAAGGAAGCCGTGATCGAGATCGCGGACATCATTACGGACCGTGCGGCGATGATTGGTGCGGTGAATACGATCACCTTTCGCGCCGATGGCAAAATCCAGGGCGACAATACGGATGGCTACGGGTTTATCGAAAACCTGAAAGCCGGTGCGCCGGATTGGGTGCCGTCGTCTGGCCCCGCATGCGTGTTTGGCGCTGGTGGCGCTGCGCGGGCCGTGATTTGGTCGTTGCTGGATGCAGGTGTCCCTGAAATCATGCTCTCCAACCGCACCCGAGAGCGGGCTGAACGCCTGCGGTCGGTATTTGGAAACCGTGTTACCGTCTATGATTGGTCGCAGATGGGCATGATGGTGGGCCACGCTGCATTGGTGGTGAACACCACGTCGCTTGGGATGATTGGCAAACCAGAGCTGCGCGTGCCGCTGAACGGGCTGCGCGCAGATACGGTCGTTACGGATCTCGTGTATGCACCGCTAAAGACAAGCCTTTTGGAAGCGGCAGAAGCGGCAGGATGTGTCACTGTTGACGGCTTAGGCATGCTTTTGCATCAGGCTGTGCCGGGGTTCGAACGATGGTTCGGCACGCGCCCCACAGTGGACCACGAAACACGCTTGGCGGCGTTGCGCTGATGTTTCTACTGGGTCTGACCGGGTCGATCGGTATGGGGAAATCGACCACCGCAAAAATGTTCGCTGAACTGGGATGTGCCGTTTGGGACGCCGATGCCGCGGTACATCGCCTTTATGCCCAGGGCGGCGCCGCAGTTTCTGCCTTTCAAAAGGAGTTGCCCGATGCCGTCGTCGCGGGCGAAGTGTCACGACCCGCGCTGAAAAACCTGATTGATGCGGACCCGACCGTGTTGAAAAAGATCGAAGCCATTGTGCATCCGTTGGTTGGCGAAGACCGCGCGGCCTTTCTGGCCGATACCAAGGCAGAGATTGTCGTGCTTGATATTCCGTTGATTTTTGAAACCGGCGGTAACAAACGCATGGATGCGGTTGCATGCGTCACTGTTTCGGCGGAAATCCAGCAAAATCGGGTGATGGAACGCGGCACAATGACGTTGGAACAGTTCGAAAACATCCGTGCGAAACAGATGCCAAACGATGAAAAATGCGCCTTGGCCGACTATGTGATTGAAACAGACACCCTGCCCCACGCCCGTGCGCAGGTGCAGGCCGTCATCGACAATATCAAAGGAAAGCTTTCCCATGCGTGAGATCGTGCTGGATACGGAAACCACCGGATTCGACCCTCAAAGCGGCGATAGGATCGTAGAAATCGGCGCGGTTGAATTGATGGGCCACGTGGCGACCGGCAATACGTATCACCAGTATATCAATCCCGAACGCAGCATGCCCGCCGAGGCATTCGAGGTGCACGGGCTGGGGGATGATTTCCTGCGCGACAAACCCAAATTTGCGCAGATCGGGCGGGAATTTCTGGATTTTATCGGCGATTCAAAGCTGGTGATCCACAACGCGGCTTTTGACATCAAATTCCTGAATGCTGAACTCAAGTGGATGGGCCTGCCCCAGATCCCGTGGGAACAGGCGCTGGATACGCTGGCCATCGCACGCAAACGCTTTCCTGGCTCACCGGCGTCGCTGGATGCGCTGTGCCGTCGTTTCGGCATCGACAACGCGTCGCGTACGTTGCACGGGGCTTTGCTTGATAGTGAAATTCTCGCGGAGGTGTATCTTGAACTGATTGGCGGGCGGCAGCCTGATTTTGGTCTGTCGACCAAGCCAGAGCGCAAAGAAGGTGATACCACCCCCGACTGGGCGCCCAAACCGCGCCCGACGCCCCTGCCCTCGCGGATTACCCCGCAAGAGACTGCCGCCCATACCGAATTTGTCGATAAACTGGGCGACAGCGCTGTGTGGAAGACGCTTTAGGCGTCTGCTTTTTGCGTATTCTCTGACTGACGGCGCGCGATTTCGTTGCGATACAGCGCGACAAAGTCGATGTTTTCGAGGTTCAGCGGCGGGAAGCCACCGTCACGGGTCACATCGCTGACAACACGGCGCAGAAACGGGAAGATCATGCGCGGGCATTCGATCAGCAGGAACGGGTGCATCTGATCTTCTGGCACGCTCTCGACGTGGAAAATCCCGACATAGTCGATTTCAAGCAAGAACAGCGTTGCGTCGCCGCCTTTGGCCTTTGATGTCACCTTGAGCTTGATCGCGGATTCATACTGATTGTCAGCAGACCGCTTTTTCGCATCCAGATTGACCTGAACCTGCACGTCTGGCTGCACATCCGTTGGCGCGCCCTTTTGTGCCATGATGTTTTCAAACGACATATCGCGGATGAACTGACCCAGTATGCGCATTTGCGGCTGTGCAGCTTGGGTCGGTTGTGTTGCTTCTTCTTCAGCCATTTAAAGGCTCCTTAAGACTAAAAACTCATTTCGTCGGGCTTATCAGATCGCTTGGCCGCGCTCAATGGTCTGTCCAGCCAGACGGGCGCTTGGGCCCGCGGTCCTGCTCTGACAGCTCGTGATATTCGCCGTCGATGACGTCGCCCTGCATCGGACGATGGGGCTGCGGCTGTCGGGGCCCGGTGGTGCCGCCCATGTGAACACCAGATACGCTAACCTTGCTCCGGACCGCTTTGAAGGCAGCCGTGCGCACGCCCGGTATCAAAAGGGCAAAGCCGATAGCATCAGTGAAAAAACCCGGGGTCAGCAGCAAGGCACCGGCAAACAGGATCATTGCGCCATGCACCAGCGGTTCGGTCGGATCGCGGACTTCGGACAGGGATGATTTGATCTGGCCAAGTGCTAGCGCCCCCTGTGCGCGCATCAGATAGGTACCGATAATCGCTGTCGACACAACAATCGCCAGGGTCCAGCCGAGGCCAATCGCCCCACCCACTTGAATGAACAACGTTATTTCTATCAGCGGTACGGCAATAAAAGCTAAAAACAGCCACATGGCAGGCGTCCTTTCCTATGGGCCAGAGTGGACTTGGCCCTGTTCACACCCTACATAGGGGCACTAGACCGACGTTTCCATGTTTCTTAGCACGAGGTACCTATGAATTCGCCCATGATACAGCTTCTGGTACTGGCCGCTATTGCCGTGTTCCTGATCCTGCGCCTCAAAAATGTGCTTGGCACGCGCACTGGTTTCGAAAAACCGGCCGAGGTCAGCGAGAAGCCTGAACGCCCCACCGGCCCCGCATTCGAAGTGATCGAAGGCGGCCCCGATCTGGATATCACCGATCACGCGCCCGAAGGGTCCGACACAGCGCTCGCCCTGGCCGAGATGAAACGCATTGAGCCATCCTTTGGCGTCAGCGATTTTCTGGGCGGTGCCCGCGGTGCTTATGAGATGATTGTGATGGGCTACGAGCATGGCAACCTCGACGACATCAAACCCTTCCTGTCGGAAGAGATATACGAAAGCTTTGTTGAAGGCGTCGCCGCACGCGAAGATCAGGGCCTGACCGTGGAAAGCCATTTCGTCGGCATCCGCGAGATGGAGCTTGAGAGCGCCACGATGGACAAAACCACCAACGAGGCGGAGCTGACGATCCGTTTCGTTGCCGAGCTGACGTCGGTCGTGAAAGACCGCGACGGTGAAATCGTCGAAGGCAGCGCGACAGCGGTCAATCGTCAAAAAGACACATGGGTGTTTGCTCGTGTCATGGGCTCGGATGATCCAAATTGGCTGCTTGTTTCTACAGACGGTTAAAAAGTGCCTGTGCGGGTGCATTTCTGTGGGCGGGCCTGATGGCTCCGCCCGCTTCTGCGACCGATGTGTCCTATAGCATCCTGTCGTATGACCAGCTTGACGGCTGGGAAACCGACGACCATGCCGCAGCGTTGCGCACCTTTGTAAACACCTGCGGCGATATGAAGAGCGTGGATTGGCGCAACATCTGCGCCTATGCCAAGTCCGATCCCGACCCGCGCCAGTTCTTTGAACTGCTGTTCCGGCCCGTGTTGATCGAAGACGGCGCCGAGGCGATGTTCACCGGCTATTTCGAACCCGAACTTGATGGCGATCTCTACCCGTCTGACCGCTATCGCTATCCGGTTTATGCTATGCCGCCAGAGGCAAAAGAGAATAACCCATGGCTGCCGCGCCGTGATATTCTGGACACTGATGTGATGAAGGGGCGCGGCCTTGAAATCGCCTATGTTGACGACCCGGTAGAGCTTTTCTTTCTGCAAATTCAGGGGTCTGGTCGGATCAGGTTGCCCGACGGCAGCTATCGGCGCGTAGGCTATCGTGGTGCGAACGGCCACCCGTACCGGTCGATCGGCGTCGAACTGGTGCGCCGTGGCGTCTATGATCCGCATCAGGTCAGCGCCGAGGTGATCAAGAACTGGGTCCGGCGCAACCCCGAAGACGGGCGCGAACTGCTGTACCACAATCCGTCCTATGTGTTCTTTCGCGAGGTCAGTCAGGTGCCCGCCGACCAAGGGCCGCTTGGCGCGATGAACCGCTCCGTGACAACCCTGCGCACCATCGCCGTTGACCCGAAATTTGTACCGCTCGGGGCGCCTGTCTGGATCGAAAAACAGGGCAGTGAACCGATGCACCGCTTGATGATCGCGCAGGACACCGGTTCGGCGATCAAGGGCGCTCAGCGGGCGGATGTGTTCTTTGGCACCGGTGACGAGGCGGGCCGTGCCGCCGGAAAGCTGCGAGACCCTGGGCGAATGATGGTATTGATGCCGATCCAGCGGGCTTACGCTCTCCTGCCGGAGCCACTGCTATGACCCGAAAACGCTTGAACAAGGATGATCTTTCCCTTTGGAAAAAGGTGGCAGAGCGGACAGAAAAGCTGGACGTCGACAAGCTGTTCCGTGCCGAAATCGACGGCGCCGCTGCACTTAAGGGCCCTGGCCCGACGCCGCCGCAGATTCGCAAGACGACCTCTGTCCTGCTGGGCAAGCCCAATCCCAAACCACGGCGCAACACCCATGATCTGGTGCCTTCGTTGCCTGAACAAATGCGCCAGTCGCCGGTTCAGATGGATTCAAAAGCCTTCGGCAAGCTCAAGCGCGGCAAGATGCGTCCCGAAGGCCGGATCGACCTGCACGGCATGACGCTGGACCGCGCCCATCCTGCCCTGACCAAATTCATCCTCGGGTCTCATGCCAAAGGGCGGCGCCTTGTGTTGGTGATCACCGGCAAGGGCAAGATGCGCGACGAAGGCGGCCCTATCCCCGTGCGCCACGGCGTGCTGCGCCATCAGGTGCCGCAATGGCTGTCGATGCCGCCGCTGTCGTCTGCGGTGCTTCAGGTCAGTCAGGCGCATATCAGCCACGGCGGTGGCGGCGCCTACTACGTTTACCTGCGGCGCCACCGGTAACGATCCCTAGGGGGTCACCAGCCGCTTGCGATACAGCAGCACACCGGCGGTCGCCATGATCGCTGCAATGACATAATAAATCGCGATCGGGATCATTTGCTGCGGAAAATCGACGCCCAGATCAATGAAAAGCCCCGTGACACCCGGCCCAATGGCCGATCCAAAGACCATCAGCGCGGCCCCCACGGCCTTGATCGATCCGATATAGCGTGTGCCATAGAATTCGGCCCAGAACACAGAGGTCGCGGTCGCCTGCATGCCCTGCCCCACGCCAAAGATCATCAACCCCACACCCGCCATTGCAATGGTATCGGCAAAGGCCAGCACCGCGAACGCCACGGCAAAGGGCACCATCTGCAAGGGTGTCACCCGCGTCACGCCGAACCGGTCAATGGCCCAGCCCGACACAAAGGTCGAAATCACGGATGTCACGGTATAAAGCGGCATCAGCGCGACAAAGCTGACCAGCGTCCAGCCCTTCACCTCTGTCAGGTGGACCTGTTGAAAGAATAACGCCGTGCCCCACGCGGCAGGCCCGATGACCAAGGGGATCATCAGCCAGAACAATCCGTGCCGGAACATCTGCAACCGTGTCCAGTGTTGGCCGTCCATCCCCGCCGATTGCGTGCTTTGCGCCATGGATTGCGGCGTCCGTTCCTGCTGCAGCAATAGTAGCATGACAGGCATGGTGATCACCACCAGCACGGCCGCCAGCACCCATAGGCTGCGCCAGTGGAAACTGGCAAAAAGGGCTACGAATACAACGGGCAAGATCGCCTGACCCGCTGCAAACCCCATCGACGACAGGGACAAGGCCTTGCCGCGCGCGGCCTCGAACCAGCGGACCATGGCAACGGCACTCAGCTGGGACATCATCCCCTGACCCGTCAACCGCAGCGCATAGATGACAAAGATCAGCGCGATCCAGTTCGGCACGGCAGCCATCGCCAGACAGGCCCCCGCCAACGCGACCATCACCCAGAACGACAAACGGCGTACCCGAAACCTGTCAGTAAGCACACCGGCCCAGACCATCGTGATCGCCGATAGCGTGGTGCCGATCGTGTAAATGCCGCCCCATTGCCCATCAGACAGGCCAAAGCTGCCCTTAATCTCGCCTGCGAAAAGCGAGATGAAATAGGTTTGCCCATAGGCCGACGTGAATGTCAGCAGGAAACCCGCCAACAAGAACACCCAATTGGCGCGGATAAATCTGAAGTATGCCATGCGCCATCCTTCTCAGGCGCATGGCAGATTGAAAAGACCTAAAGAACGTAGCGCGACAGATCGGTGGATCGCGTCAGCTCGCCCAGATTCTTTTCAACGAAATCGCCGTCGACGGTGATCTTTTCGCCGGTGCGATCCGGCGCACTGAACGACAGCTCTTCAAAGACGCGCTCCATCACGGTGTACAGGCGCCGTGCCCCGATGTTTTCGATGGATTGGTTCACATCGGCCGCAATCTTGGCCAGTGCCCTGATGCCTTCGTCAGTAAAACTGACCTCGACTTCTTCGGTGCCCATCAGCGCGGTATATTGCAGCGTCAGCGCGTTATCGGTTTCGGTCAGAATACGAACAAAGTCATCTTCGGTCAGCGCACGCAGTTCAACCCGGATGGGCAAACGACCCTGCAATTCGGGCAACAGGTCCGACGGTTTGGCAATGTGGAAGGCACCCGAGGCGATAAACAGGATATGGTCAGTTTTCACCGGACCGTATTTCGTCGACACGGTGGTACCCTCGATCAGCGGCAGCAAATCGCGCTGCACGCCTTCGCGCGATACATCACCGCCGCGCGCGTCAGAGCGGGCGCAGACCTTGTCGATCTCGTCCAGAAATACGATGCCGTTCTGCTCCACAGACTCGATTGCCGCGCGGTTGACGGTTTCGTCATCCAGCAGCTTGTCGGCCTCTTCGCTGATCAGCACCTCGTAACTTTCGGACACCGAAAGACGCTTCTTGACCGTGCGACCGCCCATGGCTTTGCCAAACAGGTCTCCGATGTTCATCATCCCCATGCCACCGCCGGGTTGCCCGGGGATATCCATGGTGGGAAACGGGCTAGAGGTGTCGGCGACTTCAAGCTCGATCATCGTGTCGTCCAGCTCGCCCGATTTCAGCTTTTTGCGGAACATGTCGCGGGTGCCTTCGCGGGCATCTTTTCCGGCAATCGCGTCCACCACGCGTTCCTCCGCGGCTTTATGGGCGCTGACCTTCACGTCTTCGCGCATGTGTTCGCGGATCATCACAATGGCACTATCGATCAGGTCGCGGATAATCTGTTCTACATCGCGCCCGACATAGCCGACTTCGGTGAACTTTGTAGCTTCCACCTTGAGGAACGGCGCCCGCGCCAGTTTTGCCAGCCGGCGGCTGATTTCGGTTTTACCGACGCCGGTGGGCCCGATCATCAGGATGTTCTTGGGGTATACTTCGTCGCGCAGGTCATCGCCCAACTGCTTGCGGCGCCAGCGGTTGCGCAGGGCCACGGCCACGGCTCGTTTGGCGTCGTTCTGGCCGATGATAAAACGATCAAGTTCGGATACGATTTCGCGGGGGGTAAGATCGGTCATTGTGAGATTTTCTCCACCGTGAGGTTGCCATTGGTATAAACGCAGATGTCAGACGCGATCTTCATCGCGTCGCGGGCGATGGTTTCGGCGTCGCGGTCGCTGTCCATCATGCCGCGCGCGGCGGCCAGTGCATAATTCCCGCCCGACCCGATGGCCGCGACGCTGTGTTCGGGTTCCAGCACGTCGCCCGCGCCTGTGATCACGAGCAGTTCTCGCCCGTCCGTCACAATCAGCATCGCTTCGAGCTTTTGCAGGTATTTATCGGTGCGCCAGTCCTTGGCAAGCTCGACACTGGCCCGCGCCAATTGACCCGGCGTCGCCTCCAGCTTGGCTTCAAGCCGTTCCAGCAGCGTGAAAGCATCTGCGGTAGAACCGGCAAAGCCCGCGACAACGTCAAACCCACCGGGGCTGAGACGGCGCACCTTGCGCGCGGTCCCTTTGATGACGGTCTGGCCAAGGCTGACCTGACCGTCGCCCGCGATCACGACTTCGCCGTCTTTCTTCACACCGATGATGGTGGTCCCGTGCCAGCCGGGGAATTCTTGCTTTGACATGTAGCCTCCATAGTTCAAACCTATATGAAAACCCCGCCGCTGTTTCGCAAGGCTATTGTCCGGAAAGGATTTGAATGCCCCCGGTAGACGCCCTTAAAGTCGAGGCTTTTCAAATGTTTGGCAGATTGGCCGGAAAAGCGGGTCTCGCGGCAGAAACCTACGTCTGTGGCGCGGAGTGGATCAAGGACGATCAGAAACAACGCCAGATCGTGCAGCGGTATGACGGGCGCGATGGTGCTGCTGTGGTGTTGAAATATGTCACACGTCCTGCGGATACCGACCGGTTCACCAAGATGCTCGCGGCGCATCAGGCGGCCTGTGACGCGCTGGATGCGATACCCGCCTATACGGTGCCGCAGATATTGGCGGCGGATCACGAGGCGCAGGCCTATCTGATGCGCTTTGCCAAGGGGGACACGTTTCTGGACCTGTGTCGCCAGACAGAAGATCACGCGCCCTTGCTGCGCCGTGCCGGTGGCTGGCTGGCGGCGTACCACGGGGCCACGGTGCAGGGCACACGCCCGTTCCAGCCGCACTTCATGGTCAATCACCTGCAGCGGTTGGTGGCGCGTATCGAAAGCGGCCAGCGTCGCATCAATGGCAAGCAGCGCTTTGCGGCTTATGTGGACCGTATTGCCGATTATGCACCGCAGGCCCAAGGGCACGCGGGCAGCATCGCGGCCAAACATGGTGATCTGAACGGGCTTAATCTGGTGATGTCAGTGGATGAAACTGCAGCATTCGACTTTTCAGCGACCACGCCATCGCCTGTGGGATATGACATCGCGCGACTGCTGCAAAGCTACACCCAGATGGTCGGAGACCTCGACGCGTTGCCCAAGCGATACGCCGTACCCCCCGCCGCATGGGAGGCATTTTTCCAAGGATACACCCTTGTGCCGCCCGATGATCCCACGGTGCAATTCCTAACGCGGGTGCAGATTTTAACCGACTGGAACCGCATTCAGGAACATGCCTCGCTCGCCAATGTGATGCGGTTCGAGCGGATTAAAAAAATAGCGCGCCAAGCTTTTGCCTGACGCGCCAAATAATGTGCTTGCTACGGGTGCGGTAGCTTAAATCGACTCTTCGATCCAGCCTTGCAGTGCCGCCTTTGGGCGGGCGCCGGCCAGGTTTGATACGACTTCACCGTTCTTGAAGATGAACAGGGCAGGGATGCCACGCACACCCATCTGGGCGGGGCTGTTGGGGTTTTCGTCTACGTTGACTTTGACGATCTTTACCTTGCCATCCATCTCGGCGGAGAGTTCCTCCAGCGCGGGGCCGATTTGCTTACAGGGGCCGCACCATTCAGCCCAGAAATCCACCACGACGGGGATATCGGAATTCTTAACTTCTGCGTCGAATGTTGCGTCTGTGACTGCGACGGTTGCCATTTTGCTGCTCCTGCACGGGGGTTGGTTAGAATGGGAACCTATGTAGCCCCATGCGTCCCGTCAAGATCGCGCACCCGCGATAGGGCGTTTGTGATCAGTGCATCGGGCAGTTCCATCAGCGCAGCAGTACGCGTCCACAAGATCGCAGTGCGAATACGGTGGTCGGGAAACACCTGCGCCAGTGCTGCGGCATAGGCACCCATCTGGCGCAGAATCCCTTCGGGACAGCGATCCGGCGTGTCTGGCACCACGCGGTTGGTTTTATAATCCACCAGCAACACATCCGTATCGGATACGAGCAGCCGGTCGATTGTGCCATGCAGGCGCGCGCTGCCCAACGGCGCAGTAATCGGGACCTCGGCCAATGCATCCTTGCCAAAGACATGCGTAATGGCGGGCGTATCGAGCACGGCAATCGCCTCTTTCAAGGCAGCCTGAGCTGTCACATCATCATACCCTTGGGCCAAGGTTTGCAGCACGCCGTTCCACCGGTCGCTTTGCATCATCGGCAGTGTTTCCAGCATCTTATGGACCAGATTGCCGTATGACTTCGCCTCTGCCTCTGACTGGCCATCGTCACCGGGAAGCGCTTTGGCACCACCCAGGTCTGAAGGGGCCATCGTCTTGGCACGCTCGGGGATATTGGTGAGGGGCGTGCTGAAAATAGGCTCTAATAGAGGATTAATGTCGGTTTTTGATGCAGTATCAATCACCGGCAGCGCATCCCAGTCGCCATGTTCAAAGCGCATTCCGCCCGAGCTGCCTACCGGTTTTGCACCGGCCTGACCCATGGCAGCGCCGACCATCTGATACCAGCTATTGCCATCTTTGGGCAGGTCACCCGCTGCCGCGACGATCAGCCATTTTTCGGCGCGCGTCATCGCCACGTAAAGCAGCCGCAGCCGTTCCGCCATTTCGCGCGCTTTGCGGTCGTCCAGCGCACCGCGCATCGCGGCCGGCATGTCACCTTCGGAC
Source organism: Sulfitobacter sp. BSw21498 (assembly GCF_006064855.1). Classification (NCBI taxonomy): domain Bacteria; kingdom Pseudomonadati; phylum Pseudomonadota; class Alphaproteobacteria; order Rhodobacterales; family Roseobacteraceae; genus Sulfitobacter; species Sulfitobacter sp. BSw21498. The sequence goes on from NZ_CP040753.1 coordinate 2,568,729, forward strand.
AGTTTCCACACAGGCGTGTCGTCGATTTTGATAATTTCGTCGCGGATCACCAACGGGCGCTTGCCGGTATCCGGCAGGATCACGATCGGTGCCTCAAGCCCCTTGGCCCCGTGCACGGTCATCACGCGCACCTGATCTGACGCGTTATCAATCTGGCGCTTGATCTCGAGGTCGTCGGTCTGCATCCACACCAGAAAACCGGTGAGGCTCGGGATCGCGCCGCGCTCATACGACAGCGCCTGCGAGAGCATGGCGTTGATCCCGTCTTCCGCCTCTGATCCCAGCCGCGCCAGCAGCTTGCGGCGCCCGTCGTGGCGGGTGAGGATGCGTTCAATCAGGTCATAGGGCCGCAGGAAATCGACCTGCGCCCGCAAATCCCGCAAGATCGCGACGGTTTCAGGATATGCGTCGCTGCTGCGCAACGCCTGCCACAGGTGATCTTCCTTGCGGTAGTGGGACAGGGTGAACAACATCTGCTCTGTCCAGCCAAACAGAGGCGATTTCAGCGCCGTCGCCAGCGACAGGCTATCCTCGGGCGTGGCAAGAAACGACAGCAGCGCCGCCAGATCCTTGACCGCCAGTTCGGCCCCGACCTTGAGCCGGTCGGCCCCCGCAATAGGGACACCGGCGGTCTTGCAGGCGCGAATGATTTCTGAAAACAGATCGCTGCGGCGTTGCACAAGGATCAGGAAATCGCCCGCACGGATGCGCCGTCGGGCAAAGGCACCCGGGGTGTCGGTATCGACGGGCAAATAATGGTCGCCCTCGATCAGTTCCTTGATCTGGGACGCGACCTGGTCGGCCAGAACGACCGCATGGTGATGCGCAGATTTCTGATCCACCGGATCGGACCATTCACGGTCATCGGCCTCGTCTGTCTTCTCGACCACGGGCCATAGATCGACACGGCCGGGCAGGGCGGATTTGAACGCTTTATGCGCGGCGTCTGCCTGAAACCCTGCGTCGGTATGGGGGGCCAGCGTCGTATCTACCAGTTGCAGGATCGCCGAGGACGATCGGAACGAATACTCAAGGCTGCGCCGCTGGAAGGTCTGGCCGGCTTGGGTGATTTTTTGCTCGAACAGGTCCTGTTTGTGGTCGAATTCACGCGGGTCGGCGCCCTGAAAGGAATAGATCGACTGCTTTTTATCACCGACGACAAACAGCGTGCGGTCTTCTTCTTCGCGGGCACCGTCGCCGCTATAGAACTCATCGGCCAGCCGTTCGATCACATCCCATTGGCGCGGGCTGGTGTCCTGCGCTTCATCCACCAGAATATGATCAATGCCACCGTCGATCCGGTAAAGCACCCATGCCGCAACCGCCGGATTGGTCAGCAACGCCCGTGCCTTGAGGATAAGATCATCAAAATCCAGCCAGCCGCGTTTTTGTTTCTCGCGGGCATAAATCTCGAGGAACCGCTGCGCAAATTGGTGCAGCACATGGGTCTTCTGCGCAGCTCGCAGTGCCAGCCGCGCGTCCCGGGCATCTTCGACCCGTCGCATCAGATCATCGACCTGCGGCATCAGATCAAACAGCAGCTTTTGGGTCGGTTTGGTGGGCAGGGTGCCGACCTTGGCGGTAAAGGGTTCCTTGGCGCCCGCACCAGTCAGCATCACGTCTTCCAGAACGGGCAGGGCGGTGATGTCCATCGTCTGGATCGTGGCAAGCTTTTCCGCAGCCTTCCCGTCCAGCCCACCCTTGGCCCGCATCGGCGGGATCATCTGTTCAAGGATCATCGCCTCTGACCCCAGAAACACCGAAGCCGTGATTTTTTCTTCGGTCAGATCGGCGGGGTGGTCGAACAGCGCCAGCACATCTTCCCACGACAATACATCGGCAAAACCTTCGCGTTGGCCGACGATACTGCGGGTGAGCTTGCTGAAATCCTCGCCCGTGTACATCCGCGCCAGCGTGGTGATCAGGGCGGCATCGTGACCCTCGGCCATGGTATCGACAATCTCGGCCCGCAACAGATCGGCGGCGCGGTCTTCGATCTCGGTGAACTGCGGGCTTACCCCTGCCTCTAGCGGAAAGCACCGTAATAGAGACGCACAAAACGAGTGAATGGTCTGGATCTTCAGCCCGCCCGGGGTTTCGATCGCGCGGGCAAACAGCGTGCGGGCCATGCGCAGCTTTTCAGGGCTAAAACCGTCCTCGACGCCCAGTTCAGACAGCGAATGGCGCAGGTCGGTATCTGTCAGCATCGCCCATGCGCCCAGCCGTTTGAACAGCCGGTTCTGCATCTCGGACGCGGCGGCTTTGGTATAGGTCAGACACAGGATATGCTGCGGCTCAACCCCGTTCAGCAACAGCCGCGCCACGCGGTCGGTCAGCACGCGGGTCTTGCCCGACCCCGCATTCGCCCCCAACCAGGTCGAAGCATCAGGCCGCGCCGCGTCGATCTGGGCGCGGGTTGCGTCGTCAAAGGGGGCGGTCATGTCAAATCCTCCGGCGAAGGTTCGGTCGTGGCATCCCATTCTCCAAACCGCGCCAACTGGTCATAATCGCCCTCAAAATCCGTGGTCTTCACCATCCGGCGTGAGGTAAAGCCTTGTTCATCAGACAGATAGCTGGTGATCAGCGCGTGCAGCTTGGCCAGAACCTCTGCCGGTGGTTCGTCTTCCAGAGGCGCAGGGCGTTCTACCGGCTTGCTGCCCAACCCGATATAGGCGGCTTGGGCGACGGGGGCAGGGCCGATTTCCTTGAACCCGCCTTCCTCGACCATGGCGGCCTCTAGCAGCAACTGCTTATCAAAAGCTTTCTGTTCAGCCACGCTAGGTGGTGTGCCGGTCTTGTAGTCATAGATCAAAATATCGCCATCTTCCGTCCGGTCGATCCGGTCAGCATAGCCGGTGAGGGTAAAGCCCAGATCTGCGAAACTATGGCTGCCTTTGGCGGCTTTTTCAAACGCGGCAGGGGTGGAATAGCTTTGTCGCTGCGTCTCGTTCTCGATGAACCAATCGGCGATGCGTTCGATCTTGGTCAGCCACATGACACGGGCGGCAGGCCAGGGGGCTTCGGTCTCTAACACGGTTTTTGCCGTCTCTAGCAAGTGCGATTTCGTCAAAAGCGCGGGGTCTGCTGTCACCGATTTGATGAAACGTTCCATGATTTCGTGCACAATGATGCCACGGACAGGGGCGTCGGGCGACTGCACCAGCGGGTTCAGCGCGCGCAGTTTGAGGCTGTGTTTGGCGTAGATCGCATAAGGGTCGCGGATCAGACGTTTGATCTCTGTCACCGACAACGCGTGGGGACGCGCGGCACGGGGCGGGCGCGGTGACGGGCGCGGCGTGGGTGTCACACGGTCGACGGTTTCCAAAGCGCGCGCCTGATCCAGCCAATGATCGCCGCGTCTGACCATCGCCTTCCACGCCGCATCACCACCCTGTGCGGGCAGACCGTTCAGCAGGTTGCCTAGACGGTTCAGCCAGCGCGAGGGCACGGTTTCCGCCTCGTCCGACCGGATCGCGCGGGTCAAACAGACCTCGGGCGCGGCGATGGATTGTTGATAGTCATGCGCAGACAGGCCGATCCGCCGTTCAGGCAACAGCAATCCGGCCTTCAGGCGCATCTGGCGATTCAGCCAAGGGTCCGGCGGCGGCGCTTCGGGCCAGACGCCGTCGTTGAGCCCGCCAAGGATCACCAGATCGGCGCCCTGCACGCGGGCCTCTAGCGTGCCCCAGATCATGACGTTTGGATGCGGCGCGTCGCGGTCGCGGATTTCGCCCTGTTGCAGCAGCGCGCCGACCAAATCGGTGTAATCCGACGCCGACATTTCGCCGCCATAGGGCGCATTTTCGGCAAGGTCGTTCATCACCTTTGCCGCCTCTTCGCCCGCGTGGTGCTGCCACAATCCGTTGGGCTGGCTTGGCGCGGCACCGTCGGCGATGGCATCGGCCAGCGCCATATGCAGGGCGACCCATTCTTCCAGAGGCCGGTCGCCTGTTAGTTCACAATCGGTCAGGTGAGTGCCGACCCAATCGGCCCAAACGTCCATCTGCGCAGGATCTTTCGACCGCGATACCGTCTTGCGCGCCAGTCTCAAAACCCCATCTGCATCGGGGTAGGGCAGCCCGTCGCGGCGCAGTTGCAGTTCAAGCCGCTGGGTGTTGAGCTGGTGGATGTTGCGATCCCCGCCACTATGGGTCAGCGGGTGCTTCAGCAAGGTTAACAAGGCCTCTGAATCGAGCTTACGCAGGAACAGATCGCCCACGTGACGCAAAAAACGACCCGGAGGAGACAGGTGCAGCGGCAAGCCCGCGCTGTCGTCGGGCAGGATATTCCAGCGGTCCAACGCCGAGGTGACCTGACGCGACAGCATCCGGTCGGGGGTGATCAGCGCGGCGGTTTTGCCGTCTGCCACCGCTTGACGCAAGCGCAGCGCAATGGCCAGCGCTTCGGCACGCGGGGTGGGGGCCTGAATCAGGGTTAACCCTTCGGTGGCTTCGTGCAGATCGGGCAGTTTCGGCCCTTCGGTCAGCCAGACGTGGGTGACAGGGGCAGGGCGCAATGACAGCGACACCAAAGCGTTACGCGCGGCAGAGGGGGGCGGCGTGTCGGTCCAAGCCTCGATCTTGCTGTGCGACATTTCAAGCCGGCACAGCAGATCGCGGAACCGGTATTGCGGGTGATCCTGCGCGATCTTTTCCTGATCCTCGCCCAGATCGGTCCAGACCGCCTGTGGCATGTCGAAACAGAAACCCGGTAGCACCAGCGCACCTTGGGGCAGCTTTGCCACTGCTTCCATTAACAGTGCCGAGGTTCCCCGTGATCCGGTAGAGCCGGCGACAATCACCGGATGCTGTGGCGGGTTTTCTTGCCAGTCCGCAATCAGCCGCAACGCAACCTGCCTTTGCCGCGCGCGCGGATCAGGACGGGTAACGCTTTCGCCCAGATAACGGTGCGCAATATCAAGGAATTGTTTCGCGCGTTCCCAGTGGCCAGACTGGTCGCTGACATCCAGCTCGGTTACCGCCTCGACTGGCACGCCTTCGCCCTGCATTTCATCGATCAACTGCGCTAGGCTATCCGAAAGGTCATAAAGCGACGCCCGTGGGGCAAGCTCGGGTGCTTGATCCAGCAGTTTCGACACCAGTGTAATCAGCTCTAACCGGCGGCGTAGAGCCGGACCAGGCCGCGGCAGATCAACGCCGGTCCCTAGGGTGTCAAGGTTGTCGATCAGGTGGATGCGCGGCAGCAGGCTGGCCGGACCGGCATCGAAAATTTCGCGCAAGCGGCGTTGCATCCGGCGGGTGTTCACCACCAGATCGATGCGCCCGATGGCGTGGGCGGGCTGCCCTAATAGCCGCGAAAGCAACCCGCCCACCAGTTCCTTGGGAAAGTCGACACCGGGGGCCAGCCCGAAAACGCGCGGGTCGTCTTGCGGTTCAAACATCGGCGGCGTCCAGCATATCTTCGGCAAGGGTGATCCCACCGGGGTGGCCCACATCGCACCAGCGCCCGGGGTATGCCAGCCCGTACATGCGCCCACGGTCCAGCATCACGTCCCACAAGAGGTTAAGCGAGAAGGCACGCTCTGAAATCGTCTCTAACAGGTCGGTTTTGATGATCTGGACTCCGCCATAGACGACACCCGGCCCTCGTTTCAGCTGACCGTCGGCATCCATCGTAAAGTCGCCGTCACCGGCGTGACCCACAGCTTGCGCCACGGGCACGCCCATCAGCAGTGCGTCCATCTTGGCAGGGTCCCATGCATCCGCCAGCAACGACAGCGGGTTGGGGCCGGCCCAGATCGCATCGGTGTTCATGGTAAAGACGGGCCTGTTGCCCAGCAGTGGCAGCGCATTGCGCAGCCCGCCGCCGGTTTCCAGAATATCAGGCTGTTCCACGATCGTTTGCACATCGCGCCCTGCAAGGTGCTGTAGCAGCGCGTCGGGTTTATAGTGCAGGTTCACGACAATGCGTTCCGGCGCGATACCGCGCGCCAGATCTAACGCATGGTCGATCAGGGCGCGCCCCGCGACGGGGATCATCGGCTTGGGCTGGTCTTTGGTCAAATGCTGCATCCGCGTGCCAAACCCGGCGGCAAACATCATTACGGCTTTGGGGGCGTTGCGCATCTGGCTTTCAAATCCTCTAGAAAATCGGGGGTCGGCGTGGGGAGCGCGGCGTGCAGCACCTTGGCCAGCGGTTCAAGCGCCGGATCATCAAGGTTGCGCTGCACATATTCCCAAACGCGGGGGATGAAATCGACATAGTGCGCTTTGCCATCGCGCAGACACAGCCGCGCAAATATCCCCAAAATCCGCAGGTTTCGTTGTAGCCCAAGCAGAGCATAGGCGCTGCGGAACGCTGTGCCGTCCTGCCCGCTGTGCTGGATGTAATGCGCGATCATCTCGGCCTCGACGGCTGAGGCAACGTCGCGCCGCGCGTCTTGCAGGATCGACACCAGATCATAGGCGGGATGGCCTTGCAGTGCATCCTGGAAATCCAGCAGCCCGACGCGGGCAGAACTGGAACGTTCGGGAAGCCACAACAGGTTTTCAGCGTGATAGTCGCGCAGGATGATCACGCGGGGAGCGCTGTCCAATACCAGCGCCAATGGGGTGAACAATGCGTTAAACTCTGCCGCGGCGTCGCTGTCGGGGGCGTACCAGTCGAACACCATTTGCGCCGCGCCTGTCAGCCAGTCCGCATCACAAAGCGGCAGATCGGGGGGCGGTGCCTTGTGCAGGTGCAGCAGGCAATCTGTCGCAGAGGTATACAGCGCATGCGTCATCGCGGGCGTCTGGATCATCAAACGTGCGAACAGGTCATCGCCCAGATCCTCGATCAGCAGAAAACCATTATCGATATCTTCGGCATATACCTCGGGCGCGCTGGCACCTTGTGTGCGCAGCCAGTTGGCGATGCGGATGAACGGGCGCACGTCTTCGCCTTTTTCGGCGGGGGCGTCCATCAGCACAGCGGTGTTGCCGTCGGGCTTTGTCAAACGGTCATACCGGCGGTTCGACGCGTCGCCGGCCAGCAGATCACGCTGCGCCTGCGCCCATCCCGCATCGGCAAGGAAGCTCTGGATGGCGGTTATACGGTCGGTCATTTGCGCCATGCCCCCAGCTTTTCGTGCCATTTATCGTCGTTCCACGTGGCAGACAGCCGCCGTGTGTCATCACCAGTGACAGTCAGGGTCAGGTCCAGCGCATCTTCGGGGCGCACATCGCCCAGCCGGTCGGGCCATTCCACAAGGCAGATGGCATCGCTGAAGGCATCGGTCAGCCCCAGCTCTTCGATCTCGTAGACGGAGGTCAGCCGATAGAGATCCGCATGCCAGATCGCGGCATCGCGGGTGTCATAGGTCTGCACCAGCGTAAATGTGGGCGAGGGAACGTCTTCGGGCACGTCGAGCAAGGACTGGATCAATGCGCGGGCGAAATGCGTTTTGCCTGCGCCGACGTCGCCGGTCAATAAAACAACATCGCCTGCTGTCAGCACGCGCCCTAGCGTCACGGCCAAGCGGGCGGTTTGGTCTGCGTCCTGCAGCGTAAGATCAAGTGCGTGTGATGCCATGCGGCAAGGATACTTGTCCGCGGTGGTGCGCCGCAAGGCGAAAGCGGGGATCAGGCGTCTTGTGGCGACTTCACGGCGTCAGAATTTTCGATCTCTGCGGGATGTTTTTTCCGCTGGTGAAACCGGATCAGCGTGGCCCCGTCAAGGATCGGTGAGATCAGGCAGGTCAGCTCGGTCCCATCGACAAGATACAGCGGCATGCTCCAATTCAGGCGATCCTCCCTGTTTTCCACAAAGCCCTGTATCTGCTCCCACGGCAGATTGGGCGCCGACCGCCGTTTCCAGACCTGAATAGCATCATGGATGGTGATGTCGGCAAAGGCAGCGTCCGGTTCGACCTTCCAGAGCTCTTGGTAGGCTCTGTTCGAAAACGTCAAAACCCCCGAGGATGAGAATACGCCGATGGCGTCATCCAAGGTGTCCAGCATGGCTTGGCCCTGTTCCAGTTCGGCCTTGAAGCTGCGGGTTTGGGTGACCTGCGCGCTGATGTCTTCGATCAGAAAGGCTGTGGCTCCGTCGGGATGGGGGCGCCCCTTGACCCGAAACGTCTGACCGGACTCCAGCGACCAGATTTCTTCGTAACGGCCATCATGCGCAGCGCTTATCAATTCGGATATGGTATTGCGCCATGACGCATAGTTTTTGGGTTCGGGAATTTTGCGTGTCTCGCGCAGTTTGTCAAAAAATGTCTGGATCTCGGGGCGGGCACTCAGGAACTGCGCCCCAAGGCCGGTCAGGTCGATGAGGGCCGGATTAAACAGGACAAGCTGGTTTTTGCGATCAAAAATAGCGAGCCCGATCGACAGCTGGGCAAAGGTCTTGGTCAGGGTCTGGACAAAGTTGCGCTGTGCTTCTTCGGCGCGGATCAGGGGCGTGATGCATGTCGCTTGGTAACAATTGGTGGTGCGTGACTGGCTATGGGTCACGGCATACCAGTTTTTCGCGCCGGTGGTCTGATCGCGCAGCGCAAGCCGGTGGGTCGCATTGCTGAAGTCCGCAGGGAACAGCGGTCGGCTTTCGATGGCCAGCGTAGGGTGACATACCTTAAAGAGCGCGTGGTAGGCATCATTGTACCACAGCAAACGGTGGTGTTGATCGGTGTGCCAAAGCGGCACAGAAACTTGAGAGCGCACCCGCGACAGCGTGACCTCTGCCTCTGAGCGCAGGTCGACGCCGACGTCTTTGGGATCCAGCACAACGACACGGCACAGGTGTTTGTCCCAATTGATCCGCAGCAATGTCTGAATTTTGGGATCGGTGGCCGCGACAATCATCTGGCCTTCGCCGGTTGAAGGGGGCTTGTCCGGGAACAGCCCGAAACGCGGCAAGATATTGTGATGTAAATCGGGCCATTCATGGTGCCCTGCTTCTAGCGGGCAGAACTGTTGCGCCGCGCTAGAGGCATGCTGCAACACACCGTGGTCGAACAGATAAGACAGCTCTGGCTCGCCCTGAAGGACGGGTTTGTCCCGGCGTTCAGGGCTATTCAGCCAAAGATAGGCGACGTAGCCACTGGGTAGAATGGCCATTATCACAAGCGCGATGTCAAATGTGGAAGCCACGACGAGACTCATTTCCTTAGGGTTCCGCTAAATTAAGCGCCAAAGAGTTAACGGTTTATTAACCGACCCAGAGATCGGCGGGTTTTGTCCGAGGGGGCGCTAACCGTCTATTCGCGTAAGGTTTACCACGAAAACTGTGTATTTTCCCCCGTAGCGCGCGGCGTGTCCCCGTGGTCGGCGTCGATCTTCGCCCGCGGCCAGGTCACTTTGACCACAGCCCCGACGTGCGTTTCGGTGCGCGGTGCGGTTTCGGGCCCATTGGCAAAGCGCAGCTCTGCGCCAGATCGTTCCAGCAGCGTTTTGGCGATGAACAGCCCCAGCCCCATGCCCTCATATTCGGGCCGCTGCGCAGCGTTCGGGTCAGACCGCCGCCGCCGCATGAACGGGTCTCCGATACGGCCAAGGATATCTGGCGGGAAACCGGCACCATCGTCGAAAATCCGGATTGAGATCACGGTATCGGTCCAGTTGGCTTCGACCCAGACTGTCGTTGCCGCAAAATCGACCGCGTTCTGCATTAGGTTGCGCAGCCCGTGGATAATCTCTGGTCGGCGCAGGATCGCGGGCTGGTCGGCGGCATCACCCGCATCAGGGCCAAGGGTAAAGGTAAATGTCTTGCCGCGCATACGGTGCGGTTCGGCAGCTTCTTCCAGAACGGTCATGAACGGGGCCTGACGCAGATGTAGATCGTCTTTGCCTGCACGCCCCATATTACGCAAAATATCGCGGCATCGGTCCGCTTGATCGCGGATCAAGGCCGCGTCTTCGGCCAGTTCAGGCTGGTCTTGCAGCTCGTTCCAAAGCTCGCCGCTGGCAAGCTTGATCGTGGCAAGCGGCGTCCCCAGTTCATGTGCGGCAGCAGCCACGACGCCGCCAAGGTCGGTCAGCTTTTGTTCCCGCGCCAGCGCCATTTGCGTCGCGGCCAAGGCGTCGGCCATCGAATGGATTTCCGTCGTAACGCGTCGGGAATACGCGGTAGAGAACAAAATCGCGATCACCAGCGCAATCCAGATGCCAAAGATAAAGATGCTTGGCAGTTCCAGTCGCCCGCCGTTTTGCGTGATCAGTGGCAAGTGGTACAGCGCCAGCAGCGTCGCCAGCACAATCGCTGTACCGCACAGCACAATGGTCGAACGCAGGCTTAGCGCCGTGGCAGAAATGGTCACAGGCCCCAACAACAGCAGCGAGAACGGGTTATGCAGCCCGCCCGTCAGGAACAGCAGAAACGCCAGCTGCACCAGATCGAACAGCACCATCAGCAGGTTTTCGTATTCAGACAGACGTTTGTTTTCGGGAAAGACCAGAATGGCGATCAGGTTCCCGAGTACCGATACACCGATGGCAAAGTAACATAGCCCCAGTTCCAACTGCAGGCCAAAGATGCGCTGCGCCACGGTGATCGCCGTCAGCTGCCCCGCAATCGCCACCCATCGCAGCACAATCATGGTGCGTAGCCTGATCCAGTTGGCGCGGGCACCCTTGCCCAAGCCTCTCCCCACGGGAATGTCAGCGGCCTGCGTCATCGGCGCACCTTTTCAAAATGTCGATTGCGTTGATAGAGGGAAAGCGTAGGTCTGTGTCCGACCGGGATCAAGAGCGCCTAACCGCGCAGGAGAATGAATATGAGAAGAGTAATGGCAATTGGTGCGGTGCTGGTCGTGCTGGCCTTTCTGGCGGTATCCTTGATGCTCGTCTACCGGTCCGATAGCGACAGCGACAAATACGCGCAGTGCAGGAACTCTGCCGTGGCCGGGGGTGCCGAATTGGGCGGGCCGTTTGAGCTGGTGAATGCGCAAGGCCAGACAGTAACGGACACGGATGTGATCACCGAACCCAGCCTCGTTTACTTTGGTTATACCTTCTGCCCTGACGTTTGCCCGCTGGACGTAGACCGCAACGCCCGCGCCGTAGATGAACTGGAAACGCGCGGTATTTCGGTAACGCCTGTGTTCATTTCTGTCGATCCTGGCCGCGATACCCCTGAAGTTGTTGGGGATTTTGCGGCCAACATGCACCCCAAGATGATCGGCCTGACCGGATCGCCCGCGCAAGTCAAAGCCGCGAGCGACGCCTACCGGACCTACTACAAGGCGCATGAGGCCGAAGACGAAAACTATCTCGTGGATCACTCGACCTTTAGCTATCTGGTGATGCCCGAGGACGGTTTCGTCGACTTCTTTCGCCGCGATGTCCCGCCAGAGCAGTTGGCCGACAAGGTCGCGTGTTTTGTGGACAACCAGTAGAAAATTTGACCTCCCTATGCTCGCGCCACATATCTGGATAAAGTCGGGTACAACATTCAACCAGCGGAGCATGATATGGTTCAGGAAAATACGCTCGACCTAGGCGAGGATCGGTCCCTCCTTCTGGTGGACGACGACGAACCGTTTCTGCGCCGTTTGGCCAAAGCGATGGAAAAACGTGGTTTCGAGGTAGAGACCGCGGGCTCTGTCGCCGCTGGCGTTGCGATCGCCACAGCACGGCCCACGGCCTATGCGGTGGTTGATCTGCGGTTGCAGGACGGCAATGGGTTGGATGTGGTCGAGGTATTGCGCGACAAACGCCCCGATGCGCGGGTTGTGGTGCTGACGGGATACGGGGCCATCGCCACCGCCGTTGCCGCGGTCAAAATCGGCGCGACGGATTATCTGTCAAAACCGGCTGATGCGACTGACATCGTCAATGCGCTGCTGGCCACGGGCGATGACTTGCCGCCGCCACCGGAAAACCCCATGAGCGCGGATCGCGTGCGGTGGGAACATATCCAGCGCGTCTATGAACTGTGCGACAGGAACGTGTCCGAAACGGCGCGTCGGTTGAACATGCACCGCCGGACCTTGCAGCGCATTCTGGCAAAGCGGTCACCGCAATAGGGCGCTAGACGTCGTACCGTTTGCTGATCTTGTCCACGATCTGACCAGACGCAAGTGTGACACCTTGGTCAAAGTGCCAGTCGCGAAATCCGCGGCTTTGGTAATAGGTCAGCCCGCCGTCGTTGTCGGCGCGGATTGTGGCGTTGATCCAGACATAGCCCAGCTGTTCCGCCGCCTGTGCCGTGGCATCAAACAGCGCGGACCCGACGCCAAGACCGGTGCGACCGACCTGCACAAAGCTCGCGATATCGCAGGCCTCGGGTGGCAGGTTAGGGTGCGGGCTGATCCATTGAAAACCGACGACGTTCTCTTGGTCATCCAGCGCCACATGCCATGCGCTTTGGTTGGCGTTGGCGGCGATCCACTCGGTCAGATCCTTACCGGTGACAGGGCGCGTCATCGCGATGGTGCCGCCAATGGTGATAATCTCGTTTAACAGCTGCGCCATGTTGGACGCATCTAGCGCGATAGGGGGGCGGACCTTGACCATCACAGCGCGCCGAGTAAATCTAGGTGGCGCGCGGTGAAATCATTGCGCGTCTCTACCGGCGGGCGCAGCACGATGGACAGCCCCTCCATCACCTCGGGTTTGGGCCGGCCAAAAAGCTTGGACGCTTCGGTTTCGGAAAATCCGGCGATCTGCGTCGCCTCCATCCAGGCGCTGACCTTATCGGCGCGTTTGATCTGCTGCTTGACCGATTTGGGTAGCGCTGCGGGCAGACCAAAGCGGATGTGGATCGCCGCCATCAACCGGTCATCCAGCGCACCGTATTCCGGGCCGACCGCGGCTTTCACCGGAGAGATCATATCCCCGATCACATATTCCGGCGCATCATGCAGCAAGGCGGCCAATCGCCATTTCGCCGGCGCCTTGGGGTTCATCCGCCCGAAAAGGGTTTCGACCAGAAGCGCATGTTCAGCCACAGAATAGGCAAAATCCCCCCGCGTCTGACCATTCCAACGCGCCACAAAGGCTAGCCCGTGCGCGATATCTTCGATCTCTATATCGACCGGCGTCGGGTCCAGCAGATCAAGCCTGCGACCGGATAACATGCGTTGCCATGCACGCGATTGCTGCGCCATTGTGTTGTTCTGCCTTTTTTCACGTGGAACATTTGCGGGTTCATTGTGTTCTTCCCACGAAGGAGAAGATCATGAAACCTGTAATTTCCGCTCTCACAATCGCCCTTGGCCTCGGGACTGTTGCCGCGCCAGCGTTGGCCAACGATGTCTGTATGCCCGCGCAAGAGCTCAAGGCGTCACTGGTGGACTGGTACGGCGAAACACCGGTCGAAGGACAGGATGACAGCGCCGTTCAAATCTGGGCGTCGGACAATACTGGTACATGGTCTGCCGTGAGAACCCTGTCGAACGGGATGGCGTGCGTGACCGCACAGGGTCAAAACTGGATGGCGGGGATGAATACTGATCAAATGGTCGTCGCCTCGGCAGAGTAACCGTTTCGTGTGACGGCGAACCACCACCGTTGAGATCACTCCCCCAAAGTGCTACGGCCCTTTTCAAATATAGAAACATTGCCGATCTTTTGAAAAGGGATGCCCCCGATGGCCAACGATTACATCGTTAAAGACATAAGCCTTGCCGCCTTTGGCCGCAAAGAACTTGATATTGCGGAAACCGAAATGCCCGGCCTGATGGCGCTGCGTGCCGAATATGGCGAAAGCAAACCGCTGTCCGGTTCACGCATCGTGGGCTCGCTGCACATGACGATCCAGACCGCCGTGCTGATCGAAACGCTGGTCGTGCTTGGTGCCGATGTGCGCTGGGCGTCCTGCAATATCTTCTCTACCCAAGACCACGCCGCTGCGGCCATCGCCGAAGGCGGCACGCCCGTGTTCGCGATTAAGGGTCAGTCGCTGGAGGAGCACTGGGACTATCTGGATAAATCCTTCCAGTTCCCCGAAGGCCCGAACCTGATTCTCGACGATGGTGGCGACGCTACGCTTTACATCCTGCTGGGTGCCCGTGCCGAAGCCGGCGAAGACGTGATCTCTGTCCCGACGTCGGAAGAAGAAATCGCGATTAAGGCACAGATCAAAAAGCGGATGGCGCAATCCCCCGGCTGGTTCACCAAAATGCGCGACCAGATCAAAGGCGTGTCTGAGGAAACCACCACAGGCGTGCACCGTCTGTACGATCTGGTGAAGCAAGGCCAGCTGCCCTTCCCCGCGATCAACGTGAACGACAGTGTCACCAAGTCGAAGTTCGACAATAAATACGGCTGCCGTGAATCGCTGGTCGATGGCATCCGCCGTGCCACCGACGTGATGATGGCCGGTAAGGTTGCCGTTGTTTGTGGCTATGGCGACGTTGGCAAAGGTTCTGCCGCATCGCTGGCCGGTGCCGGTGCCCGTGTGAAAGTGACCGAAGCCGACCCGATTTGCGCGCTGCAAGCCGCAATGGACGGGTTCGAGGTGATCCTGCTGGAAGACGTGCTCGACACCGCCGATATCTTTATCACCACCACCGGCAACAAAGACGTGATCCGCATCGAGCACATGCGCGAGATGAAGGACATGGCGATCGTCGGCAACATCGGCCACTTTGATAACGAAATTCAGGTCGCCGCGCTGAAGAACCACAAGTGGACCAACATCAAAGAACAGGTCGACATGATCGAGATGCCTTCGGGCAATCGTCTGATCCTGCTCTCCGAAGGGCGCCTATTGAACCTTGGCAATGCCACGGGTCATCCATCGTTCGTCATGTCCGCCTCGTTCACCAACCAGGTGTTGGCGCAGATCGAACTGTGGGAAAACACCGGTAAATACGAAAACCAGGTCTATATCCTGCCCAAGCATCTGGACGAGAAAGTCGCGCGTCTGCACCTTGATCGTATCGGTGTGAAGCTGACCCAATTGAGCAGCGAACAAGCCGCCTATATCGGCGTCACACCCGAAGGCCCGTTCAAGCCGGAACACTACCGCTACTAAACCGGCGTAATTCGTCTGATAAAACGCCGTCTGAACAGTTGTTCAGGCGGCGTTTTTCATTTGTCATCCCCCAAGGGCAACGCGTTCAATTTCGTGGAAACGCCCATCGGAATCCTCACCACATAGGGTCAGGCTGTCGATGACAAAGGGGGCGGGAATATCTGTCCCTAAATAGTGCTGCAGAGCCGTTTTGACGGGCGTAATTTGATCGGGCGCTAGCGGGCCCGTAAGGGTGATGTGAAACCGGAAATACTCCATAATATGCGGGTATCCGTAGTTTTTAAGGTAAATCCGCTGCTGGTCGGTGAGGTAGGGCGCGTTCTTGCGGGTCAACTCTGCCTCGGACAAAGGGGCACGGAACGCATCCAGCACGACATTGGCCGTGGCCGCAAGACTGCCAAGCGCGGTGGTATCCCCCTGCGGCACCAGCGCCAGAAACCGCCCGATCTGCGACAGCGCCAACCCGTCAAGCTGTACCGGTGCCTGACCTTTGCAAAAGGTCGCAACGCCCTCGGCGAGCTGCGCTTCGGTCGACGCCTTTGTCAGCTCAAACGGGGCTTTGACTGTGCCGTGCAGCCCGTATTTTCGTGGCCGGTCGGTCAGTTTGGCAATGTCCAGATCGTCAATGGCGGGATGCTCGACAGGTATCCCAGCCTGCAGGTCCCAGCCCAACCACGCTGCACCCCGCTGGGCAAAATCCCCCGGGCGCGGCGTATAATAGATGGCATATCGCTTGAACATTCTCGGTCCCTCCACTCGCTTAACCTATGCGTCTAACAGCGCAGTATGACACCTTAAAGTTAGGGGGCACCCGATTTTCGGTAGGGTTTTTGAATGCCCCTGAACAGCTAAGCTGCGGGCGCACTGGTTGTGCCGGAAACGGCGCAGGACCAGTGTTGCGGGAAAAATTT
The DNA here is from genome assembly GCF_006064855.1 of Sulfitobacter sp. BSw21498. NCBI lineage: Bacteria > Pseudomonadati > Pseudomonadota > Alphaproteobacteria > Rhodobacterales > Roseobacteraceae > Sulfitobacter > Sulfitobacter sp. BSw21498. Next base: position 2,584,562 of record NZ_CP040753.1, read on the forward strand.
CTTTCGAACGCGCCAAAACCGCTCTAGGCTTTGACCCAAGGCCGGAGCTACCGGTCACATCAACGGTTGGAGACACCCTATGGGCAAGAGAGACGAATGGATCGAAAAATACGCTGACGATCTGAAAACGAAATGCGGCATGACGCCGGACATGGGCCTGCTGACAAAGGTGACCATCGGCTGCGGTCCGTCGATCTATAACGCCGACGCCCAAACCATCGCCGCGTCGCAAGAAAGCGAGCTTGAACTGGTAAAAGCCAACTTTCTGATGAAAAAGCTCGGCCTCTCTGACAGCCCTGACCTGATGGATGCAATCCATAAGGCCGTCGAAACCTACGGTAAGTCCGAGCGGAACAAATACCGCGCAGTGGTCTATTATATGCTGACCAAACACTTCGGCAAAGAATCCGTTTACGGGTAAGTTCTAGTGAATTGAATATGAAACGCCCGCTTTGCCAAGCGGGCGTTTTTCATGTCGAAATCCCTTGATAGGGTCTAGCTTTGGGTGTTCCCCATAGCGCAGATCGCGGTCCATTGTTCCGGCGTGACAGGTTGCACTGACAGGCGCGGGCTTTTAACCAAGGGCATATCGTCGAACCGGCCATCGGCCTTGATATCGTCCAGTGTCACAGGTGTCTCAAACGGGCGCAGGGCTTTGATATCAACACATTCCCACCGCGCATCCTGGGTCGAACTGTCCTGATGTGCTGCGGCACAGACTTCGACAATGCCGACAATCGCGCGTTCCCCTTGCGAATGGTAAAAGAACCCCAGATCGCCGACCGCCATCTCTCGCATAAAGTTACGCGCCTGATAGTTGCGCACGCCGTCCCATTCCTCGCCCGCCGCGCCTTTGGCGACCTGATCTTGCCAGCCCCAGGCCGAGGGTTCGGATTTGAACAGCCAGTAGGCCACTACCCGATCACCCGGTTCCAAGGGATCAGCTGCACATCGGCGAACAGCCCTGCTTTGGCATAGGGGTCATTGTCGGCCCATTCCTGTGCTGCGGCTTTATCTGCCACATCCAGAATGACCAAAGACCCGATCATGTCACCGGTATCATCCAGCAGCGGGCCGGCTTGGGCCACGCAACCAGTGGATTTCAGATAGTCGACATGGGCGGGGCGGTTTTCCTGACGCACGGAAAGCGCGCCAGCTTTGTCTTTGGCAATAAGGGCAACCAACATGTTATTCTTCCTTTAAGGGGCGGGTCAAAAGCGCTTTCATCGCGCTTGCCACATCTAAGCGGTTCTCGACCAGACCTGCAACGGCGGCGGTGATCGGCAGGTCCAGCCCGTTGTCTTGCGCCAGCGTATCCACGGCGCGCGCGGTGGCCGCCCCTTCGACGGTGGTGGCGCTGTCAAAGGGTTCCCCCCGGCCCAAGGCAAGCCCCAAACGGTAGTTCCGCGACTGGGTCGATGTACAGGTTAGTGTCAGATCGCCAAAGCCGGAAAGCCCCGCCAGCGTCACGGGATCGGCATGGTGATGCGCGGCAAGCCGCTGCATCTCGGCAAAGCCGCGGGTCATCACGGCGGCGCGGGCGCTTTCGCCCAGACCGGCCCCGATTGCGGCACCGCAGGCGATCGCCACGACGTTCTTGAGCGCCCCGCCCAGTTCGGCACCCACAGTGTCAGAGGTGCGATAAAGGCGCAGGTTTGCCGTTGTTAGGCTCTGTTGTAGAGCCGCACAGGTAGGCTTGTCGGCACAGGCAATCGTCAACGCCGTGGGTAACCCCCTTGCGATATCGGCGGCAAAGCTGGGTCCGGTGAGGATCGCAGCCGTGGCATTCGGCAGCACCTCGCGGATCACGGCGACAGGGCCTAGACCGGTGTTCAGTTCGATCCCCTTGCAGCAGGCGACGATGATCTTGCCATCCAGCGCTGTGGCGTTCTCGGTCAGAAAACCACGCAGCTTTTGCATCGGCACCGCCGCCAGCAAGGTCTGGGCCTTGGCGGCTTCTGCCAGATCCTCGGTGACGAACAGCCCCTCGGGCAGCGGGCAACCGGGCAGGCGGGCGGTGTTCTCTCGGCTTTGCCCCATGCCTTGCGCATCCCTTGCCCACAGGGTCACCGCGCCCTTTCCAGCCAAAGAAATCGCCAACGCGGTGCCAAAGGCGCCTGCGCCAAGAACAGCAATGCTCATGCTTTCGCTCCTTTTTTGCCACTGCCCAACATGGCGGGCTGGCTTGTGTCCAGCGGCCAGCGCGGTCGGGCCGACAGGGTCAGATCATCGGGGCCGCGCAGCTGGCTTTGTTCAATCGCGGCAAAGGCTATCATGGCGGCGTTATCCGTACATAATGACAGCGGCGGCGCGATAAAGGCGCAGTCTAATTCACGTGAAACAGTCTCTAATCCGTGGCCTATTGCCTTGTTCGCAGCGACACCACCCGCAACGCACAGGGTCCGCACGTCAGGCGCGTGATCCAGATATTTCCGCAACGCGCGGCGGGTCTTTTCGGCCAGCACGTCGGATACAGCCGCTTGGAACCCTGCGGCCAGATCGGCCTGATCCTGAACGCTCAACCCGCCCTTTTGTTCAATGACCTTGTCGCGGGTGCGCAGCACGGCGGTTTTCAGCCCCGAGAATGACATATCGCAATCGGGCCGGTCCAGCAGGGGGCGCGGCAGGGCAAAGCGTTTGGGGTCCCCCGCCTTGGCAGCCTGTTCAATCGCAGGCCCGCCCGGTTGCGGCAGCGAGATCAGGCGTGCAACTTTGTCAAAGGCTTCGCCCGGTGCGTCGTCGATGGTGCCACCCAGTCGTTCAAACCGGTCCGGCCCATGCACTAGCAGAAACTGGCAATGCCCGCCCGATACCAGCAGCATCAAATAGGGATAGGGCACATCATCGGTCAGCCGTGGCGTCAGCGCATGGCCGGCCAGATGGTTCACCCCGTACAGCGGTTTGCCCGTCGCCGCCGACAGCCCCTTGGCGCACATCACCCCCGACAGCACGCCGCCAATCAGCCCCGGCCCCGCCGTCACGGCAAAACCGTCAACATCTGCCAAAGACAGATCGGCCTCGGCCAGCGCCCTTTCCACGCAAAGGTCCAATTTTTCCGCATGGGCTCGTGCTGCGATCTCGGGGACGACACCGCCAAAAGAGGCATGCAATTCGGTTTGCCCCACCACGACAGACGACAACACCCGAGCGCGCTGACCCGGCATCTGGCGTACCAGCGCGGCGGCGGTATCGTCGCAGCTGCTTTCCAATCCAAGAAGTAACATGGCTGTTTCCATTGCAAGGGTGACAGGGGGCAAGTAACACCTTGGGGCATGTGGAACAATCCTTGGGGCCATACCGAAAGATGACAAAACCGGCGTTGATCCTGACCCGCCCTAGCTTGGCCTGCACCCGCTTTGCGCAAAGCCTGTCGCCCAAGCTGCTGCCCCGGGTAACGCTGGTGGTCAGTCCTTTGCTGCAGATCGAACCGGTTGATACGCCTGTTGACCTTGACGGGGTCGGTGGGGTGATTTTCACCTCGGCCAATGGCGTGATGCATGGGCCTGATGGGGACGGGGTCACGGCCTATTGTGTGGGCGAGATCACGGCAGAGGCCGCCACAGCACGCGGATGGCGGGTGCAATTTCACGCCCCGGATGCAGCGCGGTTGGTACCCATGCTGGTTCAACACGGCCCCGCGACGCCGCTGCTGCACCTGCGCGGCACCCACCAACGCGGGGATGTTGCCGATAAGCTGACGCGGGCCGGTCTGCCGACGCATGTTGCGGTGCTGTATGATCAAAAGGCGGTGCAGCTGACCGATGCCGCGCAAGCTGCACTGGTGGGCGGGGCTCCGGCCATCGTGCCGTTATTTTCCCCGCGCACCGCAGCCCAATTTGCCGATCAGGTGCCCGATATGGCGAATGCGATCATCATAGCCCTCAGCGATGCAGTGGCCGAGGCGTTGGGGCCCAGGGAGGTTCGACAATTGCTGGTCGCAGCTGAACCAACTGCCACGTCACTGCGTTTTACGCTTGAAACTGCGGTGGATTGGAACAGGTTAGCTTGAAGGTCGGCCTATATGCCGTCTAAGGTTCATGAATACGTCTGATATCAGGTCAGAATCGGAAAGGTTTTTAAGCGTGGCGAAAGCGAAAACACCAAATTCAGGTGACGACACCCCGAAGACATCTTCGACATCGCGGGCGTCTGCTGCCGCCGCCAAGCCGAAGACGACTGCCAAAAAAACCGGATCACCCGCCGCGGCGAAGACGACGGCATCCACGTCGACATCTTCGACAGCCAAACCCAAGCCCGCGGTCAAACCATCGCCGGCCAGCGCGGCGACGCCTGATAAAACGACGCCTGATAAAACGGCGACAGCTAATACGGCTAAGGATACATCGACGGGCAAGGCGGCGGGCGTGACAGCGATGCCTGACGACACACCGTCGACCTCTGCAAAAACAACACCCACCAAGGATGTGACCACACCCCCCCCCGCGACAACAAAAGCGAGCGACACACCCGCCAAGGCACCCTCGGCCACCGCTGCAGCGTCCAGTGCCACAAGCTCTACCAGATCCGAAACGACGCCAAGTGATACAAAACCCGATCTGAAAAACGTGAAACCGGACACAGCAGCAACCAAACCGGCGACACCCGCGTCAAAGCCCGAGAGCGCAAAACCTGCAACCCCCTCCAGCGCTGCGACAGTGAAACCTGCTGAGACGACCAAGACGCCGCCGCCCGCGTCCCACAAGGCAGAGCCTGAAAAGCGTGGCGGTGTCTTTTGGCCCATGCTCTTTGGCGGGGTCATCGCCGGCGGGATCGGCTTTGCCGTGGCGGAATATGATGTACTGGAACAAGCTGGCCTGCGCCCCGCAGATACCACGCAATCTACCCTGACAGATACGCTCGCCACGCAAGAGGCCCGGATCAAGGCGCTGGAAGAAGCCGGCCCCGTCGCAGCGCCCGCCGATGACGCAGCCCTGCAAGAGGTTCAAGCGCAGGTCGCTGATTTGGCGACACGTGTTGAAGCGCTTGGAAATCGTCCTGCGGCAGAGGCAGCAGCCCCCGTCGATACCTCGGGCTTTGAACAGGAACTGGCCGCGCTGAAATCCTCGGTCGAGACGCAGCGCGACGAAATCGAACGTTTGCTGGACAACGCGCTTAGTGTTGAAGAAGCGACCGCGCAGGCCGCACAGGCTGCGACGTTGCAGTCTGCTTTGGGACGGATCGTATCGGCTGTTACCACAGGCCAACCGTTTGAAGCCGAGATCGCAGCGCTTCAGGAAAATGGTATTCAGGACATTCCCGCCGCGCTTGCAGATAACGCCGCGACGGGTGTTGTCACGGGTGCCAACCTACAAGACCGCTTTCCCGATGTGGCCCGCGCGACGCTTGCAGCGGCACGTGCCGCGACCCCAGAGGCAGACGGCGGCGGTATTGGTGGCTTCTTTAAACAACAGTTGGGCGCGCGGTCGGTAGCACCCCGTGACGGGGACGACGCTGATGCCATTCTGTCCCGTGCCGAAGCTGCCATTCGCGACGGGCGCCTAGACGAGGCGCTGGCCGAGGTGAAAGCCCTGCCGCCAGAGGCCCAGGACCCCATGTCCGATTGGCTCGCCGATGCGCAAGCGCGGCAGGATGCCCAAGACGCTGTACAGACATTGACACAACGCCTGACGGCGAACTGAGGAACCTGATTTATGCTTTGGTCACTGATTAAGATCGTTGTGTTCGTTGCGGTGATTGCCGCCATCACTTGGGGCGCATCGTTCCTGCTGGAAAGCTCGGGCGGGTTGCAAGTGACTGTGATGGGCACCGAATACAACTTTGGCCCGCTGCAATCCGTGATCGCGGTGGTGCTGCTGGTTGTCGCCGTTTGGATCTTGCTCAAGATTTTTGCGCTGCTCGTTGCGGTTTGGCATTTCTTGAACGGGGACGAAACGGCGCTGTCGCGTTATTTCGACCGCAACCGCGAACGCAAGGGATACGAGGCCCTGTCCGAAGGGTTGATGGCGCTGGCCAGTGGCGAAGGGCGTTTGGCAATGGCCAAGGCCGCAAAGGCAGACAAATATCTTGAACGTCCTGACCTGACAAACTTGCTGATTGCGCAAGCTGCTGAACTGGCAGGTGACCACCGCAAGGCGGAAGAAACCTATCGCAAGCTGGTGACCAACGAACGCACCCGTTTCGTCGGTGTGCGCGGCATCATGAAGCAAAAACTGGCCGAAGGCGACACCGAGACAGCGTTGAAACTGGCCGAGAAAGCCTTTGCCATCAAACCGAAGCATGCGGAAACCGGCGATGTACTGCTTAAGCTCCAAGCAGAGAAGGAAGACTGGGCCGGCGCACGTCAAACGCTGAACACCAAGCTCAAGAACGGTCAGATGCCGCGTGATGTCCACAAGCGTCGAGACGCCGTGCTTGCCCTGTCCGAAGCGAAAGACATCATCGCCGAAGGCAACAGCATCGAAGCACGCGAAGCCTCGATCGAAGCGAACCGTCTGTCACCCGATCTGATCCCTGCGGCCGTGATGGCCGCGCATGGGTACATCGATCAGGGCAAACCGAAATACGCGGCCCGCGTGCTGAAAAAGGCATGGAGCGTGCAGCCGCATCCCGATATTGCCGGTGCTTTCGCCGCGATCCAGCCGGATGAAACGCCGAAAGAGCGGCTGAAACGCTTTACCGCGCTTACACGCGTGCAGCCGGACCATCCTGAAACTAAGATGCTGCTGGCAGAGCTGAACATCGCCGCCGAGGATTTCCCGCAGGCGCGCCGGTCTTTGGGCGATCTCGTCGAAACCGATCCGACGGCCCGCTCGGTCACCCTGATGGCCGCCATCGAACGGGGCGAAGGCGCGTCGGACACAGTCGTCAAAGGCTGGCTGGCACGGGCACTGACGGTGTCGCGCGGCCCGCAATGGATCTGTGACAACTGCCACCACATTCACGCAAACTGGAAACCGATCTGCGAAAACTGCCACAGCTTCGATACGCTGGCGTGGAAAACGCCGCCCATGTCCGAAGTCGCGATGCCCGGCGGCGTGCAGATGCTGCCACTGATTGTGGGCGCGCTGGAGGACAACTCCGGTGCCGATGCAAAGCCAGCCGTCGCCACACGCGCCGATATCGAGGATGCAGAGCTGATCGACGATGCGCCAGCAGGCGCGGTTGATCCGGCTGAAGAACCAGTCGTGCAACCCGAAAAATAGCGCATTGGCGTCATGGCAATTCTGACAAAGGCCGGCACATTGAGTGTCGGCCTTTTGCGTGGTGACAGGCCCTACCGGGCGTTTTGGTGTCTTATCTGGTGACGGCGCCTGCGCAGGGGCGTATGCAGGGCAGTAACACGATAAACCAAAGGATATGCACCATGCCCGCTGATGATTTCGTATTTCTCCCTGCCCCTCAGGCCAGTCTGGCGGTGCAGGGCACAGACGCCCGCTTTCCCATTCGCCGGATTTTTTGCGTAGGCCGCAACTACGAGGCGCATGCCCGCGAGATGGGCAACGATCCGACCCGCGAGGCACCGTTCTTTTTCACCAAACCTGCCGACGCCGCGCTGGATGCGCCCTGCACGATCCCCTACCCGCCCCAGACAGAGGATCTGCACCACGAGATTGAACTGGTGATCGCCATTGGCAAAGGCGGGCGCAACATCGCCGAGGAAGACGTGATGGATCACGTCTGGGGGGCCTCTGTCGGGATCGACCTGACACGCCGCGATCTGCAGGCCGAGGCAAAGAAAGCAGGGCGCCCATGGGATTGGGGCAAAGCGTTCGACAACTCCGCCCCGATTGCGCCGCTGAAACCCATCGCCGATGTGCCATCGATTGAACAGGGACGCATCTGGCTGGCTGTGAACGGGACGGTACGGCAGGACGCCGATCTGGCAGATCTGATCTGGTCGGTGCGCGAACACGTGGCGATCTTGTCGCATTCCATGTCGCTTGCACCGGGTGATATCATCATGACGGGCACACCTGCCGGCGTTGCGGCCCTTGTCGAAGGGGATGTCGTGACCGGCGGTGTGGACGGGATCGCGACGCTTGAGGTCACGATAGGCCCACGCGCCTGAAACCCCAACATCGCCCCGCGAAAACAGGCCCCCGTTGACATATGGGAGCCTGAGCTAGGTTAAACGATGATGAATGAATATGGGAAATCGCAATGAAATATCTTTATAGCGCACTACTCGCCACCGTGATCGCGGGTCCGGCACTGGCAGACAGCCACAGCATGGGCGACGTCGAAGCCGGCGAAAAGCAGTTCGGCAAATGCAAAGCCTGCCACATGATCGTCGACGACGCAGGCGAGACGATCCAGCGGGGCGGCAAGGTCGGTCCGAACCTTTTCGGGATCATCAGCAAGCAGGCGGGCACCGTCGAAGACTATCGCTATGGTGATGATTTGGTCGCTGCCGGCGAAGCAGGCCTGATCTGGGACGAGGCCAACATGGCCGAATATCTAGTCAATCCGACCGACTTCCTGCGCACCACGCTGGATGACAAAAAGGCGCGTTCGAAAATGTCGTTCAGAATGCGCAAAGGCGGCGAAGACGTCGCGGCCTATCTCGCAACTTTCTCGCCCGAAGCAGAAGCAGAAGCAGATGCGCCAATGGCCAAGGATGCCGAGGCCGAGAAAACTGAATAAGCGGCTCTAACCCGCGTAAAAGGCCCGCGTTTCCAAATGGAGACGCGGGTTTTTTTATGCGTATCAGCTGTTGAGGTCCGACCAGCAGGGCAACAGATCGCCCGCTGCTGGCGTGGCAAAATAGGCTGCTCGCGCAATGGCCCGCGCCAGGCACAGCGACGCGGCATGGCCGATCAACGGCAGGATGCTCTCGGCGACCTCATGTGCCGCCGTGCTTAGGCCAAAGACAAGATCACCGTCATAAGGCGTGTGGGCAGGCACCGTCGCACGCCCGATCCCGTCATGGGCGGCAACAGATATGCGTTGGCATTGTGCCTTTGTTAGAGTCGCATTTGTGGCAACAATCGCGATGGTGGTATTTTCACGCGGCGACATCGAAGCCATCTTGCGGCTCTCCATCGTCATCCCAAGCCCCGTTGCAGGGTCCGTGCCCCTACCGCCAAATTCGCCATTCACCTCAAAGGGGGCGGCATAGAAATACTTGTCGCCGGGCGTGGTAACCGCGCCCACCGGATTGGCCGCGACCAGCGCGCCCACTATCGTGCCATCGGGTAACTCTAGCGAAGCTGATCCAAGCCCGCCCTTGACCATCGCACTCAGCGCACCGGTGCCGGCACCAATGGTGCCAAGGTTGAAGTCCTCGGTCGCGGCGTCATAGGCCGCACGCCCCAAGGCGCGGTAGGGGTTATGTTCCCACGTCTTGTCGCCGCCGTTGAGCAGGTCAAACAGAATCGCCCCCGGCACCAGCGGGATCGTGGCGTCGCCCAGCCGGAACCCGCGCCCCGCAGCGCGCAGCGCGTCGACCACGCCCGAACAGGCATCCAGCCCGTAGGCAGAGCCCCCCGACAACACCAGCGCATCCACCGCCGCAACAGATTTATCAGGGGCGAGCAAATCCGTCTCGCGCGTGCCGGGGGCACCGCCCATCACATGCACTGACGCGGTAAAAGGCGCATCCGCCAGAAGCACCGTCGTGCCTGATTTCAGCGTGTCATCCTGCGCGTTGCCCACACGCAGGCCGGGCACATCGGTGATGAGATTTCTCGGTCCGGGTTTCATAACGCTGTGCCTTTGGTTGGTGCGGGACGCGCCGCGGGGAGTTTATTTGGCAAAATGAAGCTGGGGCATCACAGGTCCGGCAAACGTGGCGCGGCGGCGAGGAGTTTTTGAGTGTAGGGGTGCTGAGGGTGGTCGAAAACATCGGCGGTGGCACCTTGTTCGACGATCTGGCCGGATTTCATCACCAGCACGCGATCCGTGATCGTGCGCACCACAGACAGGTCATGGGAAATGAACAGGTAAGTCAGGTCATAGGCGCTGCACAGCTCTGCCAGCAGATCAAGAATTTGCGCCCGCACAGAAACGTCCAGAGCGCTGACCGCTTCGTCAAAGAGGATCAGGTCAGGGCGGATAATCAACGCACGGGCAATGGCGATCCGCTGGCGCTGGCCGCCCGAGAATTCATGGATATATTTGGTCGCATCATCGGGGGACAGGCCCACGGCGGTCAATGCATCGGCGATGGCGTCGGTTCGGGCGCTGCCGCTTGGGGGGGCTGGCAGCAGGTGGAAAGGTTCGGTGATCAGCCGGTCGACACGGTGGCGCGGGTTGAAGCTACCGAACGGGTCTTGAAACACCACCTGCATCTTGCGGCGCACATCAAGGTTGGGTTTGGTGCCGCTATAGACCGCAGTGCCGTCGAGTGTGATGCTGCCCGATTGCACGGGCTCTAGACCCAAAAGCGCCCTTGTCAGGGTCGATTTACCGCATCCGCTTTCGCCCACGAGGCCCAGACGTTCGCCCCGTTGCAGCGTAAATGAAACATCATCCACCGCGCGGAAACGCCCCGGTTTGCCGAACAGCGTCTTGCGTGGCAGCGCGTAGTCGCGGCAGACGTTTTGCACGCTCAGCAGGGGGTGCGGCGCCGGGGCTGGCGGCAGCGTCACGCTGTGGTTCGAGGCGGTAAAAAGCATCCGCGTATAGGGGTGGCGCATGGTTTGCAGCAAGGTCTGCGTGGCACCCTGTTCGACGATCTCGCCTTTACGCATCACGACGATCCGATCCGCCATATCAGCTACCACAGCCAGATCATGGGTGATCATCAACAGCCCCATACCGTCGTCCCGCGCCAGTGATTTCAGTAGATCAAGGATCTGCGCCTGCGTCGTTACATCCAGCGCGGTGGTTGGTTCATCTGCAATCAGCAGACGGGGGCGCAGCGCGATGGCCATGGCGATGACCACCCGTTGTCTTTGCCCGCCGGATAGCTCGTGGGGGTAGCGGGCCAGCGGAAAGCGATCGTTGGGCAGGCCGACCCTTTCCAGCGTTTCGGCCGCCCGCTTGGCTGCGGCTTGGCGAGACACGGTTTTGTCATGGATGCGAATGGTTTCGGCGACCTGATGTCCGATGGTCTGCACGGGGTTTAGCGCGGTCATCGGTTCCTGAAACACCATGCCGATGTCATTGCCGCGGATTGCGCACAGCTCGGGCTCAGGCAGGGTCAGCAGGTCTTGGTCGCCCAGCATGATATGGCCGCGCGCAAGGGTGCCTTTGGGCAGCAACTGCATGGCGGCAAGGGCGGTCATGGATTTGCCGGAGCCGCTTTCGCCGGTCACGGCCACGATCTCTCCAGCATCGACGGACAGGGTGACATCATGCAGGATGTCGAACCGGTGGATCGCCAGCGACAGGTTGGTGATACTCAGCAAGGTCATTTACGGGTCACCCGCAGCCGTGGGTCCAGTGCATCGCGCAGCCCGTCGCCCATCAGGTTCAGCCCCAGCACCGTCAGGATAATCGCAAAGCCGGGCACCAGCGCCATATGCGGCGCGATGCTGACCATGGTTTGCGCGTCGGCCAGCATGCGGCCCCAGGAAGGTGTCGGCGGTTGCGCACCAAGCCCGACATAGGACAGCCCTGCCTCGGCCAGAATACCAAGGCTGAACTGGATCGTGCCCTGCACGATCAGCAGATTTGTGACATTGGGCAGGATATGTTCGACCGAGATCCGCGCCGCGGATTTGCCAGCGACCCGCGCGGCGAGAATGAACTCACGCTCCCACAGACTGAGCGCGGCACCGCGGGTGATGCGGGCAAAGACGGGGATGTTGAAAATACCGATGGCGATGATGGCATTGATCGCGCTGGCCCCGAAGATCGCCGTGATCAGGATTGCGATCACCAACGAGGGGAAGGCAAAGACCAGATCATTCCCGCGCATGATGATTTCATCCACCAGTGACCCGCGTTTGGCCGCCGCCCAAAGGCCAAGCGGCACGCCAAGCCCCATTCCGATCCCCACAGCCACCAGCGCCACCGCGATAGAGGTGCGCGCCCCGACCATAATCATGCTTAGGATATCGCGGCCAAAGTGATCGGTCCCCAGAAGGTGCGCCCCGCCCACCCCTTGCAGTTTGTTCGGGATATCCATCCCCGTGTGCGAAAACGGCGTCCAGACAAAGGACACAACTGCCGACAACAGAAAGACGGATGTAAGCAGCGCGCCAAGGATCAGGTTCCGATTCATGCGCGCGCCCTAAGACGAGGATCAACGGCGGCATAGGCCAGGTCCACTAGGAAGTTCACCAGAATGACCGAAAACACGAGCAGCATGACCACAGATTCAACCACGATCAGATCCCGCGCCGAGATAGATTGAAACACCAGCCGTCCGAGCCCCGGCAGATAGAACACTTGTTCAATGATGATCGACCCCGCCAGCAAAAACGAGAATTGCAGGCCGATGATCGTCAGCACCGGGATCAGCGCATTGCGCAACCCGTGACGCCACAGCGCCTGCCGTTCGCTCAGCCCCTTGGCGCGGGCGGTGCGCATGTAATCTTCGCCCAAGACATCAAGCAGTGCAGACCGCATGACCCGCGCTAGAATTGCAGCTTGGGGGAGGGCGAGTGCGATGGCGGGCAGGGTCAGCCCATGCAGCCCCGTCAGCACGCCCTGATCCCAGCCAATAAAGCCACCGGCGGAAAACCAGCGCAGATTGATCGCAAAGATCAGCACGAGGATCATCGCGAACCAGAAATTCGGCACCGCGACACCCAGCTGCGTGGCTCCCATGACACCGACATCGCCTGCTTTGCCGCGCCGCGCCGCCGCATAGATACCCGCTGGAAACGCGATCAGCGTCGACAGCCCAAGTGCATAGAGCGCCAGCGGCAGGGATACCCAAAGTCGCGCGGCAATCATGTCGGAGACCGGGGTGCGGTAGGTGTAGGAGGTGCCGAAATCTCCCTGCAGCAGCCCACCGACCCACGCAAGATAGCGTGCCGGTTTCGATACATCGAGCCCAAGCTCACTGCGCAGCGCGGCAAGGGTTTCAGGCTGTGCGTTCATCCCCAGCATAAAGGAGGCCGGATCACCGGGGGCAATTTCGATAACGGTAAAGATCACCAGCGATGCAACAGCCAGGCTGATACAAAGCGAGAGCAAACGTTTGAGCAGATACCGGATCATGAGGCCGAAGGTAGGCGTGCAAATCAACAGCGTCCAGCGCAGAAAAACCTTTTTAAGGCGAACGGGTTACCGCGCGCTCTCTTTTTGGTGAAGCGATTGGATCTCCAACTACGGAACCAATTCGCGCTTCACGGGGTTAGTCAACCAGAAACGAGAAATTAGGAGCTTATCAATGACCAATACATTTAAAACACTCGCCATCGCTGCCCTTATGGGTACAGTATCCGCCCCGGCCTTCGCAGCAGCACACGCCAGCCCTCTGATGACCTGCGCTGAATTCAATGAACTGTCGAAAGACGATCAAATGATGGTGGCATCGGCCGCGATCGCAGAGATCGACGATGGTGACAACGGCGGCTCGATCGGTGGTAGCGAGCGTGACGAAGACACAACAACAACCGTAACGGCTGCCGAAGCAACAGATGACGAAGCTGAGAAAGACTCAATCGTTGATGAAAACTCGGCTAACGCAGCAACCGGTGGCAACACCGCCGAATCCAACATGACGGCTGAGCCAATGGACGAAGCCGCGATGGAAAGCTTCTTGGTTGTATGTAACCAGAACCTTGACGCAACAGTCGGCGAAGCCGCTGCTGGTCTGCCAGGCGACAAATAAAACATAGCCCCTTAGGGTATTTTCCAAGGCGGGTGCAGTGATGCGCCCGCCTTTTGCGTGTCTGGCATACGTATATCAGGCCTTAGGCCGAGCTGCGGGTTTGCTCACGCGTGGTATCGATGCCGACCGTGTCGGGGTTCTGGCGAGCAAGTGAACCGAGGGAGGTCTTGGATAGATATGGAGCAATGCGTCCATGAGGCGTGGATTAAACCGAAATAGGCAACAATGATACCGAACCGCGCCGCGAGCGTACGTGCCGAGCCTAACGCCTAAAATTCGCCTAAAATGCGCGGTGCTTGGCGATATGACCGGATTGGACAAAGAATAGGGCAACATCCTGCCGGGCAAGGCTGGTCTGCCTTGCTGACATGGTCCCGGCGAGAAATCGAATAACTATTTGAAAATATTATATTTTGCATATAAATTCTACACGAAAACGGGCGAACTTCATGGCTATGCTAAGCCAAATCGCTGCTACTCCTTCCTTTTGCCCGAACCTCTGACCGCACATCTGCCGTCACATTCCCGCCGCAAGTACGCCGCCGTCGGGCCCTAAGTCGCAGCCCATGATGTAGGACAGCCTCGACATCCACGTTGGGCCTGTCACCACAAGGAGCCTACCATGCAACATCCTGAAACTAACTCTCCCAAGACGGGCCTTTGGCACCTAACCGCCGGCGTGACTGCGGCAATCTTCTGCTTGGTGGGGGTGCTCGGAGGGTGGGCCGCGACGACGCAGATTGCGGGGGCAGTGATTGCGACGGGTCAGATTGATGTGGCAGGCAAACCCAAGGTGATCCAGACGGTCGATGGCGGCGTGCTGGCAGAACTGGCGGTTCAGAGCGGCGATATCGTAAAGGCGGGTCAGGTGCTCGTGCGGTTTGACGCGGCTGCCTTGCAAATCGATCTGCGCATGGCCCGCGCCCGCCTCGCCGATGCGATCGGGCTGCGTGCCCGGCTCGAAGCAGAGCGTGATGGCAGCGCTGTGCCGGGGTTCGACACGATAGAGTTGCCCGGTAACATTCGCCCGCTAGATATGGCCCAATCGCGCGCAGGGCAGGGCGCGATATTTAAAGCGCGCGCCCAGATGCGTGCTGGTATGCTTGATCGTATCGCCAACAATCTTGACGCTGTCGACATGCAGGTCACTGGCATCAACGGGCAGATTCTTGCTTCAGAACAGCAGCTTGCGATCCTTACCGATGAGTTGGCCAGCCTGTCGGTCTTGGTTGCAAAAGGGTTGGCACCGCAGGTGCGGCTGTCACAGTTGCAGTCCTCTCAGGCGGGATTGCGCGGTGATCTGGCCGCCCGTCGGGCAGAGCTCGCCCAATTGATCCATCAGCGCGGGACGCTCAAACTTGAAAGCCTGCAAGCGGACCGTCGCTTTCAGGAAGAGGTTGCGCTTGAACTGCGCGAAGTGAACGCCGCAGTACAACAGCTTGTCCTGGCCACCATCACCCGCCAGGCACAAATGGACCGTATCGTCATTCGCGCGCCTGCAGATGGGATGGTACATGAGCTTCGCGCGACAACGGTCGGGGGGGTCGTGGCAGCAGGCGCAACCTTGATGGATATTGTGCCGCAACGCGAGATGTTCGAATTCGAGGTGCGTGTCGATCCGCGCTCTATCAATCTGGTGCGCTATGACCAGTCCGCCACCATTGTGCTTTCTGCGTTTGATCCGCACACGACGCCGCGCTTGACCGGTACCGTGCGGGGTATCTCTCCGAAGGTGGTGATTGATCCGAACACCGGCGAAAGTTTCTACCGGGTCAGCCTCGAAATCCCTAGCACCGAGCTTAGCCGGCTGCCCGCCTCTGCCCGTCTGGTACCCGGCATGCCGATCGAAGCATTCTTGAAAACAGGTGACCGAACCGTGCTCAGCTATCTGGCCGAACCTATCAGCAGCCAGCTCCGGCGTGGGTTTCGCGGCTGATCCCCCACCAGCCTTAGCGAAATCTTTACTTTCTTCCGTTCTTAAAGGGGGATGAACACCGCGCCCGCCTTGCCCAGCATCACTGTTGTGATTCCACATCTAAACCAACCCGATGCCCTTGCACGCTGCCTCGCTGCGCTTGCGGGGGGCACGATTGAACCGGCCGAGGTGATCGTCGTCGACAATGGCTCTGTCCGATCGCCGAAAGAGATTGTTAACGATTACCCATGGGTATCCCTGATCAAGCAGACGATCCCCGGCCCCGGCCCTGCCCGTAATCTTGGCGCGGCACGGGCGCAGGGTGCGGTTCTTGCCTTTTTGGACGCAGATTGCCAGCCCGACCCCCACTGGCTAGAGCGCGCCGCGCAACGCCTGCAGCGGGACCCCGATACGATCCTCGGCGGGGATGTTCGCATCGCGTGTGGGGCGGGCTACAAGATGGACGCCACGACAGCCTACCAAGTAATCTTTGCCTACCGAATGGACCACTACATCGCGCGTCAGGGGTTTACGGGGACAGGGAATCTGATCGTGCATCGCAAGGTGTTTCACGCAGTCGGGCCGTTCAAGGGGCTGCGCTTTGCCGAGGATCGCGACTGGGGGCAGCGTGCCACAGCCGCGGGGCATCGCATGGCTTTTGCGCCCGAGTTGATTGTCCATCATCCGCCCCACACGGCTTCAGGGTTGCAAGCGAAATGGGACCGACAGCTTGCCCATGATTGGGTGCGATGCAGCCGGCACAGGGACAAGATCTGGTGGGCGGCTAAGTCTCTGCTGCTCATCGCCTCGCCTCTTGGTGCCGTGCCGCAGATTTTTACCAGCGCCCGGATCAACGGTAGGCGTAATCGGGTGATGGCGTTCATCGGTCTAGCCTCTGTTCGACTATATCGCGCCAAGCGCATGTTGCATCTGCTGTATGGAAACGACCCGAACCGGCTGTTGCAACGGTGGAACCGTTTTGACCTGCCGTGACGTTCCCCCAAGTCCGACGCGAGGGGCAATGATCCGCGCCTTCAGCTTTCTTCTGTCGGGTAACGCCTGCGCTGCCGGAATTTTACTACTGCGAACGGTGCTTATCTCGCACCTCATCAACCTAGAGAATTTCGGCATCGGCGCGAGCCTTGTTCTCTCACTGACATTGATAGAGATGCTGACCGCGCTCGGATTCCAGCAACAAATTGTAAACTCGCCACATGGGGATGACCCAAACTATCACAGCGCTCTGCACGGTGTGGCGATGATGCGTGGTGTGTTCGGGGCGGTGGTGCTCTTGGTGCTCGCCTCTCCTATGGCCGATGCCTTCGGGCTTTCGCATCTGGTCTGGGCGTTTCAACTGTTGGCAGTGGTGCCACTGATGCAGGGGGGGGTGCACCTTGATGTTTACCGCCAGACCCGCCAGCACAAACATCGCGCAGCAGTATGGATCGCTCTGGCCCCCCCGCTTGGGTCGCTGATTGCGGTTGTGCCGCTGGCGGTTCTTTTCGATGATTTCCGGATCATGCTCGGTGCGCTTTTGGTTCATATGGCGCTGGGCTCCCTCGTGTCCCATGCTGTCGCAAAGCGCCCCTACCGGCTGCGGCTCAACCTCGCGATCACGCTGCACAGTTTGCAGTTCGGGTGGCCCCTAATGGCCAGCGGCGCAGTGATGTTTCTGGTGTTCAACGGAGAACGTGCCATCGTCGGCCGGTTTTTGGGGCTAGAGCCATTGGCCCTTTTCTCCATGGCGGTATCCCTGACGCTGGTGCCGTCGCTGGTCCTGATGCGCAGCACGATGAGCTTTTTCCTGCCGCGCCTGACGGCTTGTGGCGGGCCCAATGCGTTTGCGGCGTGCGCGGTTAACACACTCCGCGGCCATATCGTACTTGCGGGCGTGATGGTGGCGTTGGTCAGCCTGCTTGGTGCGCCATTCGTGCAGTACGTATTGGACGACACATACCGCGCGGCCCTACCGCTGCTCACACTTCTGTCGGTGGCGCAGGCCCTACGGGTTGTCAAAGGCGGTTGCGCGATTGTGGCGCTGGGCAAGGGGTTTCGCAAAACCGAGCTGATGACCGATCTTTTGCGTATCGCGTTTCTGCCCCTTGCCGCATGGATCGTCATACAGGTCGCAAGCTTGGTCCGCGTGGTGCAAATCGCGGCGCTGGGCGAAGGCGCTGGGATGGTGATTGCGCTGCTATGGATGAATCGGGTGCAACATGTGCCGCTGCGCCCGCTCTGGGCACCATTGATCTGGTTGGCTGGGACGCTGATTTGGGCGGTTCTTACGCATGACGATCCTCCTGGCTACCGGATTGCGGGCTTCACAATGCTGATCGCGTGGATGGCAATGGCGTTGATCGGGATACGCAAAATTTTACCTAGAAAAGGAATAGATGATGGGATGGAGCCTCCTGCGGTCCCGGGTTGTTTGGGCAATAATAACGGTCTGCATGTCAGGCTGTGGTCGAAAAATTCTTAACCCATTCTCATGACGGCAAGCATCAAACGGCCAAGATTGTCCGACCTTGCCGTCGGGCGCGATAACCATTTTAACCTGATCCGCTTTCTCGCGGCAGGGGCGGTGCTGGTCTCTCATGCGTGGCCGCTCGCCCTTGGGCGGGGTACGGTAGAACCGTTGAGAAACGCGCTTGGGTACTCACTGGGGGAGCTCGCGGTTTTTGTATTCTTTGGCCTTTCCGGCTTCTTTATCGGGGGCAGCTATGTACGGCAGGCATCTGCTTTTTCCTTCATTTTGGCACGCGCGTCCCGTCTTTTGCCGGGGTTGGCTGTATCGATCCTGTTCGTTGCGTTAATCATCGGCCCGCTGGTCAGCACGCTTGACCTCGCAAGCTACTTTTCCCACCCGGATACGGCGCGGTTCGTTGTCCAAAATATCCTAATTTTCAAGCCACAGTACACGTTGCCTGGCGTGTTTTGCGACAACCCTTACCCTGCCGTTGAAGGGTCCATCTGGACCCTTGCGCATGAGGTCGCCTGCTATGCGTTGATCCTGCTGATTGGCCTCGCGGGGGTACTGCAGCGAAAGTCTGTGATGGCGGGGCTGGCGGTGCTTTACCTTCTAAGCTGGGTCGCCATGCCATCGCTCCAAGAGTTCGTCCATCCGCGGATACAGCAGACGCAGTTGCTTTCGTTCCCTTTTGTGATTGGCGCAGCATGCTGGATCTGGCGCGCACATATCTTCTTGTGGTGGCCGATCGTACTCGCATCAATTGGGCTCGCATGGGCCACACAAGGCACAGTTCTTGCTTTTCCGATGTTGGCATTAACTGTGACCTACAGCAGTCTCTGGGCCGGCTACTGCACGGTTCCCCCTCTGCTTATATTCAATAAAGTCGGCGATTATTCATACGGCATATATGTTTACGCGATGCCCCTACAGGGTTTTACCGTATGGCTGTGGGGCGACATGACGCCGGGTGCAAACATAGCCATGGCGCTCCCGTTAACCTTGATCTGCGCCATTCTATCCTGGCATTTGGTCGAAGGCCCCGCGCTGACCTTTGGCCGAAAGGCGGTCAGCGCGGCCCGCAGCTCAGGCGGTAGAAAACACAGCTCCGATAAAGGCGCCTTCGGCCACCGGCGTGTTGCCAAACAGATCGCTCGCATAGGGCATGTTTTCAGGCGCAATCTTGGGGAGCGAAGATGACGCAGCGGGCGCGTATTTGCCCCCGCCGGTATTGTCCCCACTGTGAGAGCGATCATTGGCCCAAGGTGTTGCGATATGAGCAACCTCCCGAACCGAAGGGAACTCCCCCAACCATGATGACGCGCCATACCCGGGTTCATTGCTTGATCCGGCGATTGCCACATTGTTCGCCCACCCGACCTTGTACCGTGCGGGCCAGTTTCCGATGTTTGATGCGCGAGCGGAAAATACGTCGCTTTTTATGTTTATGCGGTGAAATAAATTATTACGGAAGGAGCCCGACTTAGGGACGTTCACCGCACCATCCAGATACAGCAAATTTGCGCGTTCTCCCGCGATGGTATTGTTGTGAAAGACAATATTCTGCACTGGATTTTCATCGCTATCTGCATTCAGCTTCAACGCGGCATTGGTAGACGTGCCCCAGCTTTCGATTATATTCCCGACGAATGCAAAACCGCGTTGGCCGATTTCGGTGCTTATGGCGACAATAGCGTTTGTTGCGCTGCCGTTGCTAAACTTATTCCAACCTAGGAAGGTCCCAACCATCGCAGGCCGGTCGCCGACCGGCGCACGAAGCGTAAATTCGTCAAGGTCACAACAGCCTACTGCATTATACGTAATGGTGCCGGCGCAGCCCTTGCAGCCGATCGCGTTGACCATGATTGCCTCTGTCGAAAAAGAGTTTCCCTGACGGGGGTCATTTCCTTCGTAGACTGTGCAGTTGATTTGCACAAAACGTCCGACGCGATAGACCCAAGCCCCATAACTTCCCATTCCATTCGCATCCCAAACGCAATTTTCCGCGATCAACAGATTTTCAGCCGACGCCGCTCCGCTGTCTAGAAAGACGGAGTTCGGCCCGCCCTTTCGCAAAGTTAGGTCACGCAACCTAAGCCGCGTTGGAATCCCGTTGAACCGATTGACGCCATTATCCGTCAGGACCGTGGTATCACGTTTGGCAGGATCAGAAGCCTCAACGCACAAAGGGATATCGACCGAGTGACCCGCGGTTTTGAAAGGGGTAAGCCTATGGACCCCTTCGGCCAACAGAATAACACCGCCGCCGGCGTCATCTACCCGACCGTGGTACGCAGCATTCAGGTTTTTTATCGCCCCGGCCGCTGCAAGGATGGTCGCAAAGGGCGATGTCGCGGCATCTGCCCGAGCTGTCGCCGCCTGACCCGTGGCGTCATCGCCCGTTGCCGAGTTTACCAGTGCATAAAAGGTTCCATATCCTCCGTTCGTGTCATTCAGCAGGCGTAGTGTCGTTAGGTTCGGGGACGGATAGGGATCGGTGCCTGTTGAAAGTGTAAAGGCATCCCCCACCCAAGGATAGATAGTGGCGTCCACCGTCAGCAGCCCCCCCTGAGCAAGGCTGGATAGGTCAACAGTGGCCGCAAAATGCGGGATGTGCAGACCTGACGCCTCAAACTTCAAACTGCTTTGCGTTGTTGCTAGCTGGGTCACCTCATTCCCAACGGCATCTTTCACGATAAACTTAACGGCAGCGACAGGCTGCCCGTCCCGGGCATGGGCGTGCGCAATGGCGATACGTAGCTCATGTGCAGCGCTGACGACGCGTTCGCGATCATGGTTCAACCACATCGCAATTGGCTGGGGCGCTGGCCGCATGCTGTGATTAGATGCACCTTTAATACTATCGCCGGCGTAAACAAATTCTGAACAAGCGACCGAGTTGTCCGTAAAATTTGATTGATCAGGATAGGGCTGCCTGACCCGGCCGGTGAGATAGACTGTTGTTTCAACTACGGTGGGCATGGCGAACCGGTCAAATCCCGGGCGAGAAACCAATAATCCTTGTGGTTCAAGCGCGTTCGAATAATCCGACATGTCGCTCTGTAGCGCCTGCCAGCCATCAGCCAAAATTTCTGCAGCGGGCAAAGAGTTTAGGGCATGCGACCCTGTCCCAGTTTGCCCCAATCTCATCCCCACACCGAGTGTCATTTGCATAGCCAGCCTCTTGCGATCAGTTTGCTCAAGCTGTGACGTATATCAGCGATGCCATAGTGTTGCTTTTGGCACCAAGCAGGCGGGGGCACGTTTAATTTTTACGTAATATTAAAGTTTAGCCTCCACGGTCGCTAAAACGTCGATTCTGCTTGTGAGAGGACAGCTATGATTTGGACTTAGAATACCGATATACGCCCGTACCGTGCTGCGCGGCAAAACGACGCCTGATGCGCCGAAGCCCTCCTGTCTCAATGGTAGTGCTTGTGTATATGCTTTTGCTGCTGCTGCCCGCGGGGTTCAGCATCGGATCGGTCTATCTAACCGGCACCAGAATCCTTCTGGCTTGCGTCATCGTACCGCTTGCTGTGCGTTTGTTTTGTGGGCATTTCGGGCGCATCCAACTAACGGATATTTTGTTCCTGCTACATTTTTTGTGGGTGGGGCTCTCCCTGATGATTAATAATCCCATGCTAGCGACGGAAAACGCAGGGTCCATCGGGGTTGAGTTTCTAGGGGGGTACTTAATCGGACGTGCCTATGTCCGAGACAGACATAGTTTTGCCGCCTTAATAAAAATTCTGACGACGTTGATTGTGCTCTGCTTTCCCCTCGCAGTGATCGAATCCCAAAACGGCACCTCGGTTCCGATCCAGCTTTGGCAAATGACAGGTCTGTCTACGCCGCCTGACCTTTCGATCGATCGCCGGATGGGATTGGAGCGCGTTCAGCTCGCTTTCGAGCATCCCATTCATTGGGGATTGTTTTGCACCATTGCCACGTCGCTATATTTTGTCGGTCTGGCGCGGCAGCACAGTTTTGGGTTGCGGGTGATGATACTGGCAGTGATCTGCGCCAGTTGCTTTCTGTCTCTTTCCAGCGGCGCACTTCTCGCCGCTCTCGTGCAGATAGGTCTGATATTATGGGGCTTCTTGTGTCGAAGACTCGCGCAAAAGTGGCTTGTGCTATCGGTCGGTGTGGTGGCCCTCTACATTCTCGTTGATCTGCTCTCTAACCGCACACCGATCCAAGTTTTCATGAGCTACGCCACATTTTCGGCTCAAAGTGCCTATTGGAGATCGGCGATTTTTCAATGGGGCATGGTCAACATTTGGAGTGCGCCGATGACAGGGATCGGGCTGCATGATTGGCTTAAACCGATCTGGATGCACACCACAAGTATCGACAATTTTTGGCTTTTCATCGCAATGCGTTTTGGGCTGCCAGCGTTTGTTTTTCTGTCCGTCGGCTATGGGCTCGCACTTTGGCGGGTTGGCCGTAAAAATTTTCAGGGGGACCCAACATTGCGACAGATGCGATGTGGCTGGGTTTTATGCTTCGTTGGCCTAAGCCTATCACTGACGACGGTGCATATTTGGGGTGCCATCTACGGTTTCGTCTTTTTCGTATTCGGGGCGGGCCTTTGGATGTTGGACGAGGCACCTACCTCGCCGCACGATGAATATCCAATTTGACCTAACAAGACGTTTTGCGGTCGCCGATTTTTGCAGTTTAGTAAGGAGATTTCTTTAGCTCTGATACAGGGTCGCGAACAATTGCCGGCCAAAAATGACCGATTTGTATTGGGGGTTATAGGTAACGTGCCCACGCAGAATATCTATGATATCGCCTTAAAGGCTCAGGCAGGTGGGATCGGGCTGCTCGTTGCGATCAGTGGATTGGTCAACCTTTTGATGCTGACTGGGTCTATCTATATGATCCAGATATACGACCGTGTTTTGCCTAGCGGGTCTATTGTGACCCTGCTTGGATTATTCGGGATAGTGCTGCTTATATACTGTTTTCTGGGTCTATTTGATCTCACGAGGCAACGGCTTTTGGCGCGCATTTCAGTGCGCTTGGATATGACGCTTGGGGCTGCATGCTTTAGTGATTGGATCAGCGTTCAAAATCATAGCCGCGCGCACGAGGGAGGGGAGCAGCCGCCTCTGCAGCAATTGGTTCACCTCAGGCGACTGTTGTCCAGCCCCGCATTCGTGAGTGTGTGTGATATGCCGTTTGTACCGATATTCCTGATGGCGCTGTATCTCATCCATCCATGGTTGGGGACAATGGTCCTCGCGGCGGCTGCGTTGGCCTGTGGTATGGTGGTGTTCGGCCGCTGGTTGACGCGTAGGACAGGTATCGCCTCTGTCGCTCAAGACAATATTCTCACTGATATGTCGTATCAAAGCCGCCGACTGGCCGAGCCCTTGCGCGCCATGCGTATGCAAGATGATCTTGCGGCATATTGGCTTGGACTGCAGCGCAGCAGCCTGGTTTGGCACCAACGGTTGCATTCTGCCCCTGATGCATTGGCAGCCTTCAGCAAAACGTTTCGCCTGATGTTGCAATCGGCGATCCTCACGGTGGGTGCTGTTTTGGTAATTCAGGGAAAAATTTCCGCCGGAATGATTATGGCGGCATCCATCTTGGCGGGGCGCGTGCTGGCACCCATTGACCAAATCACCGGTGGCTGGCGGCTAATCGCTGGCGGTTGGGCCGCACATCGACAGCTACATACCTATTTTGAACACTATGCGCCGACACTCGAAACGGTTGAACTCCCTGCGCCGAGAGGGCGCATATCGGTTTCATCTGTTTCTCAGACACCAGCCCCTCCGCGGGGGGACGGTTCACAATATAGCCTACAGGACATCTCGTTCGACCTGCAACCAGGGGATGGCCTGTGTATTCTGGGAGGCCTCGACGCAGGGAAGAGCGCGTTGGCGAAGCTCTTGGTAGGTATTTCGCAGCCGACCGCCGGTGAGGTTCGTTTTGATGCGGTCAAACTGAGCCTCTGGCCGTCTTCCCAGATCGGTCCTGCCATCGGCTACCTGCCAGAGATGGTAGAGCTTTTGCCGGCTACGATCTTTGACAACATCTCGAGGTTCCGCGCCGAAGCCACAGATGCGCAGGTTATCAGCGCGGCCAAGCTTGCGCGGGTGCATGATGAAATTATGGCGCTCCCCGACGGGTATTCGACATTCCTAGGGAGGGGGGAGCAATCGGTTCTGAGCCAAGCGCACCTACAGAAAATCGGCTTGGCACGGACCTTAGTTTACGACCCTGCGCTCATCGTGTTGGATGATCCTCGCCGCTCCCTTTGCCGCTGCCCTGATGTCGAGGAGATCGTGCACGACGTCACACGCCAAATGCGGAACAAAAGCTGCACGGTGGTGATTACAGCGCGTCAGCCTTGCGCAATTTCGGCTTTGAATAAGGTATTAATCCTATCTGACGGGCGCATGAAACGGTTCGGCCCGACAGAGGAAGTCCTAGGGCAGCCATATCCGGCGCGGGTTGCGGCTAAGGTTCGGACGTTGCCCTCGCGCGGAAATGGAACAGCACAGGTGGGGAATAGATGATCTTTTTCACATGGTGTAGAGCATTGGGCACCGCATGCTGTGCCCAATGCTCCCTAGAACACCCTAGCTGTTATATCAGTCCGTCCAGGCCACTCCGGTCAGATCGACAGCCTGTGTCGGTGCGTTGCGCCAAAGCCCGGTTAGTCCCGCCTTAGCGACAGAGAGCGAAGCAAGCTGGAAGAGGAACCCGTTGACGTAATCCTGAGAGATCATGGTTTGTGCCTCGCCCAGGACATCGTTGCGCATGTCGGGGTCTGTCGTTGTGTTCAACTTGGCCATTAACGTTTGGAAGTCGGGATTGTCGTACTGAAAGTAATAGTCGGGGTTGGCATAGACGCCGATGTCCATCGGCTCGGTGTGGCTAACGATGGTCAGACCAAAATTCTTGCCCTTGAACACTGTTTCCAGCCACTGGGCCCACTCTACGTTGTTGATCTTGGCGGTGATACCGACCTCGGCGAGTTGCGCGGCGATGATTTCCCCGCCGCGGCGGGCATACGAAGGGGGCGGCAGATCCAGTGTGGTTTCAAACCCATTGGCAAAGCCGGCTTCGGCCAGTAGCGCTTTGGATTTGTCGACGTCATACATGCTCAGCGCGGTTTGGTCGACGTAGGCTGGATTGTGGGGCGCGAAATGTGTGCCGATGGGCGTGCCATATCCGAACATTGCCCCGTCGATGATGGCTTGTCGGTCAATGGCGTGCGCTACCGCTTCGCGGACCTTCGGATTATCAAACGGAGGCTGTTTGTTGTTCATCGCCAGAATTGTCTCGCCCTCGGATGAGCCGACAAGCACTTGAAACCGGGGGTCCGCTTCGAACTGCGGCAGGTTTTCAGGCGCGGGGAAGCTGACGAAAACGTCGACATCTTCCGCCATCATCGACGCGAATGCGGCGGTCGGGTCAGAGATGAATTTGAACGTGGCCATGTCCAGCGCAGCCGGTGTCCCCCAATAATTCGGGTTCTTTTCAATGCGGATATTGTCGCCCTGGGTCCAGCTGGTGAATTTGAACGCGCCGGTCCCGATGGGCAGCTGTTTGATGTTGTCGATGCTTTCGGGAGCCACAATCACCGCGTCGCCCCATGCGAGGTTGAACAACAGGTTTCCATCCGGCTCTGACAGTTTGATCTCAACGGTGGAGGGGTCGACGATGGTCACCTCGGAAATCGCGGCGAACAGCGCTTTTTGTGCATTTGCGCTGTCTTCGGCATTGATCCGATCAAGTGAAAATTTAACGTCGGCGGCGTCCATCGTCGTGCCGTCGTGAAAGGTCACACCGCTTTGCAACTTGAACGTATAGGTTAGGCCGTCGTCAGAGATTTCCCAAGATTGCGCAAGTCCGGGTACGATCGATCCGTCCCCCATAAACCGCGTCAAGCCTTCGAAAACGTTGGAATAAAGCACAGAATCAATAGCCCCCGCCGCAGCGCTGGTCGGGTCCAGATGCGGTGGTTCTAGCTGCATCGCGACGGTGATATCGCTTTTCGCAGCGACGCCACTGGCCATCAGCGCGGCAGCGCAGGTGCCTATGATAAGTTTGCGAAGATGGGCCATGAACGCCTCCTGTTAGAAATAATAAAAAATGTTAACCAGTTCTGTCAGGTTTGACCAGCGTCGGGTTCGCTAAACGATTATCGGTTGTGCCTTGCCTGTCTGCGGTTTATGCGCCGTTTTTTGAGGTTTTGCAGGGGCGCACCATGGCTACGATATCTACCACTTTGGGTATTGATTTCGGGACGTCGAACTCTGCCGCCGGCTATGCGATAGACGGCGTGCCGCACCTAATCAACGTCGAGGCGGGGCAGAACACGCTGCCGACCGCGCTGTTTTTCGATAATGAGGAAAAGCGTATCATTTACGGGCGCGGCGCCCAAAAGGCGCTGATCGGCGGCGAGGACGGGCGGTATATGCGCGCGCTCAAAAGTCTGCTGGGGACGCCCTTGATGCGGGAAAGCCGTGTTTTGTTGGGCAAGCGCATGGATTTCATCGCCATTGTGGCGAGCTTTCTAGCGGAGTTGAAAGCAAAAGCAGAGAGCGCGACGGGCCAGAGTTTTGATCGGGCGCTGTCCGGGCGGCCCGTGATGTTCCATAGCGCCGATCCCGCGCGGGATGCGCAGGCGTTGGTGGATCTGACCGAATGCTATACCCAAGCCGGATTCAAAGACGTCCGTTTTATGCCCGAACCAGAGGCGGCAGCACTGGCCAACCGCGCTGTGTTAGCGCCTGGCGATCTGGGGCTGATCGTCGATATTGGCGGCGGTACCTCTGACTTTACCCTTTTCCGGCAGCAAGGTGACGTCGGCATTCATATTCTTGCGAGCAAAGGCGTTCGGATCGGCGGTACAGATTTTGATCGCGAACTGAGCCTTCAGCACGTGATGCCGCATCTGGGGATGGGCGGCCAGATCAAGCATGTGTTCGGTGATGAAACCCACGCGGCTCCGCATGCCGTATTTGCCGATCTGGCGACGTGGCAGAAAATCCCGTTCCTTTATACCCGCGAACAACGCCGCGCGGTCGAGGATCTGGTGAAATACGCGGTAGAGCCGAAGCTGTTAAACCGGCTTGCTCGCGTCTTGGAAGACGAGCTTGGCCACGACATGGCCTTTGCCGTCGAGGCTGGAAAAATTGCCGCCAATGATCCCGGTGCCCGCGCCCTGCCACAGATCGACCTCAAGATTGTTGAGCGCGGGCTGACGGTGCCGTTGCCGCAGGCGATGATGGCGGCGACCCTGTCGGGAATGTCGGCAGAGGTTGCTCAGGTGGCGACCGATCTAGCGGCGCAGGCAGATGTGAAGACCGACGCCGTGACCAAGCTGATCTTTGTCGGCGGGTCGAGCCTGATGGGGGTCATCGACCGCGCCATGCGCGACGCCTTCCCTCAGGCCGAGGTGCATCGAGGGGCTGCGATGACAGCAATCGTCGACGGGCTAGCCATCGCAGCGCCACACGCATTTTCCGACGTGTGACGGCGCGGGCTGACGTTATTCTTTCGGGAGCAGGAGCGTCTCTAGCGCGGCACCCATAACGCAGGCACTGTCGACCATATCGTCGATGCCGATGTATTCGTCAGGTTTATGCGCCAGCTCCAGCAGGCCCGGGCCATAGGCGATGCAGTTCTTGAGCTTGCCAATACGGTCGATGTGTTTCTGGTCATATGATCCCGGAGACGCGACGTATTCGGGCGCTTTGCCCATGATACTTTCAATCGCGTCGGCGACGGTCTTTACGACAGGGGCATCACGGTCGGTCATCGACGGCAGGACAGAGTTCAGCTCTGTCAGTTCATAGTCAAAATCGACCCGTGTTTCGCGTAGCCCTTCCAGCAGCGCACGCACTTCGCCGCGCACCTGATCCAGTGGCTCTTCCAGCAGAAACCGCCGGTCGATGGTGATGCGGCAGCTGTCGGGGACGCAATGCGCCGGTAGCCCGTCAAAGTCCGCATCGTTTTCCTTTTGCCCGCCGTGGATAGAATTTATGTTCATCGTCGAACTACGCGCCCCTTCGGGCACCACGGGCATATCGGTGTGGCGGGCGGCCATGGCGGGGAAAAGCTTGTTTTCGAACTCGGACAGCACCGCGCCCATGTGGCGCACGGCGCAGTCGCCTAGAAACGGCATCGAGCCGTGGGCGATTTCGCCCTTGGTTTCGATCTCGGCCCACCAGCCGCCGCGGTGACCCAGACAGATACGGTCTTTTTGCAACGGCTCGGGGATGATCACATGCTGCACGCGGTCGGGGTTGAAATGCCCGTGTTCTGCCAGATAGGCGACGCCACCATAGCCGCCGGATTCCTCATCCGCCGTGCCAGAGATTTCGATGGCCCCGCTAAAGTCGGGATGTTGTTCGATAAAGGCTTCCGCCGCGATAATTGAGGCCGCCAGCCCACCCTTCATATCGCAGGTGCCTCGGCCATAGATCTTGCCATCCGAGATTTCCGCCCCGAATGGGTCGAACGTCCAACCAGCGCCCACCTCGACCACGTCGGTATGGCTGTTAAAATGCACGCATTCGCCGGCCCTGCGTCCTTCGCGACGGGCGATGATGTTCCAGCGGGGGTATTTCTCGCTGTCGCCGGGGGTGCCAAAGGCGCGGATCAGCTGCGTCTCGAACCCGTGCTTGCGCAGACGGGTATCGAGGTATTCGCAGATCAAACGATAGTCCTGCCCCGGCGGGTTCAGCGTCGGGATGCGGATCAAATCTTGGGTCAGAGCGATCAGGTCGTCACGCTTGGCGATAATGGCGGTAGAGAGTGTGCTTGTCATGACGCCATGTTTGAACGGTCGTTCATATATGGCAAGCAGAGTTTGCTGTTCTCCTGTCGGATTTGAGTTTATTTTGCAAAATGAAGCCGCGACCGGGCGTTTATGCAGCGATGTCCTTCATCGCGGTGAGCAGGGCGCGGACTTCGTCCATCGAATTGTAATGGCACAGAGACACGCGTACCGCAGCATCCAGCCCCAGCGGGGTTAGGATGTTGCCAGAATAGTGATCGGCCTTGCGCACGTGGGTCCGGATCCCTTGGGCGTTGAGCTTTGACACGATATCCGCAGCGGGCAGCGTGTCGAGCGTGAACGATACCAACCCCTCGCGGTCGGGGTTGTCTGTTCCGCCAAGGATGGTGACACCCGCGAGATCAGCAAGACCGGCAAGGTTGCCTGTACCGAACATCAGCGCGTTGGTAAGCTGATGTTCATGCGCGTGGATTGCAGCCGCGGCGGCTTCGATACGTGCGCGCGGATCGCTGGCGTCGGATACTTGCGTCCCCAGCCAGTCAAAATAACGCACCACATCCGAAAATGTCGCATAGGCCCCCGTGTCTCGGGTACCCATTTCCCAGTTGCCAGCGGGACCGTTTGCCAGTGTTTCAATCGGCAGCGCGGATAGGCGATCGGAGGCCCATGCGATGCCATAGCCGTGGCGCGAGAACAGTTTGTAGGGCGAGATCACATAGCCGTCGATGTCGTAGCTGGCGATGTCGATATGGCCGTGGCTGGCGTGCTGGATGCCATCAACAAAGATAAAGGCGTCGGGAGAGACGGCGCGGATCGCGGCGCTGATGCCCGCCACATCGTTGGCAATTCCTGTAACTGGCGAGGTGTGCAAAATCGTAGCGACGCGCACCTCGGGTGACATCAACGCGGCGTAGGCGTCGGGCGTGACCTGCCCGGTGGCGTTGTCATGGGGTACGCTGATATAGGGTTTGCCCGCGACATCGGCCCAGTGTTGCGCGGCGCTGCGCGAGGCGGGGTGTTCGACGGTGGACCCGATGACGGCCCCTTCTGCGCTGCCCATGACCGCGGTGCGGATCAGCCGGAACGACAGCTCGGTCCCGCTTTCGCCAACAAAGAACTGGCCGTCGGGCGCGTTAAAGAACAGCGCCATGTCGGCGCGAGCCTTTTTGATAACATCGACCAGCGCATGGGATGCCGGATTATCGCGGCCTTGGTTGTCAGGGATCGCCGCGAATTTGCCAGAAGTATCGACGACAGATTTCAGCGTTAGCGCGCCGCCAGCGTTTTCGAAAAACACGCGCGGACCCTGAAACGGGCAGTTGTCTACATGGGCAAAGCTGTCGCGGATTGCTGTCATGAGTTTGGGATTATCGGTGAACATTCTAGCGCTCCGCTACGTTACTTTGTGTGCTTATGCAGTTTCTGCGCTAGTTTGAGGCTGGATAACAATGGTATTTTAAGGCCTCGGCCCTATTCCTTAGCCTTTTTCAGGAGCGTAGACATGGCCCCTCTTATTCAACGCAGGGTTTCGCGCAAGAAATCGCAAGATGCGCAGGCCGAAGAGAAATCTGTGAGCGAAGCGACGGCCCTGTCGCCCAAGCTGATTTACGAGGTTATCCGCCGCGAGGGCGAGGAAGAGCTGGCGCGCAGCAAGCGGTCTTTGATCTGGTCGGGGATCGCCGCTGGTATCATGATCAGCCTGTCGGTTTTGGGCGAGGCGGTGTTTCGCACCTATCTGCCCGACACGCCGCACCGGTTTCTGATCGAAAATCTGGGCTATTCGCTGGGATTTCTGGCCGTGATCATGGGCCGGATGCAGTTGTTTACTGAAAACACCATTACCACCGTTTTGCCAATCATGCGGGCCAAGACTTGGCATTCGCTGATGTGCATGTTCCGTCTGTGGGGGGTCGTACTGACGGCGAATGTGGTGGGCGCATTTGCCGCCGCGATGCTGTTTCTGTGGACGCCGGCCATCTCGCCCGATGTGCTGTCGTCGATACTTGACCTGTCGCATCACGCAACCAGCATGGGGGCCTATCAGGGGTTCTGGCGGGCTATACCGGCGGGGGTGATTGTGGCGCTCATCGTTTGGATGATGCCGCAGGCGGATGAGACGTCTTTTTTCCTGATCCTGGTATTCACTTGGCTCATCGCAGCAGGGGACTTTGCGCATATTGTTGCGGGGTCGGTTGAGATGGCGGTGATGATCCTGGACGGTCAGCTTGGCTTGTTTGCAGCGGTGTTCGAGTTTTTCCTACCGGTGCTTGCGGGCAACATCGTCGGAGGAACGATCATCTTTACGCTCGTCGCTTGGGGTCAAGTGCGCGATGAGGTAGAAGAAAACAAGTAGGCGAATAATTGATGCGGTAGCTGTAGCGGCTGCAGGAGACAAGGATCAGGGCTTTTGGCAGAAAAATCAGTGGGCATCTTCAAGCTGTACTGGGACGCGTTGAAGGCAGCGCTGGTTGATATCGCCGATAAAAACGTATCGCTGATCGCTGCGGGGGTGGCGTTTTATGCGATGCTGTCGCTGTTTCCGGCGATTGCGGCGTTGGTCACGATCCTCAGCCTGATTTCGGACCCGGTCGTTGTAATTGCCCAGCTAGAGGACATGCGTGGCCTTCTGCCGAATGATGTCTATGATATTTTGAACGATCAGGTCGTTTCTTTGGTGACGACCAGCACTGGCAAGCTCGGCTGGGCGGGTGCTGTCTCTGTTCTGGTGGCGATGTGGTCGGCGCGAGCGGGCGTTGGCGCGATGATGATCGGTTTGAACAGCGTCTATAGTGAGCGAAACAGGAACGCCGCACGGCATTATTTCCGCGCGCTTACGCTGACTGCTACCTTAGTGCTGGTCGGATTGATTGCACTTGTGACGGTGGTGATTGCGCCGATCGTCCTGTCGTTTATCCCGATGGGCGTGTTCGGTTATTTCGTGGCAGAGGTCATCCGATGGAGCATCGCAATCCTAGTTTTGTTGGCCGGTGTGGGCGTGCTCTATCGATTTGGACCGAACCGTCGCGCCGCGCGGATCGGCTGGCTTACATGGGGTGCTGTCTTTGCGGTATTTTCATGGGCCGTCGTGTCGATCGCATTCAGCTATTACGTGGCGAACTTTGGGAATTATAATCAGGTCTATGGGTCCATCGGGGCTGTCATCGCCATGCTGGTCTGGCTGTGGATCAGCAGTTTTCTGGTGTTGATGGGGGCCTCGTGGAACGCACAGGTCGAACTGCGCACACGTCCTGACAGCACCATCGGGCCTGATCGGCCGCGGGGGAACCGGGGCGCGTATGTTGCGGATAATCTGGTCGGTTTTTCAGAGGAATAACTGCTACATCAACGGACGTTTGGTCGGTTTGCTTCGTTCCGTCTCGGCCACCTCTGCGAGCCTGTCCAGATCGTTAACCTGCAACACCTGGTCGGACCACGACGCAAGCTGCTGATCACGCAGCTTTGCAAGGGTTTTATTGGTGTGGACCAGCGACAGGCCCAAAGCATCCGCCAGATCGCGCTGTGTAAAGGGAAGGGGCATCGTATTGTTGGTGACCATACCCAGTCCTATACCGCGTTCAAAGAACTTGAGCATCGCCCATGACACGGCCTGCAAGGCGGTGCGTTGACCGACAGTGGCCAGCGTCTCGCCGAGGAAATGTTCCTCGATTGCAGCGAGCCACGTGATGTCGAAGGCGCGATTGGGGTTACTGCGGAAAAAGGTCCAGAAGTCGGATCGATTGAACACACACATACGCATATGGGTGCGCGCATCAATGCTATGCCCCATTTCGCCCAGCATACCGGCCTGTAGCCCAAGGAAATCACCCGGGAAAACGAAATTGATGACTTGTCGTTCGCCATTGTCCAGCGACCTATGGCGAATCCCCATGCCCGAAAGCACGGTATAGAGTTGGGGGGAGTTTGATCCTTGCATCAGGATTGTGGTGCCGGGATCGACGGATAGCTCGCCAACCTTGAATTTCTTCATGAATTCGAGCTCTTCCCGTGTCATCGTGACAAAGGCGTCTTTTTTGTGAAGCGGACAATAACGACAATCGATACCCATTAAAAAATTCCTAACTCGTATGTCATAGTTTAACGCGATGCCGGACAAAACTTGCTACACTTGCGTCAACAGAAAGGCGCGTTGTGATTCCTTTTTTCGTCTTTGATAAAGACCCGATTGTTCGGGCGGATGTGGTCGATATCCTTGAACAGGCATGCGGCTGCACTGCTCTGTTTGTGTCCGAGAGCCTGACGGCATTTGTACAGGACCTGCATAGCTGTTCTGCCCAAGCGGTCGCGCTTATATCTGGCACGAAGAACGATTTGGCAGAACTTTTTGCCTACGATCTGCCCAAATCCAACGTTGCCTATGTTTTATACGGCCAAGGTCTGGCTCTCCCCGAGCAGTATGTCTTTTCTGTCGTCGACCGGCCTTTCACCAATGAAACCATGATGCAAGGCGTCAGTGACGCGCTTGCTTCCCTGCGTTTAGTCCGTTGACGAAAGCCATAATGATCGCAGCAATTCCGCCAACGCCGCCAGTAGCTTGGGCCTGTTGCATTGCTTGTGCACGCAAGGCCGCTTCGCGTTTTTGAAGCCGAATTGCGCGGGCACGGATCGACAGGGCGGCGATCAGGACAAAGCCGAGCCCAAAGAACAAGCTACCCAAAATCAGGCACGCCACCAAAGCCGATGTGAACGTCAGCAGAAACAGCCAAAAGGCAACTGCAAGAAATGCCCCACCTACAATAAGGCAGAGCATTGCGCCGAAACCAATCGCTGCGGTTTGCGCAGTTCGGGTCGCCTTGAGGGCAACCCTATCTGTCACATATTCGAACATCAGCGACGTGTCGCGAACAGACCGGCGATGAACCCGACACCAGCAGCGATGCCCAGGGCGGCAGTGGGTTGAGTGCGTACGAAGTCTTCGGCGGTTTTTTGGGCTTCTAGTGCCTTATCGCGACCGGAGTTTGCTATATCCTGAGCGGTGGATTTCGCCGTTGAGGCGGCCTCGGCGCTTTTGGCTTTGGTTAGATCTGCCATCGTGCTTGTCAGAGACGCAATGTCGTCTTTCAAGACGCTCAGCTGAATTGAAATGTCATCGACAGACAGAGCTTTTGTGTTGGTTACGTCCTTGGCCATGGTGATCTCCAATATTCATGTGTTCACCAACCAAACGCGTCCTGTGGGTATAAGTTCCGACGCAATGTGTTTCACGTGGCACATCGCGGATAAAAAAAGGCCACGGTGGAACCCGTGGCCTTTTGTACGATGGTAATATTTAGCTTAGCTGTTCAGCGTCTCTGTCGAAGAGAAGAACATCGCCTGCGAAACAGCAGAAACAACCTGATCCACAGTATATGGTTTCGAGATCAGGAACGCGGGCTCGGGCTTGTCGCCGGTCAGCAGGCGTTCGGGAAAGGCTGTGATGAAGATAACCGGACGGTTGCCCAGGTCGCGCAGCAGGTCGTTAACTGCATCGATACCGGAGGAGTTGTCGGCCAATTGAATGTCGGCGAGGATCAGGTCCGGCACGTCGGCTTTGCCCAGCTTCACGGCCTCTTCACGGGTGCGTGCAACACCAGTGACTCGGTGACCCATCTCGGCAACGATGGATTCGATATCCATCGCGATAATTGCCTCGTCTTCGATAATCATGACCGAACCGGTTACGCTATCGGCCATCTCGCGACGCGCAATCTGCACCAGCTGGCTGGCTTCGGTTTCTTCAACGCCGATGATTTGACCGACCTCTTTGAACGAAAACCCTTCAATCGTGTGAAGCAGCAACGCTTCGCGGCTGTGGTTGGTCAGCTTGGCGAGGTGTTTTTGCGCTTTGGCCCGCAGACCGCTTTCGCCTTCTTCAACAGGTGCACCGGCACTGGCCCAAATGCCGTACAACACCCGAAAAACACCCGTACGCGTATCGACACCATCCAGAACCGAACGATCCGTCAAGATCGCTTCGAGCGACGCGGCTGCAAAAGCATCGCCGCTGTTTTGACTACCGGTAAGAGCGCGCGCGTAGCGACGCAGGTAAGGAAGGCATTCACCCAACGCATCGCTGACACTTGGTGTTTCGGTGACATCCGTCATTTATTGTCGTCCTTTTAAAATATTTCTGGAACCAAACCCCCTAACGTTAAGTTTGGTTCCGTGTCATATGTATATATATAGTATTTAGAGAAGGCAGGAAACTTGTTGATGCAATCAGGCCAAAACGACGAGCGTGAGCGCTTTATCGATGAAAATCTTCGCCGCGTTTACGATGAAACGATGGAAGAAGGTGTTCCAGATAAATTCAAGGACCTGCTTAATCAGTTGAAAGAGCAGGATAAAACAGTTGGTAAAAAGGGATGAGCGCCGCTGATCCGCGCGATCAACTGGTAGAGCATTTGCCAGCCATGCGCGCCTTTGCCATTAGCCTGACACGCAACGGTGCGATCGCCGACGACATGGTTCAGGACACTTTGGTCAAAGCCTGGACGAATATCGAGAAGTTTGAAGTCGGCACGAATATGCGTGCGTGGCTCTTCACTATTTTGCGGAACACTTATTATTCGTCGCGTCGCAAAGCCAACCGTGAAGTCGCGGATGTTGATGGTGTGTTCACCGAAAGCCTAGCCGAAAAGCCGGCGCACGACGGGCATATGCAAATGACCGACTTCCGCAAGGCCTTGGGTCTGTTGAAAGACGAACAGCGCGAAGCTCTGTTGCTTGTTGGTGCTTCCGGCTTCTCTTACGAGGAAGCGGCAGATATGTGTGGCGTGGCAGTAGGTACAATCAAAAGCCGAACCAACCGTGCGCGTGCGCGCCTTGCAGAGTTGATGGGGTTGCGTGACGACGAGAGCCTCGAAATGACGGATGATGCGACAATGTCTGTAATTTCTGCATCCAAAGTTTCTTCCTTCTGACGATGACGTCGGGGTTCCTATCAACGAATATTTTTCGTGGCCTCGCGTTTCGCGTGCTGCTTTTCCTATCGCTCGCCCTGTTGCCAATTGGTCTGATTGCTGTCGTACAAACCCGCGAGATATCCGATCAAAGCCTTGAAAACGCAGAGCTTTCCTTGCTTGCGATAACAGAGCAGGCTTCGACGTTGGAAAATGGCACGATCAGAGAGGCCTTTGGGGCGGCCGCCGCTTTGGCGTCCGTGGTCAATCTGATTAAATCCGACGACGTGTCGTGCAGTGCCTTTCTGCGCGAATACCAAGAACTATCCGAGCTTTATACCGTCGTGAGCTTCATTACGCCCGACGGGAGCATGGACTGCGTTTCAACCGGGGTCTCAGGCAATGTGTCGGACCGGGAAGTCTTTCAAAAGATGACCCAATTCAAAACCCGGATGGCGAATGTTACTGCCAATCCGGCGCAAAGCTCCGAGCCGGTGATGATCCTCACAAATCCGTTGAAGGTGGATGATGAGTTAATCGGATTCATCAACCTGTCCGTTCCGCTTAAAAATTTCGATGAGGCTCCCGTAACCGAGCAATCGGCGCACCCGATCGCCATGCTGACTTTCAATGCGCAGGGCGATATTCTGACGACAAAAGGCGAGCTGGCCGCCACGCAAAAAGAATTGCCCTCATTTGCCGCGTTGAAATGGTATGCGGGCAAGTCTGGCCGGGTCTTCCACGAGACCAACCAAGCTGGTGAGGAGCGCGTATACGCGGTGCTGCCGATCGTGTCTGGTGTCGGTTATGCCATGAGCGTTTGGCCCAAGAATTCCCCCATGCTGAAAGCTGGCGCAATGACCCGGTTAAGCTTTGTGCTTCCGATCGCGATGTGGCTGGCCAGCCTTATCGTCGCGTTTTGGGCGCTGAACCGCCTGGCAATCAAACATATTCGCAAACTTGGCCGACAAATGCACCATTTCGCGCTGAACCGAACTCTGCCGCGGACGACGCTCGGCGGTGTCGTTCCAACCGAAATCGTGAATATGGAAAATGCTTTCGTAGGCATGGCGGAATCTATTTTACGGGATGAGGCCGCGCTCGAAGACAACCTGCGACAAAAGAATATCTTGCTGAAAGAAGTCCACCACCGGGTGAAGAACAATCTTCAGCTGATCTCGTCGATCATGAACATGCAGATCCGTCAGGCTGCCACGCCCGATTCAAAGCGCGTGTTGCAGCGCCTTCAAGACCGGATCCTTAGCCTCGCGACCGTGCACAAAAGCCTGTATCAAAACGATAACCTGTCCCGCGTCGACGGGGGCGCACTGTTGCATGAGATCGTGAACCAGCTGCTTAGCGTTGGGTTGCCTTCGGGCTCCGCCGTGAAAGTGATACAGAACTACGAACCCGTGCAATTGGACCCTGATGACGCAGCCCCTTTGACGTTGCTGGTGTCAGAGGCGATTACAAACGCGCTGAAATACGTCGCTGCCGACGCGAACGGCTCGGGGCAGATTGAAGTGAGCCTGTCCCACACCCAACCGGAAATGGCGCTGCTGTTGGTCAAGAACACCCTCGGCAAGGGCGAAGTCGAAGCCGGCACAGGGCTCGGTTCTCGTTTGATAAACGCGTTTTCGCGGCAGTTGAACGGGCAGGTAGAGATTACAGAGGACGACGCCCTCTATGTTCTTCGGGTAGAATTCCACGTCCCCCTGCAAGCGAAAGAAGTTTACGACTACTAAGGTGCCGTGGCGTAAACCGAAAATAATCTAATTTTTTTTGCTATGTCGCGGATGTATCTGGTGCCGGTCAGCTATCAGGTGCTCTTCTGACGCAACTATCGGGATTCAGGGGCATTTTACCGATTTCGCGTCGGTTGTAGCTCTTTATGTCTATGTCAGGCGACATTCTTGGTCGCAGCAGATTATAGCCCATGCTCTGCGGTGCAGCATTTAGGGGGTTCCAAGGCTGGAACCTTGGGGCCGCCCGACTGTTACTCTCCTGAAAGAGCCACACAAGCGTACAGGAGGCATCAATGACGACAGACTTGTTTATCGCATCATTTTTGATTCTCGCTTTGGCCGCAATCGCTATCGTTTCGCTGACCACGCAGCGCGGCAGCGAAGAGAAAAAGCGCCAAAGATCGTCTTTGCATCGCCCTATCCGGCGCGACGACGAACGATAATCAACGGTTCAGTGCGGGTCATCCGCACTTCCACAAATAACGAATTCAAAAACTCGGCGGCGTACATGCACTTACGACGATGCATAGAACGTCGCCGATGTTTCTGAAACGGTGCGGCAGCCGGCTGTCAAACAGGTAGCCATCGCCAGGGCTCAGAACAGCCACAGCACCATCTACCGTGACCTCGATCTCCCCCGATATGACAACGCCGGCTTCTTCGCCTTCGTGCACCAAAAGTTCGGGCCCCGTATCTGCACCGGGGGGGTAGGTTTCGTGCAACACCTGTAGCGAATGCTGTTCGGCGTTTCCAAGCTGCCGAAGCGAAACCTGACCGTCGCTGGTCGGGGACACTTTGGTAAATTCGTTCTCGCGGTAGAACACCTTGGGGGTCTGGGTGTCTTCCAACGTCGAAAAGAATTCCGCCATGCTGATCGGGATCGCGTCCAGCAAGCTTTTCAAAGACGCAACCGAAGGGCTTGTCTTGTTCTTTTCAATGAGGGAGATGGTGCCGTTGGTCAGCCCCGCCTTGGTCGCCAGTTCGCGCTGAGACAGGCCGCGGTCTTCTCTTATCGATCTTAGTCTTTGACCTATATCCACGTCCGGTCCCCGGATTATTTCTATCTGCTGCATAACCCGTATCATGGTGCGATCACAGGCTAATTTTTGCGCAGAAACTTTAAGTCAATTTCGCTACGGTAGATCTATATTGACAATTAAATTAAACGCAATAATAGGATTTTAAACGCAGGTCGCGTTTCAACAAGAGGATTTGTATATGCCTAGCACTGTCAAAAAACAGCCGCGCAATGCCGCTGCAAAGAAACCGGCAAAAAGCAGCGTCGTGCCCGACATGCTTGATGCAAATGTATCTGTCGAAACCAATGCACAGCTGGTTGCACGCCGTGACCTTGCCGTCCCACGTGGTGTCGCGTCGGCCGCGCCGATCTATGCGAAATACGCCGAGAACGCAGAGCTCTGGGACGTAGAGGGCAACCGCTATATCGATTTCGTCGGCGGCATTGGTGTGCTGAACACCGGCCACCGTCACCCCAAGGTGATCGCCGCGGCAAAGGCGCAAGAAGACCAGTACACGCACACCAGCTTTCAGGTCGTGCCTTATGGGCCCTATATCGATCTGGCGGAAAAGCTGAACGCGCTGGCCCCTGGGGATACACCCAAGAAAACCCTGCTGGTCACAACCGGTGCCGAAGCGGTGGAAAACGCCGTTAAGATCGCGCGCGCCGCGACAGGCCGCCCCGGTGTGATCGCCTTTACCGGCGGCTATCACGGGCGCACGCTGTTGACGCTGGGGATGACCGGTAAAATTTCCCCATACAAAAAAGATGTGGGCCCCTTCCCGTCGGATATCTTCCGCGCGCCCTTCCCATCAGCCCGTGACGGGATCACCGTTGAGGACGCGATCACCGGTCTGAAAAACCTGTTCCTGACCGATGCGCAGCCCGAACGTGTGGCCGCGATCATCATCGAACCCGTTCTGGGCGAGGGTGGCTATACCCCAGTGCCTTTCGACATGATGCGCCAGCTCCGCGAGATCTGTGACCAGCACGGCATTATGCTGATTGCAGACGAGGTTCAGGCAGGCTTTGGTCGGACTGGCAAATGGTTCGCGATTGAACACTCCGGCGTAGAGCCTGACCTGATCACCGTCGCGAAATCCATGGCGGGCGGTTATCCTTTGGCCGGTGTTATTGGCCGCGCCGATGTTATGGACGCGATGATCCCTGGCGGTCTGGGGGGCACCTATGGCGGCAACCCCGTCGCCTGTGCCGCAGCGCTTGCCGCGATTGAGGCGATCGAGGAAGAGGGCCTGTTGCAGCGTTCCTTGGATATGGGTGAACACCTCAAGGCGCGCTTTGCCGAGATCGGTGCACGCTCCGCGCCGTTCCGCATGTGGGATATCCGTGGTTTGGGTGCGATGGTTGCAGTCGAATTTGTGACCGACTTTGACACCGCAGCACCCGATGGCGACTTTACCAAACGTGTCATTGCGCATGCGCTCAAGCGGGGCCTGTTGCTGCTAAGCTGTGGCATGCAGGGCAACGCCGTGCGTGTTATGGTGCCGCTGACCGCGTCCGATGCGATCATCGAAGAGGGGCTCGAGATTTTCGAAGCCTCCGTCGTTGCTGCGGTTGCCGAAGACGCAAAGTAAACTGTCCCGATTTAATGAAAGGCGCGCCGGGATACCTGCGCGCCTTTTGTGTTTCTGACCTTGGCTGTCATTAGTCGAAGGGCACAAAGCTGTCGGCCTGTGCCCGTGCCCAACGGGTTTTGTTGCCGTTATAATCGGGTGATTGATCGTCCAGCAAATAGCCTTCGGGCAGGTAGCCATAGACCTGATCCCCCTGCACCATGCTGTTATCGCTTTGCCGCATCATCATATGGCGGGGCAGGAAATTGCTGGGGCTTTCCAGACCGGCGGCACCGGCCATCTCGCCCAAGGCCATCAGCGTATTGCGGTGGAACCGCGCGACACGCTGGCTTTTGTCGTCCACATCCAGCGCGCGTTGCCGCGTGGGATCTTGGGTCGCGACGCCAACGGGGCACTGATTGGTGTGGCACGCCTGCGCCTGAATGCAACCCACCGCAAACATGAACCCACGGGCCGAGTTGCACCAATCCGCGCCCAAGGCCAGCGCCCGCGAAATATCAAAGGCCGACACAACTTTGCCCGCTGCCCCCAGTTTCACCTGATCGCGGATACCGGCACCGCGCAAAGTATTGTGCACAAAGGTCAGCCCCTCGACCATCGGCATGCCGACGTGGTTGGCAAACTCCAACGGGGCGGCGCCGGTGCCGCCTTCGGTCCCATCCACGACGATAAAGTCGGGCACGATCCCGGTCTCCAGCATCGCCTTGACCATACACATGAATTCGCGCTGGTGTCCGATGCACAGCTTGAACCCGACGGGTTTGCCGCCTGACAGATCGCGCAGCTTGCCTAGAAACTCCATCATCTGCACGGGCGAGGTGAAGGCAGAGTGGGCTGCGGGCGAGATGCAGTCGTGCCCAATGGGAATCCCCCGGGCTGCCGCGATCTCGGCGCTGATCTTTGACGCGGGCAGCATCCCCCCGTGGCCCGGTTTGGCCCCTTGGCTAAGCTTGAGCTCGATCATCTTGATCTGGTCACTGGCGGCCTGTTCTTTGAACTTATCGGGGTCAAACTGACCACCTTCTGTGCGGCACCCAAAATAGCCCGACCCGATTTCATAGATCAGATCGCCGCCGCCCTCGCGGTGATACCGGCTGATCCCGCCTTCGCCGGTGTCATGGGCGAACTGGCCCATCTTGGCCCCTTTGTTCAGCGCACTGATCGCATTGGCCGACAGTGACCCAAAGCTCATGGCCGAGATGTTATAGATCGACGCATCGTAGGCTTTCTTGCAATCCTTGTTGCCGATGGTCACGCGAAAATCCGTATCGGTGATATGCACAGGCTGCACCGAGTGGGTGACCCATGAATATCCGGCATCATAGACCCGCATCCGCGTCCCGAACGGTCGCGCGTCTTCAACGCCCTTGGCGCGTTGGTAGACCAACGACCGGTCATCGCGGCTGAAGGGTTCTTCGTCCTGATCGGATTCAATCAGGTACTGCCTGATTTCCGGGCGGATGCCTTCAAAGAAGAACCGCATGTGACCCAGAACAGGATAGTTGCGCAGGATCGAATGTTTGGTTTGGATCAGATCGTAAATCCCCATCGCCATGAGGGTGCCCAAGATCACTGCCGGTAGGATCATCCATAATGACCACAGCGCTGAAAGTGCCGCGAACAGAACGAAAAGCGCAGAGATTAGCGCAAAAGGGCCAAAGCGGCCGAGGGACTGTAGTGCTTTCATAGGGAGGAGGCTCCTGCTGGAATGGCGAAGGTCAAATGCACCTTTTTCGGAGGGTATATAGCACGATAAACCTCAATGTACTGCGCAACCCAGTCGGATGTTCGTCCCTACTGGCGGCGCGCAGTTTTGATATTTCGCCAATCCGCGCTATCATTGTCTGATATAGGAATGGGCATATAGAATTAGCTATGAAAAATCAGTTGATTACAGGACTAACGCATTGTTATTTCTGCCCTGCGTCCGTTAAATGACGGTGGCCTTTTTGTACCGCATAGTGAAAATAAACCACAGTTTTATCACGCGAAACATATAGGGTCAGAGCATGTTTTCGGGGAGGAAACGGAATAAATCCGCTTGTTTTGCTTCGGAATATCTGCGCTCATTTCAACCATCACGGAGAGCATACGCATCAATGACGTGTGTTCAGACAACTAAGTTGGGAGACTTCAAATGACGATTTTCAAGTCCATCGCCATCGCCTCTGCACTGGTCGCGGGTACCGCAGCCACCGCGCAGGAAAAATTCATCACTATCGGGACCGGCGGCCAGACCGGGGTATACTTTGTTGTGGGTCAGTCGATCTGCCGCTTGGTAAACCGTGACAGCGCCAAGACCGGCCTGAAATGTACCGCCCCGTCCACCGGTGGTTCCATCGCCAACATCAACGCCATCAAGGCGGGTGACATGGACATGGGTGTCGCCCAGTCCGACTGGCAGTTCCACGCGTACAACGGGTCTTCGCAGTTCGAAGGCGACAAGTTCGACAAAGAGCGGGCGGTATTCTCTGTCCACGCCGAGCCCTTCAACGTGATCGCGCGTGCTGACTCCGGCATCGAAAGCTTTGACGACCTGAAAGGCAAACGTGTCAACATTGGCAACCCCGGTTCCGGTCAGCGCGCCACAATGGAAGTCGTTCTGGACGCCAAAGGCTGGACCCTGGATGATTTCGCGCTCGCATCCGAGCTGAAGCCAGCCGAACAAGCTGCTGCTTTGGGCGATAACAAGGTCGACGCGATCATCTATACCGTGGGCCACCCCAACGGGTCGATCCAGGAAGCCGTATCCACCGTAGACGCCAAGCTGGTGCCGGTTGAAGGCGAAGCGATCGACAAGCTGGTCGCCGATAACCCCTTCTACGCCTACTCCACCATCCCCGGTGGCATGTACAAAGGCACCGATGCGGATGTGAAAACATTCGGCGTGAAAGCGACTTTTGTGACATCTTCCGATGTGGATGACGAGGTCGTGTACGAAGTTGTCAAAGCCGTGTTCGACAACTTTGACCGCTTCAAAAAGCTGCACCCCGCGTTTGAGAACCTCAAAGAAGCAGATATGAT
Source organism: Sulfitobacter sp. BSw21498 (assembly GCF_006064855.1). Lineage (NCBI taxonomy): Bacteria > Pseudomonadati > Pseudomonadota > Alphaproteobacteria > Rhodobacterales > Roseobacteraceae > Sulfitobacter > Sulfitobacter sp. BSw21498. Next base: position 2,627,689 of record NZ_CP040753.1, read on the forward strand.
CAAAGACGGCCTGTCTGCGCCACTGCACGACGGTGCGGCGAAGTACTACAAAGAGCGTGGCTGGATTGAATAAGCCTAACGTTTGACCATTTTCGAACGCGGGGGAGACCTCGCGTTCGTACCCTGCGGCAACGACCGCAGCAGTAAGACAATAAACGTGCACCTGTCCTGATACGGGGCCACCAAGGGGACGAAGATGTCACAAAATGACCAACACCAAGCCGCCGCAGTGGAAGCTGAAGCCGCCGGCAAAGCCGGGCTGAGCCAGAGCGACCTCGACGAACTTGTCGCGTCTTCGGATACGGGCGGCAGGTCTGCGACCGGCAGCGTTGGTGTTTTTCTTGCTCTAACTGCGCTGGCATGGTCGCTTTTCCAACTGTGGATCGCATCCCCTCTTCCTTTTATTTTCGGCTGGGGCGTCTTTAACGACACCGAGGCACGCTCGATCCATCTGGCTTTTGCTATTTTCCTTGGCATCGCGGCCTTCCCTGCAGCGCGCACAAAGGTGCAGCTGGGGCTTGGCATTCTTGTGCCGGTGATGCTGGCCTATCTGTTTATGGTTGCGGCCAAAGACGGCACGCCGACGTGGTGGATTCCGCTGGTCGCCATCGCCATTGTCGCAACCGTTGTGCTTGGGTCGCCCAAGGATCGTATCCCGCTGTGGGAATGGGCCTTGGCGCTGGTCGGTGCGGCGTCGGCCCTATATTTGTTTGTCTATTACCGCGAAATCTCGGGCCGCGTGGGGGCACCGAACATGCAGGATACGGTCGTCTTTGTGATCGGCATTATGATCCTGCTTGAAGCAACGCGCCGCGCACTCGGGCCTGCGTTGATGATCGTCGCCTCGGTTTTCCTTGTGTACAATGTGCTGGGGCAGATGATGCCCGATATCATCGCGCACAAGGGGAACTCCCTGTCAGAGATCGTGAACCACCAGTGGATCACCACCGAAGGCGTGTTCGGGATCGCGCTTGGGGTTTCTACCTCGTTCGTCTTCCTCTTTGTGCTGTTCGGCGCCCTGCTGGATAAGGCCGGTGCCGGTAACTATTTCATCCAGGTTGCGTTCAGCCTGATGGGCCACATGAAGGGCGGGCCGGCAAAGGCTGCCGTGGTGTCCTCTGCGATGACGGGTCTGATTTCGGGGTCCTCCATCGCGAACGTGGTGACCACGGGGACATTTACCATTCCGTTGATGAAAAAGGTGGGATTCAGCTCTGAAAAAGCCGGCGCGGTAGAGGTGGCATCGTCGGTCAACGGGCAGATCATGCCGCCCGTGATGGGCGCTGCGGCCTTCTTGATGGTTGAATATGTAGGCATTCCCTATTTCGACGTGGTCAAACACGCCTTTTTGCCTGCCGTGATATCCTACATCGCGCTGGTCTATATCGTGCACCTCGAAGCCTTGAAGGCCGGTATGGTCGGGCTTGAACGCCCCTATACGCCCAAGCCGATTGTGCAACGTCTGCTGGTGTCTGCCTTTATCATCGCCTGTATCTGCGCGCTGAGCTTTGGTGTCTATTATGGCATGGGTTGGCTGCGCCCGGCCTTCCCCGACACTGCGGGCTATATCATCTTTGCGCTGCTAACGGCGGTCTATGCCGGTCTGCTGTATATCGGTTCGAAAGAAGAGCCGCTGGTGCTGGATGATCCGAATGAACCCGTCACGCGTCTGCCCTTACCGGGGCCCACGGTGCGGTCGGGTTTGCACTTTATCCTGCCCATCGTCGTGCTGGTTTGGGCGCTGATGGTGGATCGCCTGTCGCCGGGACTGTCGGCATTCTGGGCCACGACCTATATGGTCTTTATCCTCGTGACACAGCGTCCGCTGATGGCGTTGTTCCGTGGTGAAAGCCAGTTCGCCAATGATGTGGTCGCGGGTATCCGTGATTTGATCGATGGGTTGGTCGTGGGTGCGCGCAATATGATCGGCATCGGTATCGCTACGGCGACCGCCGGCGTGATCGTAGGTGTCGTGAGCCAGACCGGCGTTGGCTCTGCGCTGGCAGATGTGGTCGAGGTGCTTTCGGGCGGTAATATCCTTGCGATCCTGTTCCTGACCGCGATCCTGTCGCTGATCCTTGGGATGGGGTTGCCGACAACGGCGAACTATATCGTTGTATCGGCCCTGCTTGCGCCCGTTATCGTGACGCTTGGCCAGCAGAACGGCTTGATCGTGCCGCTGATCGCGGTGCATCTCTTTGTGTTCTACTTCGGCATCATGGCTGACGTGACACCGCCCGTGGGTCTTGCCAGCTTTGCCGCCGCCGCCGTGTCCGGTGGGGACCCGATCAAGACAGGTGTCGTTGCGTTCTTTTACAGCTTGCGGACTGCGGCGCTGCCATTCCTGTTCATCTTCAACACCGAACTTCTGTTGATCGATGTGACGGTGGTGCAGGGCATCTTTGTCTTCATTGTCGCGACCATTGCGATGCTGCTGTTCGCGGCAGCGACCCAAGGGTGGTTTATGGCCCGCAACCGTTTCTACGAGACGATTGCCCTGCTGCTGATTGCCTTCACCCTGTTCCGGCCCGGTTTCTGGATGGATATGGTCTTTCCGCCCTATACCGAAGAGGCACCAGCCGCGATCGTTCAGGCCGCCGCCGATACCCCATTGGGCGAAGACCTGCGTCTACGGGTGGCCGGTATCAATGATTTGGGCGATCCGATCGACTTTGTCGCCTTGTTGCCAATCAGCGAAGGCACCACCGGCGAGGAACGGCTGGAGGCAGCGGGCGTGATCACCCGTGTCGAGGACGATAAGATGTTCATCGACGATGTGCTCTATGGTTCAGCCGCGCAAGCTGCCGGTCTCGATTGGGATCAAGAGGTGCTGCGTGTTCTGAAACCCGTCCCAACCCCAAGTAAATATTGGATGTTCATCCCCGCGCTGTTACTGCTGGCCCTCGTGGTCGTGCTGCAACGGGGTCGCACAGCGCGTGCGGCGCGCAAAGAAGCGGTGGTGTAGAAAATTAGTTTGTGCAGGTTACGCATAGAGGCCATGCAAATGCCGGTGGGGTCACCATCACGTCACGTGTTTAATATTCCCAACAATGGGGGTATGGACTCGTCACCTTGGGCGTATGGGCGGAGTATTTCCGGCCCCTTCCGCCCATTTGGACGGAGTGACAAGTTATGACACCTTTTGCGATTGCAGGCGTACAGATGTACGTCAACGCGCTGGAGTCCAACGTTGATGGCATGATCCAGCGACTGGACATCCTGATGGCGCGTTTTCCATGGACCCAGATGGTCCTGTTTTCCGAGCTGGCGCCTTTTGGCCCGCTTGACCAGTTTGCATTGCCCCCCGAAAATGAAACGCTTGAGGTGTTTCAGGCTGCTGCACGCAAGCACCGTGTCTGGCTGATCCCCGGCTCCATGTTCCTCAAAAATCCCGAGGACGGGCGCGTGTACAACACCGCCGTGGTGATCAACCCCGAGGGCGAGATCATCCGCCGTTACGCCAAAATGTTCCCGTTCCGGCCTTATGAATCCGGCATCGCGGCGGGCACTGAATTCTGCGTCTTTGACGTGCCAGAGGTCGGGCGTTTCGGGCTGTCGATCTGCTATGACATGTGGTTCCCCGAAACCACGCGCCAGCTGACCAGCCAAGGCGTCGAAGTGTTGCTGACACCGGTTCTGACCGGCACCACCGACCGCGATGCAGAGCTGGCGATTGCCCGTGCGACCGCGGCGCAGTTCCAGTGTTATGTCTTTGCCGTCAACGGTTTGGGCGCGGGTGGCGTCGGTAAATCGCTGGTCGTTGATCCCACGTCGATGGTGCTGCACCAGTCCGCCGGTCAAGAAGACATGTTCCCGATCGAAGTCGACCTGTCGATGGTGCGCCGTCAGCGCGAAACCGGCATGAAAGGTCTGGGGCAGGTGCTTAAATCCTTCCGCGACCGGTCTACCGATTTCTCGATCTATGACCGCTCCAGCGGGACGGACGCCTATCTGAACACACTTGGCCCGCTTGAGGTGCCGCATCAGGGGACCCGCGCCGGTCTGCACGTTGATGTGCCCGCACAGCGCGTGCCCGATGCGCCTGCGTTCAAGGGGCATGAAACAACAATACCTGCGGTTCAACCGGGCTTTGCCCCCGAACCGCTGCCAAATCCTACGGCGGGGACTGCCACTATCGCACCGCCTGTAGCTCCGGCTGCAGCGACACCAAACCCACCCGCAAAGCTCGGTGATCTACCGGGCAGCGGGCCGACATCTAGCGGCTAGGCTGCGGCACTCAGGTCCGGTGCTTTTCAAAAGTGCCGGACATCGGGATGCAGCAGTCGACCGCCCAAAGCGGAGTACGATTGATGCATTCTATGAACGACTATTCGTCGGCAATTCAGTTGCGGTCCGACCGATGGAGCGCGCTGCGTGAAGCAGCAAGCGGGCTCACCCGCGCCACCACAGCGAAAGAAACCGACACCCTGCGCGCCAAATGCGCAACGCTGTTTGAATCACTGTCGCTGATCGAACCCTATTGGGCCTTTCCGGGCATGGCAGCGTTCGAACACCTGCAGCGGATGCTGAACAACAACAGCGTTGGCGATATGTCCTTTGCCGTGAACCGCATCACGCGGGCGCTGACAACGGGGGCCTATCGCCGTCGCACCATCCCGCTGGAACGCGACAGCATCGACCATGACGAACATGACGACGAGGCCATGCTGTCCCCCGAAGCGCGGGCGCTGACCAAGCCGTATTTCGAGGTGTTGATCGTCGATGACGTGAATGACCAGCAGGAACGCTGGCTGAAATCCAACGTCAGCCGGATGCGCCGCCCCGAAGACCCGTTCCACTATGAGGCGGTGGTGGTCAAATCCATCGAAGACGCGCTGATCGCGGTGCTGTTCAACCACAATATCCAAGCCATCGTTGTGCGCCCGGGCCTGACGCTCAAATCCAAAATGGACGAGACTATTCTGGTCCGCTACCTCGCGCGCGCCGGCGGGCAGGAGGAGATCGACAAGCTCCAGCCGGAAAACTATGGCCCCGAACTATGCCGGATGATCGCCAAGGTACGCCCCGAGCTTGATGCCTATCTGGTCACGGAACGGTCAGTCGAAGACATCGCGGGTCTGGATCTGGGGATCTGCCGTCGGGTCTTTTACAACCAAGAAGACTTTATGGAGCTGCATCTGAACATTCTGCGCGGGGTGCAGGCCCGGAACAAATCGCCATTCTTTACGGCGCTTGTCGAATATTCCAAACAGCCCACGGGTGTCTTCCACGCCATGCCGATCAGCCGCGGCAAGTCGATCACGCGGTCGCACTGGATCCAGGACATGGGGGCGTTTTACGGGCCGAACATCTTTCTTGCGGAAACCTCGGCCACGTCTGGGGGGCTGGACAGCTTGCTGGAACCCCATGGGCCCATCAAAGAGGCGCAGGAACTGGCAAGCCGCGCTTTCGGATCCAAGCAGACATTCTTTGCCACCAACGGGACGTCGACCTGTAACAAGATCGTCGTGCAGGCGCTGGTCCGGCCCGGTGACATCGTGCTGGTGGACCGCGACTGCCACAAATCCCACCACTACGGGATGGTGCTGGCAGGTGCGCAGGTGTGTTACCTCGATAGCTATCCGCTGAACGAATATTCCATGTATGGTGCCGTGCCGCTGCGTGAGATCAAGCACCAGTTGCTGGCGCTCAAGGCGGCGGGCAAGCTGAATCAGGTGCGCATGTTGCTGCTGACCAACTGCACGTTCGACGGGCTGGTCTATAACGTCGAGCGGGTGATGGAGGAGTGTCTGGCGATCAAGCCCGACCTGATCTTCCTGTGGGACGAGGCGTGGTTTGCCTTTGCCCGCTTTAACCCGACCTACCGCCAGCGTACCGGCATGAACGCCGCCAATACGCTGCGTGTGCGGTTCAAGTCGGACGATCATCGCGCCGCCTATGAAAAGCAGCAGGCAGAGCTGAAAGACGCAGACGACGAAACGTTGCTGAATACGCGGCTGATCCCTGCGCCCAACGCGCGGGTGCGGGTCTATACCACGCAATCGACCCATAAAACGCTGACATCCCTGCGACAGGGTTCGATGATTCACGTGAACGATCAGGACTTTAAGGGCGAGGTGGAGCAGAGCTTCCACGAAGCCTATATGACCCATACCTCGACCTCGCCGAACTACCAGATCATCGCCTCGCTTGATGTGGGGCGGCGTCAGGTCGAGCTTGAAGGCTTTGAATTCGTGCAGCGCCAGATCGAGGCCGCTTTGTCGATGCGCCGCGCGATTGCCGACCACCCGCTGCTGAACAAATACTTTAAGGTGCTGACCGCGGGCGACATGATCCCGCAAGAATATCGCGAAAGCGGGGTGACCAGCTATTACGATCAGCAACAGGGCTGGACCGATATGTGGGACTGCTGGGAGAAGGACCAGTTTGTCTTGGATGCCAGCCGTGTGACGCTGCTAGTCGGCGGTACGGGCTGGGACGGTGACACGTTCAAGACCGATATCCTGATGGACAAATACGGCATCCAGATCAATAAGACCTCGCGCAATACCGTTTTGTTCATGACCAACATCGGCACCACGCGGTCCAGCGTCGCCTATCTGATCGAAGTGCTGGTGGAGATCGCCAGATCGTTGGACGACCGTCTGGATGACGCCAGCAAGATGGAACGCCGGTCCTTCGACAACCGCGTTGCCAACCTGATGGAGAACTATCCGCCGCTGCCGGACTTTAGCCGTTTCCACGAGGCGTTCCGAAACGACAACGTGACCTCAGAAGGTGATATTCGCACGGCGTTCTTCCTCGCTTATGACGAAAAGAACACCGATTACCTTGAACTGAACGGCACGCTAAAGGATGCGATGGACGCCAACCAGACGGTCGTGTCTGCCAGCTTTATCATCCCCTATCCCCCCGGCTTTCCCATCCTTGTCCCCGGACAGGTGGTGAGCCAGGAAATCTTGTCGTTCATGCGGAATTTGGACGTCAGCGAAATCCACGGTTACCGCCCCGATCTGGGGCTACGCGTCTTTACGGATGCGGCGCTGAAACGGGTGCGCAAGAAAAACCTGTCGTCTTCACCTGACTAAGATTAAGCAAAGGACCAAAATATCATGACAACGACTGTTCTCAAGAATATCTCGGAAATTCGCCGGTTCTTTCACCGTAACGAAGACCCTGTGTACTTTATCTCGGCCACGAACTTTAACCTTCTGGGTCTCGATGAGTGGGTGAAAAACTTCAAATACATCTGCTATATTGACTGCTACGGCGGCAAGCACCCGAACGTGTTCTGCCCCTCGGAGCAGCCCCATGCGGAATTCCAGAGCATCGAAGACATCAACAATTATCTGCTGCAGCACAAAGAGGTTATCGACTTCATCAAGCGGCGCGGTGGCAAGCCCAAGTTCGTGTTCCTGATGTTTGACGAGGAAACTGAACGCCTGTCGAAAGAGCTGGGGGCGGATGTCTGGTTCCCCAAGGCCAAGCTGCGCACCAAGATGGACAACAAGATCGAAACCGTCCGTATCGGCAACAAGGCCGGTGTGCCGTCGGTGCCGAACGTGCTGGCCGAGGTCAAGGATTACGAAGACCTCAAAAAAACCTGCGAGAAGGCCGGGATCGGGCACGATCTGGTGCTGCAATCCGCCTTTGGCGACAGTGGTCACACGACGTTCTTTATCAAGTCCGAAGCAGACTTCCGCCGTCATGAATCCGAGATCGTCGGCGAGGGCGAGATCAAGATCATGAAGCGCATCGACTGTCGCGGCTCGGCCATCGAGGCATGTGCCACCAAGGAAGGCACGATCGTGGGCCCGCTGATGACCGAGCTCGTTGGCTTTAAGGATCTGACGCCCTATCGCGGCGGTTGGTGTGGTAATGAAATCCTGTCGACGGCCTTTCCGCCCAAGGTCCGCCAGAAAGCGCGCGAGCTGACTTATAAATTCGGGGAACAGCTGCGCAAGGAAGGCTATCGTGGCTATTTCGAACTGGATTTCCTGATCGACAAAAAGACCGGAGACATCTGGCTGGGCGAGCTGAACCCGCGCATCACAGGCGCGTCGTCGATGACGAACCACGCGGCCTTTGCGCACGCCGATGCGCCGCTGTTCCTGTTCCACCTGCTGGAGTTCAGCAAAAAGAAGTTCAATCTGGATGTCGAAGAGCTGAACAACCGCTGGGCCGACCCGCAGAACATCGACGGCTGGAGCCAGATGGTGATCAAACACACCGACGACAGCGTCGATATCTGCACCGAAGCGCCAGAGACTGGTATCTACAAGATGAAGGAAGACGGCAGTGTGGTGTTTGACCGCTTTGACTATCACCGTCGTGCCGTGGAATCCGAGAACGAGGCGTTTTTCCTGCGCATCTTGCGACCGGGTGATTACCGCTATGAAGGGGCCGACATTGGCATCCTTGTGACCCGTGGGCGGTCGATGACCAAGTCTTTCCAGTTGAATGAGCGCGCGAAAAAGTGGATTCACGGGATCAAGCAATCGGTGAATGGTCGTCCGTTGCCCGTCGCCGAGGCGGGGCCAGCGATGTCTGATCCGGCGTTCAAGATACTCTAAGCACCGAAAGGGCAGCACATGCTGTGGCGTGCCATTTCAGAAGAATTGCCCGGCCCGAAATGGGCCGGGCTTTTCGCCGAATATTGGCCCTTCTACCGTAAATGGTGGCTGAAGGAAGGTGAGCCCGCGCGCCCGACCTATGCCGAATGCCGTCGTGCGCTTAAAACTCATATGCCCGACCTAATCCCGCTTTACGAAGACCTGTGCGACCAGGCGGGCGGCGGTGATCTGGCTGCGCGGTTCCTGAGCTTCTATTGCCCGCCGCCCTATCTATCGGGGTGCAGTCAGGCGGTTTGGGGCGGCAAGGAACCCGTCATGGTGCGCAACTATGACTATAATACCAACGCGTTCGACAGTCTGGTTTTGCGCACCGGCTGGAACGGTCGTCGCGTGATGGGCACATCTGACGGGCTGTTCGGGTTGGTCGACGGGGTGAATGACGCGGGTTTGTCGATTTCGCTGACGTTTGGTGGCCGTCGTGTAGTGGGCGTTGGTTTTGGCGTGCCGCTGATCCTGCGTTATGTGTTGCAAACTTGCGAAACTACGGAACAGGCCGGTGAAATTCTGGCGCGTGTGCCGACCCACATGAGCTATAACGTCACCGTGCTGGACCGCAAACGCAAGTATCTGACCGCGCTGATGGCACCGGATCGTCCGGCGATCATCACCAAGGCGGCCGTGGCGACGAACCATCAGGAAAACGTCGAATGGATCAGCCACGCACGGTTCACCGCGACGGTCGAGCGTGAAAGATACCTGCTGCAACGGCTGCGGTTTCACCGTGATCCGGAAGAAAAGTTCATCAGCACGTTCCTCAAGCCGCCGCTTTATTCGCACCAGTTCAACGCAGGCTTTGGCACGCTTTACACCGCCGTCTATCGCCCGAGAAAACGCGAGATGGAGCACCGCTGGCCCGGAACCGTCTGGCATCAAAAACTGGATGCGTTCGAGGAAGGGTCACGCAATGTGCTGATGCCCGTCACGGTAAGGTAGACCGCGGGCACGCATGAAAAAAGGCGGGACATCTGCCCCGCCTTCGTCCTCCGCTACACCGGATTTATGCGGCTTTGCGGTTGTGTTCACCTTCTTCCACTTCCTCGACAATCTTGGCGATAAACGCTCCCAAATCCTCGGGAGAGCGGCTGGTGATGATGCCTTGATCCACAACCACTTCGCTGTCCTCGTAATGCGCACCGGCGTTTTTCACGTCTGTCGCAATAGAGGCATAGGAAGTAGCAGCGCGGCCCTTGAGGATGCCTGCCTCGATCAGCAGCCAAGGGGCGTGGCAGATCGCAGCCACGGTCTTGCCCGCGTCGGCAAAGCCTTTGATCAGGGCTACGGCGTCCTTATTGGCGCGCAGCAGGTCGGGGTTGATCTGACCGCCGGGCAGCACAATCGCGTCATAGTCACCGATGGTGACGTCTGACAGTGCCTTGTCAGCGGCAATGGTGTTGCCCCAGTCGTCCTTGTCCCAACCTTTGATGTCGTTTCCGTCGGGGGTCGCGACATGGACTGTTGCGCCTTTGGCTTTAAGGTCATTCAACGGGCGTTCCAGTTCGGATTGTTCGAAACCATTGGCGGATAGGATCAGAATTTTCGCGTCTGTGATCTGTGTCATTAGAAAGCTCCTTTCGTGTTCGCTATCTTCACCGACACAACGTCGCGGCATAGCGAATGTTCCTGCGCGGAAAGCAGCACTGGCGGGCTCTTGCTTGCGTCAGGGATGACCATTTCGTGTCTAGAAACAGATACACACGGTTCGTGATCTCCACTATACCAGCGGGATGAAAGACAAGGTCGATCACACCTCCCCCCCTGATCTGGAGCAGATAATCGTCTGCCCCCAGTGCGATGCTGTGTATCAGCTGAAAATTCCCAAGATCGGCGAAAAAGCAGTGTGCGAACGCTGCCACACGGTACTGATCGAGCCGCGCAAACAGGCGGGGCTGAAAATCATCGCCATCGCCATCGCGACTTTTGTCCTGATCCTAGGTGCGACGTTCTTTCCGTTTTTGAATATCGATGCGGCTGGGAACAAGAATTCTGTCTCGGTGATGGATGCGGCTCTGGCGTTTTCCACCGGGCCGCTGCTGTTGCTTTCGCTGGCGACGGCTGCCCTGATTATGCTGGTCCCCTTGGCACGGGTGATGCTGACACTCTATGTGCTGGTGCCCGTTGTGCTGGACCTGCCACCTGCGCGTCACGCGATGCAGGCATTCCGTTTGTCGCAGGCGTTGCAGCCTTGGTCGATGGCCGAAATCTTTGCGCTTGGCTGTGCGGTGGCGCTGGTCAAGATCGCCGATCTGGCAACTGTGGGGTTTGGGCCAGCATTCTGGATGTTCTGTGGTTTAGTTGTTCTGATTGTGGCGCAGGACAAATTCATGTGTAAGTGGTCGGTATGGAATTCGCTGGAAAATCCGAAAAAATCCTAAGCGCCCGCGAAATGGGTTTGGTGGCCTGCACACGCTGTACCCGTGCCTGGCCCATCGGCACACCGGTTTGCCAGCGCTGCGGCCACAAGATGCTGTCGCGCGACTTTGGCAGTATGCAGCGGGTTTGGGCGTTCTGGGTCATGGGGCTGCTATGCTACATTCCGGCCAATGCCTACCCGATGCTCAAGACGCGCACGCTGTTTCAGGTGGACGAAAGCACCATTGTCGGCGGTGCGGTCGAACTGGCGCATCACGGGGCCTTTGGCATTGCGTTCATCATCCTGCTGGCGTCGGTCGCAATCCCGTTGGCCAAGTTCTGGGCCATCGCCTTTTTGGCTGTCAGCGTCAAAAGACCCAATGCCCAAGCGCAGCGGTCGCGCCATGTGATGTATGAAATCGTAGAGTATATCGGCCGCTGGTCGATGATCGATATCTTTGTGGTTGCGATCCTTTCGTCGCTGGTGCAACTCAAGACATTGGCGACAATTAATCCCGGCCCTGCGAGCATGTTCTTCGCCTTGTCGGTCATCTTTACCATGCTATCTGCACAAGCATTCGACTCCAGACTGATCTGGGACACGAACGCTTCCGATGGGGATCCCGATCAACATGTCTGACACGCCACCCGAGGTTAAGGTTAAATCCGCGCGCAAACTGTTCCTGAGCGGCGCGTCCATCGTCTGGATCATTCCGATTTTGGCACTGGTTGCGGCATTGGGTGTGGCAGTCAGCAGCTACAATTCCCGCGGTCCTGTGATCTATGTTGAATTCAACAAAGGGGCCGGTATCAAGGCAGGCGAAACCGAACTACGCTATCGTGACGTGACCGTGGGCCGCGTCGAGGAAGTTGGTTTTACCACCGGCTTGGGCAAAGTTGTCGCGACAATCCGTGTCGACAAGAACGTCGGCCCCTTCATCGACGCCAGCGCGTCTTTCTGGATCGTGCAGCCTCAGGTATCGGCGCAGGGCATCACCGGCTTGGGCACCGTGCTGAGCGGCGTCTACATCGAAGGCACCTGGAACGATGAAATAGGCGATTTTGCCGAACGCTTCGTCGGGTCGGATGCGCCGCCCCTGATCCGCGCGGGCCAATCCGGTTTGCAAATCGCCTTTCGCACCGTGGGTAATGGAACGCTGACGGATGACGCCCCCATTCTCTATCGCGGGATCGAGGTTGGTCGTATCGGCAAGGCAGCGATCGCCCCAAGGGGCAATTTTGCCATCGTAGAGGCGCTAATTTACGAAGAGCACCGCAACCTGATCAACAGCAGCACACGTTTCTGGGATACCTCGGGGTTCAGCCTGTCCTTTGGACCCGGCGGGGCCGAAGTCGATTTTGAATCAATTGCGACGTTGATCGGCGGGGGGATTACCTTTGACACTTTCGTCTCTGGTGGCGACCGTGTGCAAGATGGCACTGTGTTCGATATCTTCGCCACCAAGGAGGACGCGCGCAGCGCAGTGTTTAATGCCACTGACGTCGAACCTTTGATGCTTAACGTTATTTTCGACGACAATGTCTCGGGCCTCGCCGTCGGTGCCACGGTAGAGTTGAGCGGGCTGAACATCGGCGAAGTCGATACCCTGTCAGGGATCGTGGATTTTGATCAGTTCGGCGACAGCCGTGTGCGGTTGAACGCAACACTGGCAATCCAGCCGGCGCGCCTTGGGCTACCGGGGGATGTGACTGCGGAAAGTGCGTTTGCCTTCTTGCAAGATCGTGTCGTGAATGGGCTTCGGGCAAGACTTGCATCTGCAAGCCTGCTGACGGGCGGTCTGAAAGTGGAACTGGTGGTCGTCGACAACGCTCCGACCGCGCGGCTTGTCCCTGCGGGCGACAACTTTCCCGTGATGCCCACGACCAAGAACGAAACATCTGACGCCGCAGCCACGGTCGAAGGTGTCTTTAGCCGTATAAACAACCTGCCCATCGAAGAGCTGCTGAACAGCGCCATTGGTCTGATGAATTCGCTGCAAGCCTTTGTCGGCAGCGATGAACTGCAACAGACCCCACGCGATGTCCGCACATTAATCAACGAGGTCACGGGGTTGGTCTCGTCTGAATCGGTGCAGAATATTCCCGTCTCGCTGAATGCCACGCTTTCGCGCGTCGAAACGCTTGTCGCCACGCTTGAGGAAGAACAAATGGCAGCACGTCTGCTGGCCGCTGTGGACTCTGTCTCCGAAGCCGCGGATTCCTTCACCACCTCGACCGAGGGTGTGCCAGAGTTGATCGAAGAAATGAAGACTGTCGCCGCCAACGCAAGCGAGCTTGAACTGCAACAGCTGGTCGACGAGCTGACAGCGCTGACCCGATCGGCGGATCAGGTAATCGGCACACCGGATGCCGTTGCGCTGCCCGGATCGCTTAAGAATGCGTTGGACGAGCTGAACTATACGCTGCGCGAGCTCCGCGAGGGTGGGGCGGTCGAGAACGTGAACCGTACCTTGGCCTCGGCGCGTAACGCGGCGGATAACATCGCCGTTTCGGCGAAGGATTTGCCGCTGATCGTGAACCGCCTGTCGTCGGTTTTCACACAAGCAGAGCGCACGATCGAAGGGTACAACAAAGGCGACCAGATCAGCCGCACCGCACAGGAAACCATGCGTGACATCCAAAAAGCGGCCGATGCGCTTGCATCTTTGGCGCGCACAATCGAACGTAACCCCAATTCATTGTTGCTGGGACGGTAAAATATGAACGTAGTAAAAAGTATCGCAAGCCTTGGTCTGGTGGCATTCTTGGCGGCCTGCGGGTCTGCCGACCGCTATGCCGTGGAGATGCCCCCTGTCACAGAGCGTGTTAGCATCCAATTCAACGCTGTTGAGGTACGTGACGTATCACTGCCCAGCTATGCAGCTGCCGACGAGATCCATATACGCGCGTCCAATGGTGCCTTGGTCAGCTCTTCGGACGAGCTGTGGGCCGACGCGCCCGAACGCGCCGTAGCCCTAGAGCTAAGCGAGAACCTGTCGCGCCTCACAAGCCGCCGCATCGCGTCAGAACCATGGCCGTTCGAAGCCTATCCCGACGCCCGCCTTGAGCTGCGGTTCAGCGAATTGCTGGCGACCGAAGCGGGCCAGTTCCGCGCTTCCGGACAGTACTTCGTCGCTGTCCTGACCGGCGGGCGTGAAAGATCGGGGTTATTTGATGTGACCGTCGCATTCGACCCCAAGGGCGGCCCCGCGGCCATCGCTAAGGCGCGCGGGCAACTGATCCTTGATTTGGCCAGCTATATCGCGAAGAATGGTCTTAAATGATGTTTCTACGGGATCATTTTCCGAGATGTAGCAAATTTTATACGACTTTTGATTGAATTTTTCTCATAAGGATTTAGCAAAGCCGCCATCACCCCTCGGGGCGCAATCGCAGGACAGGCAGATCCTCTCTCCATGATGACCAACCCGCATATCTGTGATTTCGAAGGCGCTTTGCCTCGACCCTTCTTTTTAGCCATTTCCGGCAATGACCAACGGACGACATGCATATGATGAACCAAAGCCAATCGAACTTTTCCGGGCCTAGGGACGAAGATGACGATACCATCGACCTTGGCGCGCTGATTGGTACATTATGGCGCGGCAAATTGATCATCGCTGCGGTCACGCTGATTTTTATGCTTCTGGCCGGGTATTACGCCTACGGCATCGCGGTCCCGACCTACCGGTCAACGGCGGTTGTGGTGCTGGAAACTAAAGAAGATAGTATTGTCGACCTACAATCTGTAGTCGGTGGGTTCTCCGGGGACTCAACCGAAATCAACACCGAAATTGAAGTTCTTCGGTCACGTGGGCTTGCTGGAAAGGTCGTCGACCGCTTGGATTTAGTTAACGATCCGGAATTCAACGGCAGGTTGCGTGAGCCATCTATGATCAGGGGGATAATATCGAGCTTACGTTCGACATTAACTTTTAGAAAATCCAAAGCTGAACCGCAACACGAGAGTGACTTTCAGAAAATGAGGATCCGTGATGGTGTGGTGCAATCATTGCTGAGCAGGGTATCTATATCGAATATCCGCCAGAGCCTAGTTTTCAACGTCACTGTCGAAACCGAATCGCCCACGAAATCCGCCCAGATTGCTAATACCCTTGCTGAACTATACATCCTAAACCAGATCGAAGTAAAATTCGAAGCGACGGAGAAAGCCACAGAATGGCTGAGCAACCGGGTGTCCGAGCTTCAGATCGAACTCGAGAACGCGGAGAAAAAGGTCTCTGAATTTACTGCACGCACGCAGCTTGTCTCGATCGAAGGGTTGCAAGCACTGGAGCGTCAGATCAAGGAATTGCGCGACCGTATTGAGGGTGCCGCACTCTCACGCCAAGCGCTAGAAGCACGGCTCGCCAATCTGGAAGCCGCGCAGACACCCGCAGAAAAGCGCGATGCCGCACAAGACGCCGCGTTGACGCGTATTTTTAGCAATGGTCTTTCGTCTGCCACGAACCAGACGGCATTCGATCTACGGTTCGAAACGGTGCTGGGACGGGTTCGGTCTGATCTTGCGCGCAGTAGCCAGCAGCTTGAAGCGCTGCGTACCTCGGAAACCGAGCTTGCCGCGCAGTTGGCATCACAGGGCCAAGATCTGATCGCGCTGCAGCAGTTGACCCGAGAATCCGAGGCGACACGGCTGCTCTATGAATATTTCCTGACCCGCCTGAAAGAAACCTCCGCCCAAGAGGGGATACAGAAGGCAGATAGCCGTATGCTATCTAGTGCCGTTATACCCGGCGGGCCAAGTGCACCGAAAAAATCACGGATAGTGGCAATGGCGATAGTCCTAGGTGCGATGGTTGGTTCCGGCTTGGTGCTACTTCGCGAATTCAGAACCCGCACCTTCCGCACCGCGACTGAGCTGGAGCATCACACCGGCTACACTGTGATCGGACAGATCCCTTTGATCCCTGCGCGTGATCGGAAAAACACCCTTAAGTATCTGGAGGATAAACCCACCTCTGCCGCCGCCGAAGCGATCCGCAACCTGCGTACATCGTTGATGCTGTCGAACCTCGACAAGAAGCCTCAGGTTATCGTCTCCACGTCATCAATCCCCGGTGAAGGTAAGACCACGGTTTCGCTGTCGCTGGCTAAATTCCTGTCAGGTCTCGGAAAATCGGTCCTGCTGGTCGAAGGCGATATCCGCCGCCGTACCCTGCACGAATATTTTCCCGACATGCCGCGCAACGGTATCGCGTCGGTGCTTAACGGCGATGTGAAATTCGCGGATGCGATCCATAGGCCGGACGGTTTCGGCGCAGATGTTTTGGGCGGGGAAAAGACCAATGTGAATGCGGCGGATATCTTCTCCTCCGACCGGTTCAAAGCCTTTATCTCCGAGATGCGCGACCAGTATGATTTCATTATCATCGATACGCCGCCGGTTCTGGTTGTTCCCGATGCACGTATCATTTCCCAAAACGCCGACGCGATCCTGTTTTCGGTCAAATGGGACAGCACGAACAAGGGCTTGGTCGAAGAATCCATGCGGTTCTTCCACAATTCGAACCAGCGGATCACTGGTCTGGTGCTGAGCCAGATCGATGAAAAGGGCATGAAACGCTACGGATACGGTGGCGAATACGGTGCCTATGGCAGCTACGGCAAGGGCTATTACGATAGTTGATCAGGGCTTGGGTGTGCCTCAAAACCGCCCAAATCTTTCCCCTCAAGGGTCATAACAGGGCCGCTGTGATGCGCGATATTCATTGGGAAGTTATTCCCAGTGAGGACCATCAGATGGCACGTATGAAAGAGATCGCGACAGCTGCTGGCACGCTCGCCTGCGCCTTGGGCATCGGCTATGTGATGCAAAGTACGGACGCAGCGACAGCCCGCTATGGGTCTGAGGCCGCCGTGAAAGAACAAGAGCTACGTAGGCTAAGCAGCGAGAACGCTGTGCTTGAGGTCGAAGACATCGTGCTGACCTCGGCCGAGTTCAACGCTGCTCCGCTTGAGCCCACGCTGGCGCTGCCTGATTCTGCCCCCGTCATGTTGGCCGCGGCAAGCGCAGATGAACCGATTTCGCGCCCAGTTTCCGCCCCAATTTCGGCGGACACGCCCCAGCCTCAGGCGGCTGAGCCACATACCTGCGATATCTCCGCCAATGCGCGCCCTGTGGCTGGTGCCATGGTGAACCTGACGCTGGCTGCCCCGTGCATGCCCAATGAACGGATCACCGTACATCACAACGGGATGATCTTTACGCAAACGACTTCGGAAAAGGGCACCCTCGACATCACTGTCCCGGCGCTTTCGCAAGACGCGACTTTCGTCATTGCGTTTGGCAATGGCGACGGGGCGATTGCAGAGGCCAAGATCGACGATCTGGCAGAGTTTGACCGGGTGGTTCTGCAATGGAAAGGCGATACTGGTTTCCAGATGCACGCACGCGAATTCGGGTCCGACTATGACGGTGCCGGCCATGTCTGGGCAGGCAAGCCGCGCAGCGTGGCGTCAGCCATCACCGGAGAGGGCGGGTTCATGACGGTGAACGGCGACCTCAGCGCGGCTGAGCCCCTGATCGCGGAGGTCTATACTTTCCCCGCGCTAACCGAAGGTCAGGACGCACGCGTGGCACTGACGGTCGAAGCCGAGGTGATCAAGGCGAATTGTGGTCAGGAAATCGAAGCGCAATCCATCGAACTTCTTGGGGATGCAAAGATCAAAACCCAGGACCTGAGCGTTGCGGTGCCGGATTGTGATGCCGTAGGCAGCTTTCTTGTGTTGAATAATCTGCTCCAAGACATGAAGGTTGCGGGACACTAACGCAACGCTTGGGGCCTTATGATCACGATTATACGTGCGGCGGTTTTCGCCGCACTTTTCTTATGTTCGGCGGCGCAATCGATATGGGCGCAGGATATCGCGCTTTCGTCCCGCGATGGCAAAATCGAGTTGAGCGGCACACTGCTGGGCTTCGATGGCGAATTTTATCGCGTCGAAACCGAATACGGCGAGTTGACGATTGATAGCACCGGCGTGCAATGCGAGGGGCCCGGTTGTCCCAATCTGGATCATTTCATCGCCGAACTGCAGCTTTCGGGGTCTGCCACAATGGGCGAGATACTGATGCCTGCCCTGATCGACGGGTTCGCGCAGCGCAATGGCTATCAAGCCACCCGCGAGGACGAAGAGGGCAACCGTTTCACCTATCGTCTGGTCGACGAGAAAAGCGGCCAGACCGTTGCCCTATTTATGTTTCGGGCCAGCAACAGCGACGAAGGCTTTGCCGATCTGTTGGCGGATGAGGCGGACATTGTGATGTCCCTGCGTGAGATGCGGCCCGAGGAACGGGTCCGCGCTCGCGAAGCAGGAATGGGCGACATGACGGGCCTGAACCGCAGCCGCGTACTGTCGCTGGATGCGGCGGTCCCTGTGGTGTCGGCGTCGAACCCGGTAACGCAGATATCGCCGCTGATGCTGGCGCGGGCGTTCGCCGGCAAGGTGACGAACTGGCAAGCACTTGGCGGGCCGGACGCGCCGATTGACCTGCATTTGCCCGACGACAGCAGCGGGTTAGCACAGGCGATCAGTGATCAGGTCATGCGCCCCGCAACGCTTACGTTTACGGACACGATCACGCGACACGCCCGACCCGCCGATCTGGCCGAAGCCGTTGCCAAAGACAGTTTTGCGCTTGGTATCACCAGCTATGCCGAACAGCGCGATACTGAGGTTCTAACGCTGTCGGGCAGCTGCGGCTTTGCGCTGGACGCATCGCGCCGGACCATCAAGACCGAAGACTACCCGCTGACCGCGCCGATGTTTCTGTATTTCCCGGCCCGACGTTTGCCGCAGGTGGCCCGCGAATTTCTGGCATTCACCCGCAGCCCTGCTGCCCAAATCGTGATCCGGCGTGCCGGATTTGTCGATCAGGCACCCGAGGAAATCCCGATAGAGGAGCAGGGCAATCGCTTTACCAACGCGATTGCGGTCGCAGGGCCGGAGATCACGCTTGATGAATTGCAGCGGATGAACGCGACGCTGAAACCCATGGCGCGGCTGTCGACCTCTTTTAGGTTCGAGGCCGGGTCGGTGCGGCTGGATGCACAGTCGCGATCAAACGTGCAGCAGCTCGCGCGGGCGCTAGAGGTCGGTCAATACGATGCCCGCCGTCTGTTGTTTGCGGGTTTCAGCGACGGGCAGGGTGCGTCTTTTGCCAACCGTGACATCGCGCTGCGCCGTGCCGAGGCGGTGCGCGAAGCTGTCATCGCCGCCGCGGTCACCGCCAATCTTGAACGGGTCACGCTGGATCTTGATGCCTTTGGCGAAGCGATGCCGATGGCCTGCGATGATACGGCGTGGGGTCGGCAGGCCAACCGCCGTGTAGAGGTCTGGGTTCGCTAGCATCGGCCCTGTACCGGCGCTGGCGCACAGGGCTGCTTTGCAATCACAAATATCCGGCGCTGCGAAAGCTTAGCTCGCGGGATTTGCCGATAATTAGATGGTCGTGCAACGTTAGCCCCAATGTGCTGCAGGCCGCAAAAATCTGCTGTGTCATGTCGATGTCGGCCTGTGATGGCGTCGGGTCGCCCGACGGGTGGTTGTGCACCAGAATAAGCGCGCTGGCATTCAGCTCTAGCGCGCGTTTTGCAACCTCGCGGGGGTAGACAGGCACGTGATCTACGGTGCCTTTGCCTTGTTCCTCGTCGCCGATCACGACGTTCTTGCGATCAAGGTAGATCACGCGGAACTGTTCGGTTTCTCGGTGCGCCATGGTGGTGTGGCAATAATCCAGCAGCGCGTCCCAGCTCGACAACACATGTTGGCGCAGGAGCCTTGAACGCGCCATGCGGTGGGCCGCTGCCTCTATTATCTTGAGTTCGACGATGACCGCGTCGCCCACACCCGAAACGTCCCGTAGCCGTGGCTCTGAGGCGGTGATCACACGGTTGAAGTCGCCGAAACGGTCCATCAGCGTTCGGGCCAGCGGTTTCACGTCACGGCGGGGGATGGCGCGGAACAGGACCAGTTCAAGCAGCTCGTAGTCAGGGATGGCCGCAGCACCGCCCTGCATAAAGCGCGCGCGCAGCCGTTGCCGGTGATCCGCGATATAAGACGGTTGTTTGCCCGAGGGTGCAGGCACCGCCACAGCCTCATCCCCCAGAAAGGGTAGGCGCGGGTCAGAGAAATGAGCGTTGTTGCGTCCCATAGGCCCAGAATGTGGCCAAAGAAGTTATCATCACGTTAATGCGGGCAGAGGGGGAACAAAAAAGGGCGGAGCCTGCGCCCCGCCCGATGCCTTCAATGTCGGCCAATCAGCCCTTCATCGAATCCCAGAAGGATTTCACCGACGAAAAGAAGCTGCTGCTTTCAGGGTTGTTATTAGAGGATTCTTTTTCGAATTCCTGCAACAATTCCTTTTGGCGGCTGGTCAGGTTTACCGGCGTCTCGACTGCCAGTTCGATGATCATATCGCCCGTGCCGCCCCCACGCAGCGGGGGCATACCCTTGCCACGCAGACGCATCTGGCGACCAGACTGGCTGCCCGCCGGAATTTGCACGCGCCCACGGCCACCGTCGATCGTCGGCACTTCGATGCTGCCCCCAAGGGCGGCTGTGCTCATCGACACGGGAACGCGGCAGAACAGGTTTGGCCCGTCGCGTTCAAACAGCTTGTGTTCCTGCACCTCGATAAAGATGTACAAATCACCCGTTGGACCGCCTCGCATACCCGCTTCGCCTTCGCCGGCCAGACGAATGCGCGTGCCGGTTTCAACGCCCGCAGGGATGTTCACAGACAGTGCGCGGTCTTTTTCGACGCGGCCAGCGCCACGGCAGGATTTACACGGGTTCTTGACGATCTGGCCCATGCCCGAACAGGTGGGACAGGTGCGTTCGACGGTGAAGAAACCCTGCTGCGCGCGGACTTTGCCCATGCCAGAGCAGGTGGGACAAGTCGTCGGCTCTACGCCGCCCTCTGACCCGGAGCCGCTACAAGAATCACAGGCAACCGAGGTGGGCACATTAATCGACTTTTGCATGCCCCGGTACGCATCTTCGAGCGTGATACCGAGGTTATAGCGCAGATCGGCACCGCGTGCGGCACGCCGTCCGCCACCGCCCCGTTGGCCGCCCATGAAGTCGCCAAACAGGTCGTCAAACACATCAGAAAACGCCGAGGAAAAGTCGCCTTGACCGGCACCACCACCAAACCCGCCGGGTCGTTGGCCGCCACCGCCCATGCCCCCTTCAAAGGCCGCGTGACCATAGCGGTCATAGGCGGCTTTCTTTTCGGGGTCTTTCAGAACTTCGTAAGCTTCGTTCGCTTCTTTGAACTGGGCTTCGGCGTTGGGGTTGTCGGCATTGCGGTCGGGGTGCAATTCCTTGGCTTTGGTGCGGTAGCCTTTTTTGATCTCGTCGGCAGCGGCTCCTTTGGCGACGCCGAGCGTCTCGTAGTAATCACGTTTTGCCATGAATTAACTCCTACGCTGGAACGTGACGGGCCGGCCCGGCAAGCGGACCGGCCCCATCAGTGGTTCCGTGGGCGTGCTTACGCGCGCTTGTTATCGTCCAGATCTTCGAAATCGGCATCGAGGATATCGTCGTCACCTGCGGATGCGTCAGCAGCCGGGGCAACGTCTTCGTTTTCGTCCTGAGCCGCCTTATAGATGGCTTCGCCCAGTTTCATGGCTGCCTCAGTGACGTTCTGGATGCCGTTTTTGATTTTATCAACGTTGTCAGTTGCCAGTTCATCGTTCAGCGCAGCAATGGCCAATTCGATCGCTTCGACGGTGGTCGGGTCAACCTTGTCACCATGCTCTTCCAGCGACCGTTCGGTCGAGTGGATCAGCGATTCAGCCTGGTTCTTCGCTTCGATCAATGCGCGGCGCTCTTTATCAGCGTCTGCATTTTCCTCGGCGTCTTTCACCATTTTTTCGATGTCCGCATCGGACAGACCGCCAGAAGCCTGGATCGTGATCTTCTGCTCTTTGCCCGTGCCTTTATCCAGCGCGCCAACAGCAACAATACCGTTTGCGTCGATGTCAAAGGTCACTTCGATCTGGGGCATACCGCGCGGTGCGGGGGGGATGCTTTCCAGATTGAACGCGCCAAGGATCTTGTTGTCCGCAGCCATTTCACGTTCCCCTTGGAAGACGCGGATGGTCACGGCGCTTTGGTTGTCCTCAGCGGTCGAGAAGACCTGCGACTTTTTGGTCGGGATCGTGGTGTTGCGGTCGATCAGACGGGTGAACACGCCACCCAGCGTTTCGATACCAAGGCTCAGCGGTGTGACGTCCAACAGAACAACGTCTTTAACGTCGCCTTGCAGAACACCCGCCTGAATGGCGGCACCCAAGGCAACAACCTCGTCAGGGTTCACACCCTTGTGCGGCTCTTTGCCAAAGAACTTGGTCACTTCTTCGATCACGCGTGGCATGCGGGTCATACCGCCAACCAGAACGACTTCGTCGATCTCGGATGCGGATACACCGGCATCTTTCAACGCAGCAGCGCAGGGTTTCATCGACGCTTTGATCAGGTCACCTACCAGCTGCTCCAGCTTGGAGCGGGTCAGCTTCATCACCATGTGCAACGGCGAGCCGTCTTTGCCCATCGAGATGAACGGTTGGTTGATCTCTGTCTGGCTTGCGCTCGACAGTTCGATCTTGGCCTTCTCTGCCGCTTCTTTCAGACGCTGGAGCGCCATCTTATCTTGGGTCAGGTCAACGCCGTTGGTCTTTTTGAATTCATCCGCAAGGTAGTTCACGATGCGCATGTCAAAGTCTTCACCACCCAGGAATGTATCACCGTTGGTGGATTTGACTTCGAAAAGACCGTCGTCGATTTCGAGGATGGTCACGTCGAAAGTACCGCCGCCAAGGTCATAGACCGCGATGGTTTGCGTTTCTTTCTTGTCCAGACCATAGGCCAGCGCGGCCGCTGTCGGTTCGTTGATGATCCGCAGCACTTCCAGACCGGCAATCTTGCCCGCGTCTTTTGTGGCCTGACGCTGAGCGTCGTTAAAGTAGGCAGGAACAGTGATGACCGCCTGGGTGACTTCTTCGCCCAGGTAGGATTCAGCTGTTTCCTTCATTTTGCCAAGGATGAACGCAGAGATTTGCGAAGGGGAGTATTTCTCGCCCTTGGCTTTTACCCAAGCGTCGCCGTTCCCACCATCGATCACGGTGAAGGGCAGGTTCTTTTTGTCCTTGGCCAGATCCACGTCGTCATTGCGACGGCCGATCAGGCGCTTAACGCCGAAAATTGTGTTCTCAGGGTTGGTAACCGCTTGCCGTTTGGCAGGCTGGCCAACCAGACGTTCGTCGTCGGTAAAGGCGACGATGGATGGCGTGGTGCGTGCACCTTCGGCGTTTTCAACAACGCGAGGCTGGCTGCCGTCCATGATGGCGATACAGCTGTTTGTCGTTCCTAGGTCGATACCAATAACTTTGGCCATGTTTGATCCCTCATTTACTCAAGGCGATGACACGAAGCGCAGGCCCGTTGTGGCACCCTTGCCCCGATCTTTTTCACCAAAGGCCGGATGCCTTCAGCGGTTCTCGGCGTATATAAGGAGCAGATATGGACCCTGCAACCGTTGCATGAGAAAGGAAACGCGGATTCTGCGTGGATTTTTCGCCAAAGCAGGCAAGAAGGGCGTTTAGATGACGATATTGCGGTTACGCGGCTTCGAAATTCATAAATCCCACCTTACGCTGTCAGCACAACGCACGTTGCTGGATACTGTGCGCGGGGTGGTAAAGCAGGTACCGTTCTTTCGCCCCGTCATGCCAGGTGGGCAGCAGATGTCGGTGCGCATGACGTCTGCGGGCGATTATGGGTGGCTGTCAGACGCGCAGGGCTACCGCTATGCCGAGGCCCATCCCAACGGCACGCCCTGGCCCGCCATCCCCTCGGATGTCCTTACGATCTGGAATGACCTGACCGGATTGGAGCGCCAGCCGGATTCTTGCCTGATTAACTACTACGCGTCGGATGCTAAAATGGGGTTGCATCAGGACCGGAACGAGACCGATTTTCGCTGGCCTGTCGTGTCAATCTCGCTTGGGGACGAAGGATTGCTGCGCGTTGGCGGGCAAAAACGCGGCGGCAAGACGGACAGCCTTTGGCTGCAATCAGGGGATGTCGTTGTCATGGGAGGCGAGGCGCGCCTGAACCATCACGGGATCGACCGCATCCGCGCGGGGTCATCGACGTTGCTGCCCAAGGGCGGGAGGATCAACATCACGCTCAGGGTTGCGACCTGAGATCAGCGTCGCGCG
Source organism: Sulfitobacter sp. BSw21498 (assembly GCF_006064855.1). NCBI lineage: Bacteria > Pseudomonadati > Pseudomonadota > Alphaproteobacteria > Rhodobacterales > Roseobacteraceae > Sulfitobacter > Sulfitobacter sp. BSw21498. Next base: position 2,651,882 of record NZ_CP040753.1, read on the forward strand.
CTCCAGCTGGCAGAGGCGTGTTTGCGCGTATAGAATTCGCCCATCAGCCCGATCACCATCAGCACTACCCCGACCCAAACGGCATATTCCCAGTTACTATAGCGCGGGTTGTAATTGATAAATGCATACCCGCGGGCCTGATCGATGGCGTGGAATAGGGGGTTCCAGTCAAACATGGCCAGCATGAAGGACGGCAGCGAATTGGCCAGAAACATCTTGCCTGAAGCAATCATATTCGCCCGCTGGTAGATCGTCGTAAAGATCTGCGTAAAAGAGGGTGCCCAGGGTTTGATGGCCAGCAACACCATGCCGACAGCAACCCCGGTGAACCATGCGATCAGCATCATGAAAAACACCCCAGCCGTGTCGTAAATCACGATCGGGTTGAACGCCAAATGGTAGATCGACATGATCAGGATCAGCGACAGCATCTGGATGTAGAGCGATCCCAGTGCTGCAGCCGCCAGAGAAATCATCGTGGTCATCGGCGCATGTTTCATCATGGCGCTGGCGGGCCCTTCGGAACCGGCCACGGCCGATACCGTCTTGGTGTGCATCATGAACAGGAAAATCCCCGTCATGATATAGATCACGAAATCACCCCGAATGGCGGACCCGCGCATACCGAGGATCGAAAACATCACATAGAACACGCCCACGAAAATGACCGTTTGCATAATGTTGATGGCGATGGCTGCAAACGCATTGTTGTGCTGCTTGCGCACAGAGCGCACGATCGAATGGTAGACAAGTTCGAAAAAGTTGACTGCCGAGCCTATATTGCCCCTGTTGGTGCGCCGTGGTTGAAACATTGTTGTAGCCTCTTTGTGACGTACCCTCGCACGGAATTCTTGCTGTTCCGTCAACACGCAATCATAAGGGGTTTGCGCAAAGTAATCAACGAAACTGAAAAGGTCGCGACATTATGGATTATGAACAGCTGGTAACGGTGATGCGCCGTTTGTCGATCGAAGCAGGCGACAAGATCATGGAGATTTACGGCTCGGATGATTTCGAGGTCAAAACCAAATCTGACGAAAGCCCCGTGACCATCGCCGACGAAGCCGCGGACCAGATCATCTCGGACGGGCTGCGCGCCGCTTTCCCTGATGTGATGCTTGTAACCGAAGAGCAATCCGCCACCCATTCGGCGTCGGGCGATACTTTTCTTATCGTGGACCCGCTGGACGGGACCAAGGAATTCATCAACCGCCGTGGCGATTTTACCGTGAATATCGCGCTGGTTGAAGGCGGCGTACCGACGCGCGGTGTCGTCTATGCGCCGGCCCGGTCGCGGATGTTCTTTACGTTGGCCGACGGCAGTTCCGTCGAGGAAACCGGCGATTTCCCCAAGGACAGTAGGGGGCCGATTCAGCCGATAACAGTCTCTAAACCGGATAATGCGGCTTTGATGGTGGTGGCGTCAAAGTCGCACCGCGATGAGGCGACCGATGATTACATCGCCAAATACAATGTGCGCGATATGAAAAGCGCGGGCTCGTCGCTCAAGTTTTGTCTGATCGCGACCGGCGAGGCGGACCTTTACCCGCGCGTTGGCCGGACGATGGAATGGGACACCGCTGCGGGCCATGCCGTTCTGACCGGTGCTGGGGGCGCAGTTGTGCGTTTTGACGATCTGACCCCGCTCACTTACGGCAAAGCCGATTTTGCCAACCCTTTCTTTATCGCTCATGCGCCGGGCGTTGATTTGAAAGCCTCCTGATGTCTGTCCTGATTGTTATTCCTGCGCGGTATGCCTCTACGCGCTATCCCGCTAAACCGCTGGCGATGCTGACGGGGGCGGGCGGCAATACGCGCAGCCTGATCGAGCGCAGCTGGCGTGCAGCCTGCGAGGTCCAGGGCGTCGACAAAGTGGTCGTGGCCACCGATGACGACCGCATCAAGGACGCCGCCGAAGCCTTCGGGGCCGAGGTTGTGATGACGTCAGTCAATTGCGCCAACGGCACAGAACGTTGCGCCGAAGCCCATACGGTTCTGGGCGGCGGGTACGACATCGTTGTGAACTTGCAAGGCGACGCACCGCTCACGCCGCATTGGTTTGTCGAAAGCCTTGTGCAGGGTTTGCGAAACGACCCTAACGCAGGGATTGCGACACCTGTGTTGCGCTGCGATGGTGCCGCGTTGAACGGGCTGCTGGCAGATCGCAAAGCCGGTCGCGTGGGGGGCACCACTGCCGTGTTCGCGGCTGACCATGCGGCGATGTACTTCTCTAAGGAAGTCGTGCCGTTCACATCGAAAACCTATGACGATGCGGCCGCAACACCGGTCTTTCACCACGTGGGCGTCTATGCCTATCGCCCCGATGCGTTGGCGTCCTACTCGTCGTGGAACGTGGGCCCGCTTGAACAGCTCGAAGGGCTTGAACAACTGCGGTTCATGGAAAACAGCCATAAGGTGCTTTGTGTCGAGGTCGAGGCCAAGGGCCGCCAGTTCTGGGAGCTAAACAACCCCGAAGATGTGCCCAAGATCGAAGCAATGATGGCCGAGATGGGGCTGGACTGACCGCGCTGCCCAATCGCTTTCGCCGAGATTGCGTTTGGGCGGGCAATCTGCAACGAATAGGCCCGCAGCACGCCAAGGTTTTCATTTATTTTCAGAAAACGGCGGATAAGGCGCAAAATTGCGCAGGCTGTGACGCAAGGGGGTTTTTGTGCCGCGAAATCAGCAAGAAGCCGCCACAATTCGGGCGCTGGTCTTATTTAGGACTGGCAGCATGATGGTTTGCAATTCACTGAGCACTAACTTCGGTTATCCGCACGTATATTTATAAGGGCAGCGATTTCACATGGCTAAGAAAGTAACAAAAGCGATTTTTCCGGTGGCTGGTTTGGGAACGCGGTTTTTGCCCGCGACGAAATCTGTCCCCAAAGAGATCATGACCCTGGTCGATCGCCCGCTGGTGCAATACGCCATCGACGAAGCTCGCGCGGCCGGGATTAAGGAATTTATCTTTGTCACATCCCGCGGCAAGGGCGCGCTGGAAGACTACTTTGACCACTCTCCCGTGCTGGAACAGGAGCTCCGCTCCAAGGGCAAAACAGAGCTGTTGGAGATCCTTAAAGACACCAATATGGATAGTGGTGCCATCGCCTATATCCGCCAGCACAAAGCACTTGGTCTGGGCCACGCCGTATGGTGTGCCCGTCGTCTGATCGGCAACGAACCTTTTGCGGTGATGCTGCCCGATGACGTGATCGCAGCTGACAAGCCCTGCCTGCAACAGATGATCGAAGCCTACAATGAAACCGGCGGCAACATGGTTGCGGCGATGGAAGTGAACCCTGAAAAGTCCTCTTCTTACGGGATGTTGGACATTGATGATGGTCAATCCGATGGGGCCTTGGTCAAGGTCAAAGGCATGGTCGAAAAGCCCAAAGCCGAAGACGCACCGTCAAACCTTGCCGTGATCGGCCGCTATATCCTGTCGCCGAACGTGCTGAAGAACCTGAACCAGCTAAAGTCCGGCTCGGGCGGGGAAATCCAGCTGACAGATGCCATCGCGGCGGAGCTGACCCAAGGCAACGATGTCTACGGCTACCGCTTTAAGGGCCAGCGTTTTGACTGCGGCTCTAAATCTGGGTTCTTGCAGGCGACGGTCTCCTTTGGGTTGGCCCGCGAGGAACTGCGCGATGATCTGCGCGCCTATCTGCAAGACATCATGCAGGGCGAAACTGCGGCGCAATAAGCGCTGGACACAAAGGACGGGCGTATGGCGAATATCTTGGTCACCGGCGGCGCGGGGTACATCGGGTCGCATGCGTGCAAGGCGCTGGCTGCTGCAGGCCATACTCCCGTCACTTTTGACAATCTGGTCACCGGCTGGCGCGATGCGGTGAAATTCGGCCCCTTTGTGCAGGGTGATCTGCTGAACCGGGCCGAGATTGATGCCGTGTTTGAACAGTACCAACCGGTCGCCGTCATGCATTTCGCCGCGCTCAGTCAGGTGGGCGACAGCATGAAGCAGCCCGGCACCTATTGGCGCAATAATGTCGAAGGGTCGCTGAACCTGATCGAGGCGACAGTCGCGGCGGGCTGCAAACAGTTTGTCTTTTCATCCACCTGTGCGACCTATGGCGATCAGGATAATGTCGTGTTGGACGAAAACAGCGCGCAACATCCGATTAATGCCTACGGGGCCTCCAAGCGCGCAATCGAAGATATCCTGCGCGATTTCGAGGCCGCCTATGGGCTGCAAAGCGTGATCTTTCGCTATTTCAACGTAGCCGGTGCCGACCCCGAGGGCGAAGTGGGCGAATTCCACCGCCCCGAGACGCATTTGATCCCGCTGATGTTGGATGCCATCGACGGGAAACGCGATGCGCTGACGATTTTTGGCACCGATTACGACACCCCCGACGGCACCTGCATCCGCGATTATGTGCATGTATGCGATCTGGTCGACGCCCATGTGTTGGGGTTGAACTGGCTGCTTGAGGATAAGGGAAGCCGCGTGTTCAACTTGGGCACCGGCACAGGGTTTTCGGTGCGCGAGGTTGTTGAACACAGCCGTGAGGTGACCAACCGCGCCGTGCCGATGACCGAAGGCGACCGGCGACCGGGTGATTGCACCAAGCTGGTATCAGGATCGGTCCGTGCAGAGACTGAACTGGGGTGGCTGCCCAAACGATCGACCCTGCCGCAGATGATCGCCGACGCATGGAGATGGCACCAAACCGGCGACTATAGCGCATGACGGACAGCGCCGCTGGTCCTGCGTCCCGATGGGCCCGCCTGTCGGGTGCCTACCGGATGCGGTTGAAACGGCGGCGGCTGCTGTGGCGTGCATTGCGGGCGAGGCATCAGCTCGGGGCCTCGTCGGGGCATGGGGCAATCCCGCCTGACGGGGTGCTGGCCTTTGTCGTGCTGCGTAACGAGGCCGCGCGGCTTCCGTATTTTCTGCAGCACTACCGCGATCTTGGCGTTGCGCATTTTCTGATTGTCGACAATGGCAGCGACGATGGCAGCGCCGACCTGCTGGCGGCGCAGCCCGATGTGACCCTGTGGCAAACGACCGCCAGCTACCGCGGGTCGCGGTTCGGTCTGGATTGGCTCAACTGGCTGCTGTGGCGGCACGGGCACGGGCGCTGGTGCCTGACCGTCGATACCGACGAGCTGCTGGTCTATGACCAGATGGACGCGCACAAGCTGCCCGCGCTCGCGGGGCAGCTTGAGAGGGGAGGCCGCGTCGGGTTCGGTACGCTGATGTTGGATGTTTTCCCAAAAGGGCCCTTGGGGGCGCAGGCCTATGTGCCGGGGGATGATCCGTCGCGCATATTGAACTGGTTTGACGCCGGACCATACCGCGCTGTGCGTCAGTGGCCGCTGAACAACCTTTGGGTGCAGGGCGGGGCGCGTGAACGCATGTTCTTTGCTGACCAGCCGATGCAATCGCCGACGCTGAACAAGATACCGCTGGTGCGCTGGAACCGGCGCTATGTCTACGTCAATTCGACCCACTCTTTGCTGCCACCGGCGTTGAACGAGCTCTATGATGGGCCGGGAGGGGAGACCCCGTCAGGGGTGTTGCTACACAGTAAGTTCCTGCCAGAGATCATACCGAAATCCCTTCAGGAAAAGGCGCGTGGGCAGCATTTTCATACGCCTGAACAGTTTGACGGGTACTATGATCAGATCGCGACCGCCCCCGATCTGTGGCACGAGGGCGCGCGGCGCTATAGCGGGCCGGCGGATCTGGAAGCCTGCTGCCTGATGCGCAGCCCTTGGGCCTAATCACTGTACCAGCTGCTAATCCATCAGTGCAGCGTGTAACTGTTTCAAATTACGTTGTTTATAAAGACGGCCCATGACATATTGTCCTCAAACCTGATGCAATAAAGGCGACGCACGGGCGGGGCGTTGTGAGCAGGGTATGGAGAACACGTGAGCCTTTGGGATTCTTACAAGATGCGCGTGCGGCGCAAGCGGAGGTTGATCCGGGCCCTGCGCAAGTCGTCCGAGCTGAAAAATGTTCAGGACAATACCCGCGCGATCCGTCCTGACGATGTCTTGCTTGTCTGCACAATGCGGAACGAAAAAATCCGGCTGCCCTACTTTCTAGAGTATTATCGCGCGCTCGGGATGAACCACTTCCTATTTGTCGATAACGGGTCCGACGACGGCAGTGCCGATTACTTGCGCGGGATGAAGGACGTGTCCGTCTGGCACACCGACGCCAGCTATCGTCGATCCGGTTTCGGTATCGACTGGATGAACTATCTTAAACGCAAATACGCGCATGGCCATTGGGTGCTGGTGGTCGATCCGGATGAATTCTTTGTCTATCCGTTCTGTGATACGCGGCCGGTTCAGGCGCTGACCGACTGGCTGGATAACTGCGAGATCCGCAGCTTTGGCGCGATGCTGCTGGATGTGTACCCCAAGGGGCGGCTGGGGGATGAACCCTATCAAGCCGGTCAAAACCCGATGGAGATCGCCTCGTGGTTCGATAGCGGCAACTACGCGATTTCGCGCAATGCGAAATACGGCAACCTCTGGATACAGGGTGGGCCGCGTGCGCGGGTGTTCTTCAAGCACAAGCCTGCCAAGGCACCTGCGCTCAACAAGGTGCCTTTGGTTAAATGGGACCGTCGCTATGCTTATGTCAGTTCGACCCATACGCTGCTGCCGCGCGGGCTGAACCGGGTTTATGACGAATGGGGCGGAGAGAAAGCCTCGGGCGTTTTGCTACATGCCAAGTTCCTGGACACCTTCGGGGCCAAGGCCGCAGAAGAGCTTGAGCGCGGACAGCATTATGCCAAATCCGTTGAATATAAGGCCTATGCCAATAGCCGGGACCAAGACCCACAGCTTTGGGGGAAGTGGTCCGAGAAATACATTAACTGGCGCCAGCTCGAGATTCTGGGCCTTATGTCCAAGGGCAACTGGGCATGAGCGTCGGACTGGTCATGCTGGTGCATACCGCCCTGGACCGCGCCGAACAGGTGGCGCGGCATTGGGCTGCGGCGGGCTGTCCGGTGGTGATCCACGTCGACAAATCGGTGCCGGTGAAAACCCATGACGATTTTGTGCAGGCGCTGGCTGATGTCCCTAATCTGGTGTTCAGCAAACGCTATCGCTGCGAATGGGGGACGTGGGGGCTGGTTGCCGCGTCTCAGACTGCGTCCGAAATGATGTTGAATGGCTTCGCAGACGTGCGCCATGTCTATCTGGCGTCCGGTTCATGCCTGCCGCTGCGTCCAGTGAAAGAGCTGATCGATTATCTTGCCGCCCGTCCGCGTACCGACTTCATCGAAAGCGCGACCACGGCAGATGTCCCCTGGACTGTTGGGGGGCTGGATGTCGAACGCTTTACCATGCGTTTCCCCTTTTCGTGGAAGCGGCACCGGTATCTTTTCGACAAGTCGGTTGCTGTTCAGCGCTTCGTCGGGCTCAAGCGGCGTATCCCTAAGGGCATCGTGCCGCATATGGGCTCGCAATGGTGGTGCCTGACCCGCCAAACCCTGTCGGCGATCCTTCAGGACCCGAAACGCGCCGGATACGACGCCTATTTCCGCCATGTCTGGATTCCGGATGAAAGCTATTTCCAGACGCTCGCGCGGCTCTATTCCACCCAGATCGAAAGCCGGTCGCTGACCCTGTCAAAGTTCGATTTTCAGGGCAAACCACATATTTTTTACGACGATCACCTGCAGCTTTTACGGCGGTCCGATTGTTTCGTCGCACGCAAGATCTGGCCCAAGGCGGGCCGTCTTTATGACGCGTTCCTGACCGATGAGGCGGGCGCGATGAAACGGACAGAGCCGAACCCGGGCAAGATCGACCGCGTCTTTGCCAAAGCCGTTGAACGCCGCACGCGCGGGCGCGCAGGGCTGTATATGCAAAGCCGCTTTCCGAACGAAGGTTGGGAAAACGGTGTCACCGCCGCGCCCTATTCGGTCTTTCAGGGCTTCGTCGCACTGTTCGAGAATTTCGAGCCTTGGCTGGCAAAATCCACCGGCGCGCGGGTCCACGGCCATCTGTTTGCACCGGACCGCGTGCATTTTGCAGATGGGCAGAATGCGATCAATGGTGCGCTTAGCAATAGCGCCAAAATCCGCAATTATGACCCCAAGGCGTTTCTGACCAATCTGATCTGGAACACCCGTGGCGAACGTCAGTGCTTTCAGTTCAGCCCGCAGGACAATCAGGACATCTGCTGGGAGATCGCCAAAGACCCGAATGCACAGGTGTCGGTGATCACCGGCGCGTGGGCCGTGCCACTGTTTCGGTCGAATAAGGACTTTGCCGATATCCGCCGTACCGCTGCCGCGCTGCAAAAGATCGAAAGCGAGCATATGGCGATCCTGCGGTCGCATTATGCCAAGGCGCGGGTGCGTATCTGGACAATGGCGGAATTCATCGAAGCCCCGATGGAACCGTTGCAAAGCATTCTCGACGAGATCGGTCAGGTCAAAACCGGCCGTTTGTCCGAGGTGCCGAAGATGGCGGATCTGACAGGCTTTGGGCAATTCCTGCAAAACCTCAAAAACCAGGGGATGCACCCCTATCTGATGGGCGATTTTCCCGTTGAACGTGGCATGTCGGCCGCCCAGAAACCGCCGCGCAAACCCTATTTGGTGCAATAAAATATGTCTTTGAAATTCAAAAGCTTCGTCGTCTTTGCCGAGATGCGCACAGGCTCCAATTTTCTGGAAAGCAACCTGAACGCCTTTGACGGGATCACCTGCCACGGGGAGGCGTTCAACCCGCATTTCATCGGCTACCCCAAAAGCGCAGAGATTTTGGGCGTGGATCAGGAAACGCGGGACGATGATCCGGCCAAGTTGCTGGCCGCGATACGTGACAAGACCAAGGGCATCGGCGGATTTCGCTATTTTCACAACCACGACCCGCGCGTGCTGGACCCGCTGCTGGAAGATGACACCTGCGCCAAGATCATTCTGACGCGGAATCCGGTGGAAAGCTATGTCAGCTGGAAGATCGCGCGCAGCACGGGACAATGGAAGCTGACTGACGTCAAAGCGCATAAAAAGGCGCAAGCGGTGTTCGACGAGGCAGAGTTCTCTGACCATCTTGAGGCGATGCAAGAGTTCCAGTTGACGCTGTTGAACCGGCTTCAAAAGCTGGGGCAGACGGCTTTCTATGTGGCGTACGAAGACCTGCAAAGTGTCGAGGTGATGAACGGTTTGGCCCGGTATCTGGGGGTTGATCATCAGCTCGACGCACTGGACAAGAGCCTGAAAAAGCAGAACCCCGAACCGATCTCGGCCAAGGTCAGCAACTATGATGAAATGCTGGACGCGCTTGGCCGGATGGATCGTTTCGACCTGACCCGAACGCCGAATTTCGAACCCCGACGCGGGCCAGTGGTGCCGTCCTATGTTGTCGCGGCCAACGCTCCGCTGCTATATCTGCCACTGCGCAGCGGGCCCGAACCGCAGGTGCTGGATTGGATGGCGGCGCTGGACGGTGTCGGGCGGGGCGCTTTGCAAACTAAGCTCAACCAAAAGCAATTGCGCCAGTGGAAGCGCAAGCATCCCGGTCACCGCAGCTTTACCGTGCTACGGCACCCCGTAGACCGCGCCCATGACGCTTTCTGCCGGCATATTCTGACCACGGGCAAAGGCAGCTACGCTCAGCTGCGCGAAACGCTGATCAAACGCTATAAGATGCCGCTGCCCCAGGGCGAGCCGGACAATAGCTATGACGCTAATGCACATCGCGCCGCGTTCAAGGCATTTCTGACGTTTCTCAAGGGGAACCTGAACGGGCAGACGGCGATCCGAGTGGATCAGGCGTGGTGCACCCAAGCGCAAGCGGTGCAGGGTTTCGGAGAGTTTGCCCTGCCCGACCGGATCATCCGCGAAGACGAGTTGGCAGCAGAGCTGTCAGCGCTGGCGCAAGGCGTTGGCATTCAGCCCCCGGCCACGGTGACGTTGCGCCCGGTGACCCAACCCTATGTGCTGGCCGACATCTACGACGCCGAGATCGAGAAACTTACGTCCGACGCGTATCAGCGGGACTATATGATTTTCGGATTTAACAGCTGGCGCTAGGGCCGCTTAGGCGGCCTGTGTCGCCTGTGCTTCGGTCAGGATCGCATACAACGTGGCAGGATCCGGATTGGCCCGCAGCTTGGCGCAGACAGAGGCGTTGCGCAGGGTGCGCGACACCAGCGCGAGCGCCTTGAGGTGTTCGACACCAGCACTTTCGGGGGCGAACAGCGCAAAAGCGATATCAACCGGCTGGCGGTCAACCGCGTTGAAATCAATCGGTTTGTCGAGAAGCACAAAGGCCCCCAACACTTCTTCTAGTCCTTCAAGACGCGCATGGGGCAGCGCAACCCCTTGGCCCACACCTGTTGGGCCAAGGGATTCACGCGTCATCAAGGCATCGACCACCGCAGCGGCCTTTAACCCGTAAGCATTATGCGCCAGCTCCCCGATATCGTGGAGCAGGCGTTTTTTGCTTGAGGCCGATGTGAGGACTTTGACAGCCCCCGGTTTTAGGAGTTTCGCAAAATTCATTCTGCTCGCTCTGTTCTCGGCCGCTTACGGGTCCGGTTTCTGTTACGACGGATCAATCCAGCCGATGTTGCCATCCTCGCGGCGGTAGACAACATTCACGCCTTCTTGGCCGTCTTTGCGAAAGACCACGACAGGTGTACCCGAAATTTCCATCTGCATCACAGCTTCACCGACAGACAAGGTCGCAATCTTGGTCTGCATTTCCGCAATGATCATGGGTTGGAGGGTTTCGGGTTCCTGCGCGTCTGAATCGCTTTCTGAAGCGAGGATATACGAGGACGCACCGAAAAGTTCAACCGGTTGCGCACGCTCGCGATGGTGATCCTTCAACCGACGCTTGTAGCGGCGCAGTTGCTTTTCCATCTTCGCCGCACATGAATCGAAAGATCCATAAATATCAGTAGCATGTGCTTTCGCTGACGCCGTAAGGCCAGTCGATAGGTGCACCGTCGCTTCGCAGACAAATTCGTGACCGGATTTTGAAAAGATGACATTCGCGTCCGTCGGACGTTCAGCATACTTCTGGACAGCTTCGCCCAATTCCGTTTTCACATGCGTTTGCAGGGCTTCGCCGATGTCGATTTGTTTGCCACTGATTTGGTACCGCATAAAATCTCCTTACTCTAATGATCCGGACAACACCATTGGCCGCAATGAATGCGGTAAAGGCGGGGTCAGATGCGGGTGAATGACGATGCGACCAGCGTGTGAAGCATTACCCCTTCGGGAAGGGGGGGATGCAGCACGAACATGATACGCAGTCTCGCCATGGGACCATTGAGCGCCCGAATGGGCCGCGTTGTCAAATGAATCCGGCTTAAATCTGTGCGGAAACTAGCGCAATATTTCTGTAGTTGATTAGGAAATGCGGAAGTTATCGCCAAGGTAGACGCGGCGTACGTTTTCGTTCTGTACGACCTCTTCGGGGGTGCCTGACATCAATACCGTGCCTTCGTGCAAAATGTAGGCGCGATCCACAATATCCAGCGTTTCCCGAACGTTATGGTCCGTGATCAGCACGCCGATACCGCGTTTTTTCAGGTCGGCGACTAGATGTCGGATGTCATCCACAGAAATCGGATCGACCCCGGCAAAGGGTTCATCCAGCAGTAGGTATTTGGGATCGGCGGCCAGACAGCGGGCAATTTCGACCCGGCGGCGCTCCCCGCCCGACAGCGCCAAGGCAGGCGCGCGGCGCAGGTGTTCGATGGAAAATTCCGACAGCAATGCCTCGAGCCTTTCACGGCGCCCGCGCGCATCAGAGATCGAGATATCCAGTATGGCCGAGATATTGTCCTGCACGCTTAGCCCGCGAAAGATGCTCATCTCTTGGGGCAGATAGCCGATACCCAGCTGTGCGCGGCGATACATCGGCAGGGTGGTGACGTTCTTGCCATCGATGGTGACGGTGCCACCTTCGGGCATCACCAGACCAGCCACCGCATAAAAGGTAGTGGTTTTACCGGATCCGTTCGGCCCGAGCAGGGCGACGACTTCGCCGCGGTTCAGCTCCATCGAGAAATCGCGGATCACGGTTTTCTTGCGGTATGATTTACGCAGATGTTCAATGCGCAGACCGCTTGCGCCATCCGTAACCGTTAAATTGGGGGCAGACATCAGTTCTTGCTGCCCGTTTGCAGAATGGTTTTCACGCCGCCGGACATTTGCGCTGTGCCCTCGGATAATTTGACGCTCATGGTTTCAGAGCTGAGCGCGTTGCGCCCTTGGGTCAGCAACACATTGCCCGACATGACGATCGTGCCCGTGTCGATATCGTAATCCGCCCGCTCTGATTCGGCGGCGTCTTTGCCCGACACAAGGGTCACACCGCCGGTCGCTTCCAGCCGGGCGATGCCCTCGGCTTCGGCGCGATATACAACTAGAACACGTGCGGCGGACAAGCGCATCTCGCCCTGACCGATTAGCACATTTCCGGTGAAAACAGCCGTCCCATCGCCTTGATCGACAGACAGGTTATCGGCGGTCACCTCGACGGGGAGGCCCGTATCCTGACGGATCGTCCCAAAGGCCACATTGGTCCCTTGTGCGGCGATTGGCATCGCAGAAAAAAGCAGGAAAACAGACATTAATAGGTGTTTCACGCGCGTCACTCTGATTTGGGTTTCGGTTTGTATATCAGCTTCACTCGATTTGTGAAAACCAATTGGGGCGAGGCTTGGTCGTCTGTTTGTGTGATCGACATGGCACCGGCCTCTAGGGTGCCACCCGGGGCTGTGCCATACACTGTCCCCGGCGATTGGATGTTCAGGCCGGACAGGTCAGAGGTGATTTTGTCACTTTGCAGCCGGTACCCCGTAGAGGTCGTCAGCACCACCCCGCCCAGCAGGTCGGCAACGTCTTTGGCGATGTCGAAATCGGCCAGGTCCGATTGCAGGCGAAAAGTCGATCCTTCGGGGGTCTTTATGGTCGCGCGCAGGTTTTCAGCGTGGTTCATGCCGGTCTGCCCGTCCGGACGGGTCAGCACATCAGCATAGAATGACAGCTCGTCACCGTCAGCCGTCGCACCAGTAAAAAAGGGGCCGGTGATCTGCTGGTCGCGCAGGCGGTCCTGCACATCCTTTTCAGCAAAGGGGATCGCCTGCCCGGGATCAATCGCGCGCGACAGCAGGAACAGCGTCGACAGCAGGCCAAGCGCTGCAAGCGGGAACAGCACCTTCAGCCAAGCGATCAGTCTGGTATAGCGGTCCCGTTGCATCGCGGCTTAGCCCAGACCGACGCGCAGGCAGTCGTGGATATGCAGCAGACCCGCAGGGTCGTTCCCTTGGGTGGGGTCCAGTACCAGCAAACAAGTGATCTTGCGCGCGTTCATGATGCCCACGGCCTTTTCCGCCAGCGCATCGGGGGCGACGGTCACAGGCGTTGGCGTCATAACCTCGCGCGCCGTTTTTTCCATCAGCCCGTCCAGATGCCGCCCCAGATCGCCGCTGGTGATGATCCCTGCCAAGGCACCGCTGGCGTCGGTGACGATCACCACACCAAAGGATTTGCTGCTCATTGCCATCAGCGCATCAGACATGGGGGCATCGGCCTGCACCAAGGGCAACGCATCGCCTGTGTGCATCAGGTCGGCAACGCGGCTGAGCCGTGCGCCCAGTTTTCCGCCGGGGTGGAATTCACGGAAATGTTCGGCGGTGAAAGAGCGGTTTTCCATCAGCGCAATCGCCACGGCATCCCCCATTGCCAGCGTCATCGTGGTCGAGGTCGACGGGACAACGCCGGTGCCGCAGGCCTCTGGCAGCTGGGGCAGTTCAAGCACCACGTCGCAATGCGCGCCAAGGCTGCTTGTCGCACGGCTGGTGATACCGATCAGCGGGATGGAAAAGCGACGCGAATAGGCGATCAGATTGGCCAGTTCAGGTGCCTCGCCCGAGTTCGAGATCGCAAGCACGACATCATCGGCGGTGATCATGCCCAAATCGCCGTGGCTCGCCTCGGCGGGATGGACGAATTGCGCGGGCGTGCCGGTGCTGGCCAGCGTCGCCGCGATCTTTTTGGCGATATGGCCGGATTTGCCGATGCCGGTGACAATCACGCGCCCGCGGGTCGCAACCAACAGGTCGATCGCCTGACGAAAACGATCATCAAGGCTGTCGGCCAGTTGCTCAAGCGCTTGGGCTTCGGTGCGGATGACGCGGCGGGCGGTATCTAGGAATGGTGTGGTCATGCGTGTGCAAAAATATCCGTTTCGGGCCAGCCGTCCAAGTCAAGCTGGGCACGGGTTGGCAAAAATTCAAAACACGCTTGCGCGAGCTCGATCCGACCTTCGCGGATCAACATCTGGTTCAGCACGTCGCGCAGTTTGTGCAGGTGCAGCACGTCGGACGCAGCATAGTCGATCTGCGCCTTGGTCAGCTTTTCGGCCCCCCAATCGCTGGATTGTTGCTGCTTGGAGATATCGACGCTCAGCAGTTCTTGGCAAAGTTTGGCAAGCCCGTGGCGGTCGGTATAGGTGCGCACAAGGCGGCTGGCGATCTTGGTGCAATAGACCGGTGCGGCCTTTGCCCCAAAGGTGTTCAGCAGCGCCGCGATGTCAAAGCGCCCATAGTGGAACAGCTTGAGCACATGGGGATCTTCGAGCAGGGCGCAAAGATTAGGCGCCTCGGTCTGGCCTTTGGCAATCTGGATCAGATGGGCGTTGCCATCGCCACCAGAGAGTTGCACGACACAAAGCCGATCGCGGTGCGGATGCAGCCCCATGGTTTCGCAATCAATCGCGACCATCGGTCCAAGCTTCAGCCCGTCGGGCAGGTCATTTTGGTAAACTGTATTTGTCATGCCTTCCCTATATCCCGCTGGTGCGCTTTGGGAAAGCATCGCTTTGTGTGCAGCTTCAGACGGTGGCGATTTCCGGCAGATCGGGGCGCGGATAGCGTGACAAAAGCTCTGCGACCATCTGATGCGCGGTCAATCCGGCCCAATCGTCGCGGATCAAGGGGCGGGGCAACGCCGGATGTTTGAGAGCGAGACGACGCCAGTTATGCACAATCAGGCAGCGTAGGGTCGCGATTTGCAACGGGGTCAAAGTCTCGGCTGCGGAGAGGTCGCGCGCCACCCTGTGCAGCGCGTCTGACAGTTGCGTATAGCTTTCGGCCAGCGATGCGGGCTCTAGCTGGCGTTTCATCCAGTTAGGCGCGTCTTGCCCGGGCAGGGCGGCGGCCCCTTTTGGCACAGGCAGGGACGCATTGCCGACATACAGGCGCGGCATCAGGGCAGTGAACCCCGCCTTCTCCGGTGCATCACTATCGGCATCCTCGGTCACGATCATCTGCCAGCGTTCCGGCAGCTCGGCAGGTGTCGCATAAATCCTGCCACTTGCCGCCTGACTTTGCGCGCGGCCTGCGGGCGTCAGGCTGTGGTGGCTGATCCGCCCGTGCTTTTCTGACGCGATCCATTTGTCTTTGCGCAAGCGGTGCAAGGCGACCCTAGCGGCTTCGGGGCGGACATCCATTGCCGTCATGATCGCCGACAACACCGGCCCGCCAATAATCTGACCCTCTTGTCTAGCCATGTCGCCAAAGAGGCTGATCATCAGGGACCAGACCCGCTGCCCGCCGAGGTCTTTCAGAGGTGCGATCGCAAGGTCAAAGTCGTCAATAGGCATTCATGGTCAGCAATTCATATTCGGCCACGGCGGCATCATCCTGATTGGTCAGGGTCACGTGCCAGCGTACCTCACCGTAGTCATCATTGCGAGGCGTCTTTGCTTTGACGCTTAGGCGCACCTTGATGCTATCGCCCGCCTGCACGGGTGCCATGAACCGCAGGTTGTCCAACCCGGTGTTCGCCAGCACAGGTCCGGGGTCGGGTTGCACGAACAGACCTGCGGCAAAGCTGAGCAGCAGGTACCCATGGGCAACGCGGCCGGGAAAGAACGGGTTTGCCTTGGCCGCGGCGTCGTCCATATGCGCATAGAACGTATCGCCGGTGAAATGCGCAAAGGTTTCGATGTCTTCCAGCGACACGACACGGCTGGCCGAATTGAACGTCTCGCCCAGATCAAGCGCACCAAAATGGCGGGTAAATGGGTGGCCGCGGTCCGAAATCTCGGTCGCGCCTGGGGTCCATTGCTTGCTGATGGCGGTCAGAATGTCGGGGCTGCCCTGAATGGCGGTACGCTGCATGTAATGCATGACGCCGCGCACGCCGCCAAGCTCCTCGCCGCCGCCCGCACGCCCGGGCCCACCATGCACCATATGGGGCAGGGGGGCACCGTGGCCCGTCGCCTCGGCCATAGAATCGCGGTTGTTGAAATAGAGCCGCCCGTGAAACGCGCCGGCCCCCATCGCAATCTGCCGTGCAACATCGCCGTCGCGTGTGATGATCGACGCAACCAGCGACCCTTTGCCCTTGTTCAACAATGCGATGGCATGTTCGGTATCGCGGTAGGGCATGATGGTGGACACAGGGCCAAAGGCTTCGGTGTCGTGCACATGGGTGGCGGCATCGGGATCAGCGCAGTGGAACAGCATCGGCGGGACAAAGGCACCTTTCTGTGCATCCGCGCCCTCTAACGCGAAGGCATCGGGGTCGCCAAAGACACGCTCCGCCTCTGACCCGATCAGCGCGGCTTTCGTCAGCACGTCACGACGTTGCGAAAGTGAGACAAGCGCGCCCATCTTCGTGCTGTCCAGTCGCGGGTCCCCGATGGTGACTTTGGCCAAGCGATCCGTCAGGGCTGCAATCATCGCATCCACATGGGGTTGCGGGACCATGATCCGGCGGATGGCGGTGCATTTCTGCCCCGCCTTGGCCGTCACCTCGCGCTGGACCTCTTTGACGAACAGGTCAAACTCCGGCGTGCCGGGGCCCGCATCAGACCCTAACACAGAGGCATTGAGACTATCTTGCTCAGACGCGAACCGGACAGAGCGTTCGACCAGCACAGGGTTGCTGCGCAGTTTCAGGGCCGTTTCTGCTGATCCGGTAAAGCTGACCACATCCTGACAATCGAGGTGGTCCAACATAACGCCCAAGCCCCCCGTCACCAGCTGGATCGCGCCATCTGGCAGAATGCCGGACTGGATCATCAGGCGGAAACAGGCTTCGGTCACCTGACAGGTGGCGGTGGCTGGTTTGACGATGGCGGGCACACCGGCGAGCAGCGTCGGGGCGAGCTTTTCCAACATGCCCCAAACGGGGAAGTTGAAGGCGTTGATATGCACCGCGACGCCTTGCAGCGGCGTGCAGATGTGGCGCCCCATGAACTGACCGGTGCGGCCCAACTGTTCCACGGGACCGTCCAGATAGACCTGATCATCCGGCATCTCGCGACGGCCCTTGGCGGCATAGACCTGCATCGTGCCGATGCCGCCATCCACGTCGATCAGGTGGTCGGACTGCGTACCGCCCGTGTCGAACGACAGCTCGTATAGGCTCTGTTTATGGTCATTCAGGTATAGCGCGACAGCCTTGAGCATCTTGGCACGGTCATGAAACGTCAGGCTGCGCAGGGCAGGCCCACCGATGTCACGGGCGTAGCCCAGCATTGCCTGAACCTGCAGCGCGTCATTGCCTGCTTGGGCGATAACATCGCCGGTAATCGCGCTTGCGATGTGGCGTGCACCGGCACCGGGGTTGATCCATTGTCCGGCGGCAAAGCTTTGAATATCGCGCATGTCAGGCCCCTTAGTGATGGTCGTAGTCAATGAAAAGCGTGTCGCTCAGCGGATAGCTTTGGCAGCTCAGGCGGTAACCGCGTTCGACCTCGTAATCCTCCAGCGCATGGTTCGACAGCATCTCGACCTCGCCTTCGGTCACCTTGCACATGCAGGTCGAACAGACCCCTGCTTTGCAGGCAAAGGGCGCATCAAGGTTGTTTTCCAGCGCCGCGTCGAGCACAGACTGACCCTTGGCCATGGTAAAGCTGTGCTGCGCGCCGTCGATTTTTACGGTGACTTGCGTTTCGGCCTTACCCTTGCTGCGCTTGGCCATTTCCTGTTTCGCCAGACGACCCTGCTGGCTTTCGCTGAAGAGCTCGAATTTAATTTGATCAGGCTCTAACCCGTGGGTTTTTAGTGCGTCAGCAATAGCAAGCATCATCGGTTCAGGGCCGCAGATAAAGGCCATATCCATGTCAGACACGTCGATCCATGTCTTGAACAGCTCGGCGCATTTATTTCGGTCCACACGGCCGGTGAACAGATCGATATCCTGCCCGCTTTCCAACATGTGGATGACGCTCAACCGACCCATATACCGATTCTTGAGGTCCTCCAGCTCTTCGCGGAACATGATCGTGTTCACGGCGCGGTTGGCATAGACCAGCGTAAAGGTTGATTTGGGCTCGCGTTTCAGAACGGTCTTGAGGATCGACAGCACCGGCGTGATCCCCGACCCGCCGGCAAATCCAAGGTAATTCTTCGCGTGATCAGGCTCTAATACGGCGGAAAACGTGCCTTGAGGGGGCATTGCGTGCAGCGTATCCCCGACCTGTAATATCTCGTTCGCAAAGCTAGAGAACGCGCCGCCATCCACCCGCTTGATCCCGACTTGCAACACACCGTCGTCCAGACCCGCGCAGATGGAATAGTTGCGGCGCAGTTCGGTACCGCCGAAATCCTGTCTGAATGTCAGATACTGCCCCTGCTTGAAGGCGAAAGCCGTTGGGTCTTCGGGTTGCAGGGTCAACACGACGGCGTCGCGGATCGTGCGGTGAATATCAGTCACTAATAAGGGGAGAAATTGGCTCATTGGTCAGATACACTTAAAATAATCGAAGGGTTCCAGGCAGTCGGTGCAGCGCCATTGCGCCTTGCAGGGGGTCGATCCGAACTGGCTGATCTTTTCCAGATGCGTCGACTGGCAGCGGGGGCAGCGTTCGGGGCCACCTGCGGGTTGGGGCGGGGCGATGCCGTAACCTTCGAGCTTTGCGCGGCCCGCTTCGGTCATCCAGTCCGAGGTCCAGGCAGGCGAGAGTTGCCGCTTTAGGGTCAGTTTTTCGATCCCGTGCCCGCGCAATGCCGTTTCGATATCAAGGTTGATGATCGTCGTCGCAGGGCAGCCGGAATAGGTTGGTGTCACCGTCACCTCAAGTGTGTCACCGGACCATTGCACATCGCGGATGATCCCCAGATCAGTGAGGGAGATCGCCGGGATCTCGGGGTCGGGCACAGCGTCCAGCCAGCCCCAAACTGTCTCTAACGCGGGCTTTTCGACTACCATGTCGCATCCGGGTAGGCGCGTTGAAGCCATTGCATTTGCGTCAGCATATGCCCCAGATGTTCCGAATGGCGTTTGCCTGATTTGCCGCCGCGATGGCCGAAATCATCTTGGGGTTTTGTCAGTGTGGCTGCGGTGAAGACATCATTCACCAACGTATCATAGGCGGGGCGTAGGGACGCGGGATCGGGCGCGATGCCTGCAGCGACCATGGCATCATCGACGGCGTCGCCCATGAACATTTCCCCGACATAGGGCCACAACAGGTCCACCGCATTTTGCATTCTGCGGTGGCTTTCTTCGGTCCCGTCACCAAGGCCGATCACAGTGTCCGTCGCACGCTCCAGATGATAGGTCACCTCTTTGCTCGACTTTTCCGCGATGGCGGCGATCTGCGTATTATTGCTGCCCATCAGCGCGGTCAGCTGTGACAAATGCCATGCGTCAAACAGGAACTGGCGCATGAGGGTCTGACCGAAATCACCGTTGGGTTGTTCGACCAGCAGCAGGTTGCGGAAATCCCAAACGTCACGATGAAAGGCAAGCCGGTCGGCATCGCGACCCGCGTCTTCGACCTCGCCCGCGAGATCCAGCCACAGCGTCGTCTGCCCGATGAGATCCAGCGCGGTATTCGCCAGCGCGATGTCTTCTTCCAGCACGGGGGCGTGCCCGCACCATTCCGAAACGCGGTGCCCGAGAACGAGGGTATTGTCCCCCATCCGGCACAG
The DNA here is from genome assembly GCF_006064855.1 of Sulfitobacter sp. BSw21498. Taxonomy (NCBI): domain Bacteria; kingdom Pseudomonadati; phylum Pseudomonadota; class Alphaproteobacteria; order Rhodobacterales; family Roseobacteraceae; genus Sulfitobacter; species Sulfitobacter sp. BSw21498. Next base: position 2,671,797 of record NZ_CP040753.1, read on the forward strand.
AAACTCGAACAAATCGCCTTTGTTAGGGTCTGTTTGGGGTGTGCTCACATCGCCCCCACTTCGTCTGGAATGTCAAAGAAGGTGGGGTGGCGATAGACCTTGTCGTTGGCTGGCTCATACAGCGGGCCTTTTTCCTCGGGGGAGGAGGCGGCGATCTGGGTCGCTTCGACGACCCAGATGCTCACGCCTTCGTTGCGACGGGTGTAAACATCACGGGCGTTCTTGATCGCCATTTCGGCATCTGCCGCGTGCAGAGAGCCAACATGCCGGTGGCTCAGCCCGTGCTGGCCGCGAATGAAAATCTCGAACAGGGGCCATTCATGTGTTGTGCTGCTCATCTTGCCTACTCCGCTGCCAGTTTCGCGGCGCGTTTCTTCGCCGCATGTGCCATCAGGCCGTCGCGTACCCATGCGCCGTCGTCCCACGCTTTGTTGCGCGCAGCGAGCCGTTCGGTATTGCAGGGACCATTGCCCTTGAGCACGTCAAAGAATTCGTCCCAATCGGGCTGGGTAAAGTCATAATGCCCGCGTTCCTCGTTCCACTTCAGTTCGGGGTCGGGGACGGTCAGGCCCAGATATTCGGCCTGCGGCACACATTCATCGACGAACTTCTGACGCAGCTCGTCGTTGGAGTTCATCTTGATCTTCCACGCCATCGATTGCGCCGAATGGACGGAATTTTCGTCCGACGGGCCGAACATCATCAACGCAGGTCCCCAGAACCTGTTTAACGCGTCCTGCGCCATCTTGCGCTGCGCGTCTGTGCCCTTCGCCATCTTCATCATGATGTCGTAGCCTTGGCGCTGGTGAAAGGATTCCTCCTTGCAGATACGCACCATCGCGCGGGCGTAGGGGCCGTAGGATGTGCGCTGCAGCGGGACCTGATTCATGATCGCGGCACCATCCACGAGCCAGCCTACGGCGCCCATATCGGCCCATGTTAGGGTCGGATAATTGAAGATAGAGCTGTATTTCATCTTGCCCGACAGCAAGTCGCGGGTCAGCTGGTCGCGGCTGACCCCCAGTGTTTCAGCGGCACAGTAAAGATACAGGCCGTGGCCTGCCTCGTCTTGTACCTTTGCCAGCAGGATCGCTTTGCGTTCCAGCGTCGGGGCGCGGGTGATCCAGTTGCCCTCTGGCAACTGGCCCACGATTTCCGAATGCGCGTGCTGGCCGATTTGCCGGATCAGGTTCTTGCGATACCCGTCCGGCATCCAGTCTTTCGGCTCGATCTTGCCGCCCGCATTTATCCGTTCCTGAAAGGCGCGTTCCTGCGGATCCATCTCTTCGAGAGATTTGACACCTTGGCCGGTGGATTTGATCATCTGTGCATACATTGTTCAGATCCTTTCAGGGGGATAATTGCGTTAAGCGCGTTCGAGAATGATAGCGACGCCTTGGCCGACGCCGACACACATGGTGCACAGCGCATAGCGGCCGCCTGTGCGTTTCAGTTGCAGGGCTGCGGTCATGACCAGACGCGCACCGGACATCCCCAGCGGGTGACCGATGGCAATCGCGCCGCCGTTGGCGTTCACATGGGGGGCGTCATCGGCCACACCCAAAGCCCGCAATGTGGCGATCCCTTGCGAAGCGAATGCTTCGTTCAGTTCAATCACATCCATCTGGTCGATGGTCAGACCTGCGCGGGCCAGAACTTTCTGGCTGGCGGGGACAGGGCCGATCCCCATGACGCGCGGTTCAACACCGGCGGCAGAGATGCCAACAACACGCGCAATCGGGGTCAGCCCGTGCTGCGACGCTGCCGCCCCGGACGCCATCAGCATTGCCGCCGCGCCATCGTTCACGCCAGAGGCATTGCCCGCAGTGACGGTCAGGTCGGGGCCATTGATCGGGCGCAGTTTGGTCAGCGCTTCGATCGTGGTGCCGGGCCGCGGGTGTTCGTCGCGGTCAAAGACAATCGGGTCGCCCTTGCGCTGCGGGATCGAGACCGGGGTGATTTCATCGGCAAACACGCCCGCCTTGTCCGCGGCTTCCCAACGGTCCTGGCTGCGCTTGGCAAAAGCGTCCTGGTCGGCGCGGCTGATGTCATAGTCTGTGGCGACATTATCGCCGGTTTCGGGCATCGATTCGACGCCGTATTGCGCCTTCATCTTGGGGTTTACAAAGCGCCAGCCGATGGTGGTGTCATAGACGGCGTTGTTGCGTGAGAATGCAGTTTCCGCCTTGGGCATCACAAAAGGCGCACGGGTCATGCTTTCGACACCGCCGGCAATCGCCAGATCCATGTCGCCTGCCTTGATCGCGCGGGCAGCAGCACCGACGGCATCCATACCGGAGGCACAAAGGCGGTTGATCGTTGCACCGGGCACATCGACCGGCAAGCCCGCCAGCAGTGCTGCCATACGTGCCACGTTACGGTTGTCTTCGCCGGCCTGATTGGCGCAGCCAAAGATCACGTCATCAATTTTGGACCAATCCAGATCAGGATTGCGGGCCATCAATGCAGCAATGGGTGCCGCAGCAAGATCATCGGCACGCACCGATGACAATGCGCCGCCAAAGCGGCCGATGGGTGTGCGCTGTGCGTCACAAATAAAAGCGTCCATAAAAGTCTCCCTTGGTTGATGAGCCTAGGGATAGTCGCGATTCGACGCAACTTAAATGTTACCTGACATTTTTCAGTCTCGATATTTTGTAACATTAGGCTGGGGTGTTAGTCGCGCTGCGGCGCGGACGGCTTCTTGTTCAACCTTCCCCCGCAGGAGCCCTGAAACAGGGGTGGAAACCTCGGTGAAACAATGCGCAGATGCGCCCCAGATTGAATTGACGAGAACGGACCTACCCCATGCATAGTGTGACCCTGTTAACCTCTCCTCAACGCCCGCAGCTTGAGGCGTCTTTGGTCGATGCTGTTCGAAATGCATGGGGGGGCGGGGATGCCGTTTGGCTGGCTCCGGACGAGGCCGCGCGCTTTGACATGAAGCGGATGCCTGGCAATCGTTGGGATGTCTGGGCCGAATGTCAGGGGATGGGCGTCGATCTGGTGATCACCCCGTCCGAAGGGGCGCGCAAGAAGATGCTGCTGGCTGATATGGACAGCACCATGATCCAGCAAGAATGCATCGACGAATTGGCCGATGAGGCTGGTGTGGGCGACCGCGTAAAAGAGATCACCACACGCGCCATGAACGGCGAGCTGGATTTCGAAGAGGCGCTGCGCGAACGCGTCGGCCTGCTGAAGGGGCTAGATGAAGCGGTTATCACGCGCGTTTTGGCAGAGCGGATCACCCATATGCCCGGCGGACAGACCTTGATCGCGACGATGAAAGCGAACGGTGCCTACGCGGCGCTCGTCTCGGGCGGGTTCACGGCGTTTACCGCTGCCGTCGCAAAGGCGCTTGGGTTCGACGAGAACCGCGCGAATACATTGCTGGCCTCAGACGGGGTGCTGACCGGCGATGTGGGGGTGCCGATCCTTGGAAGACAAGCCAAAGTCGATGCGCTGGAAGAGATCACCGCGCGGCTGGGTCTGACCGAGGCCGATGTGATCGCCGTGGGCGACGGGGCTAATGATCTGGGTATGCTGGCCCGCGCCGGCATGGGGGTGGCGTTGCACGCCAAGCCCGCAGTCGCTGCTGAATGCGATGTCCGGATCAACTTTGGCGACCTGACGGCGCTGCTCTATGTGCAGGGATACACCAAGGACGAATTCGTCAGCTAATTCCGAGAGGTGCATGGGGCGCTGCCCCATACCCCGGGATTTTGCACCATTTGGAAGCGGCTTTAGGCAAAACCCGCTGCGGGCTTGAGCATGCCGGTGATGATGCCGCGACGGTTTTCAATCGGGGCGTTGCGGTATTTCAGAGCCTCGGGGTGGTTCGGGTCAAGCGCGCCCAGTTTGATCAGGATTGATGTAATCGCACATTCTGCGGCGCGTTTGGTGCCGCAGGCGGCTTTGAGTGCCACGCCGATTTTCTGATCTGGCAGGATCGCGATAAAAAACCCTTCGGCACCGGTCTTGAGCGCGACTTGGCCGTTCGTCGCACGCATCAGGTTGGTGCAGGCGCGGGTTTCGCCGGCGACAAGGTCGGGATGCAAACGCATGGCTTGATGCAGGCGCGCCTCGGCCGAACCATCAGGCGCGGCGGCGAAATGGGCCATCGCACGGGCCATGCCATGTAGGGTCGTCGCAAAATTCGGGACAGAGCAGCCGTCGATGCCAAAACCCGGAGAGGTGGTGCCGGTCACCCGTTCAAATGCCTCAAGGCAGGCACGCTGCACGGGGTGGTCCGGCTTTTCGTAGTCCGCACCGCCGCCCGTATGGGCGTTGACCGACAGGAAGCCCGCGTGTTTGCCAGAGCATTCGTGGTGAATTTGGCACGGCTGCTGGTCTGCGCAGGCCAGTGAATCGCGCGCGGCCACGTCGCCCGGTTCGGCTGCTCCGCAGCGAAAGGCGCTGTCGTTCAGTCCTAAAGTATCAAGCCAGTCAGAGATGATTCCCACATGCAAATCCGCTGCCTGATGCGATGCGCACGCAAGGGCCAGATGTTGCGGGCCAAGGCCATAGGCATCAGCAGCGCCAGACTGGACCAGAGGCAGCGCCTGAATCATTTTGGCAGAGGACCGAGGCAGGATCACCGTGTCGGGATCCCCCCAGGCGTGCAGGATCTGACCGCTGCTGTCACAGACCACCGCATGACCCGAATGCACGCTTTCCAGAAACGGACCACGCCAGATTTCGGCAAAGGGGGCTGCTTGGGCCATGATTTGTCCTTTTCGTTGGCGAATTCCTGCCAATCAGGGTTTCGTGTGTCGCCTGTTTGACGTTATTATGCTTGTTGACGAAAGAAATACAGTTCCTTTGACAAGAGCGCCTCCCGAAGGGCTGCCATTGGGGGATTGTAGTGATGTTGAGGTTATTGGCGGCTGGAGGCCCAGGTAGATGATGAACTTTAGGACGATTGGTTTAGCGGCGGCGCTGGCGGGGCTGAGCGCAGGCAGCGTGTTCGCGCAAGCGCAAAGCACGAACCGCGTAGCGGCAGAGACGGACTGGAGCGTATTCGTCGAAGACAACCCGACCGAATGTTGGGGCGTGTCCACACCGAAAGAATCCGTGAACTCGCGGGATGGCCGCGTTGTATCTGTAAGCCGGGGCCAGACGTTGTTGATGGTCTTCTACCGTCCAAGCGCGGGTGCCAAGGGGCAGGTGGCCTTTACCGGCGGCTATCCCTTTGCTTCTGGGTCGACCGTCAACATGAACATCGGAGGCACTACGTTTGAACTGTTCACGGAGGGCGAGTGGGCCTGGCCTGCAACCACCGAGGATGACAACAAGATCATCGCCGCCATGAAGCGCGGTTCTGATGCCAAGCTGACGGGCCGTTCGGGCCGTGGCACCCAGACCGAAGACTCGTTCTCGTTGTTGGGGTTCACAGCCGCGGTTGACGACGCTGCCAAACGCTGCGGCGGCTAAGGTTTTTCGCCTGATCTGATTGCAAAGCCCTGCCCTTGGCGGGGCTTTTTCCGGTACGACACGGCCCACAAACGGGCCCTGACGGTCCCAGCCATGCACTGAGGCTGCGTCAGCAATGCGGCGTTTCCTTTTGATTTAGGGAAAAATCCCTATATAGAGCGCTCAAACCCCTGCACACTGGAGAATCCCCATGTCTGCGACCGCGCCGATCACTCAAGATGTCATGACCATTCCGCGTAAGCAGGCGGAGGGGCCGATGAACCTTGTCGGGCTGACCCGTGACGCCATGCGCGCTGCGTTGATTGCCGAAGGTACGCCTGAAAAGCAGGCGAAGATGCGCGTCGGGCAGATCTGGCAGTGGATCTATCAATGGGGCACCCGTGACTTTGCCGACATGACCAACCTGTCGAAAGCGTTCCGCGCCGAGCTGGCCGAGAAGTTTGTGATAGAAGTGCCGGAGGTCGTGACCAAGCAGGTGTCAGAGGATGGCACCCGCAAGTATCTGGTGCGCATCGCGGGCGGTCATGAGGTCGAGGTGGTGTATATCCCCGAAGAAGGCCGCGGCACGCTTTGTGTCAGCTCGCAGGTTGGGTGTACGCTGACGTGTTCCTTCTGCCACACAGGTACGCAAAAACTCGTGCGCAACCTGACTGCGGCCGAGATCATCGGGCAGGTGATGGTGGCGCGGGATGATTTGGGCGAATGGCCAGTGCCCGGGACCATCTCCGAGGCGCCACGGCTGTTGTCCAACATCGTCCTAATGGGCATGGGCGAGCCGCTGTATAACTTTGAAAACGTGCGCGACGCGATGAAGATCGCAATGGACCCCGAGGGCATCCAGCTGTCACGCCGCCGGATTACGCTATCGACCTCGGGTGTGGTGCCAGAGATCGCCCGCACAGCCGAAGAAATCGGCTGTCAGCTGGCCGTGTCGTTCCACGCGACCACGGATGAGGTGCGCAACAATCTGGTGCCGATCAACAAGCGCTGGAACATCGCAGAGCTGATAGAAGCGCTGCGGGCCTATCCTAGGGTCAGCAATTCTGAACGGATCACGTTTGAATATGTGATGCTCGACGGGGTGAACGATTCAGACGCCGACGCGTACCGCCTCGTAGAGCTGATCCGTGGCATTCCGGCCAAGATCAACCTGATCCCGTTCAACGAATGGCCCGGCGCACCGTACAAACGGTCGTCGAACAACCGTATCCGCGCGTTCTCCGAGATTGTGTATCAGGCCGGCTATGCCTCGCCCGTGCGCAAACCGCGCGGCGAAGACATCATGGCCGCGTGTGGTCAGTTGAAATCTGCGACCGAACGCGAACGCAAATCGCGCAAGCAGATCGAGGCTGACGCGGGGATGTAATCCATTAGTTTCAAGCGAGTAGCATGATGCAGCCGTCCCGATTTGGGGCGGCTGTTTGCATTTGTAGCGGTCGATTGTGGCGCGCTCACCGTGAAATGACCTTGGGTCCGCCGCATTTAAGCAGAAATTAAGTCATCATCGCCCAGAATATTGCTTCCATCGACAACACAATCAGGAGCGATACTGCGATGACTATCATTATTAAAAACGACGCCTTTATCACTGCCGATGTACTGGCACTTGTAACCCGCGAACGCGAAAGCGCCTTGTCCTACCGCGAATGGAAACATCGTCTGGCCGGCTATGGCTATGGGGTACGTGACACGGACCACGGTTCCGTTCTGGAAACGCTGCCGCATCACGTAGAGGTCTGTGTGCTTCCGGCTGATCTGTGCGTGTGATCTGACAAAAGGGTCTTTCAGCGTCCGGGGACTTCCTCTCGGGCGGGGGCAGTATCCCAATTTTCGATCAGCTTCATCGCCTCGTCGGCGGATTCTACAAATTGGAACAGGTCCAGATCCTGATCCGAGATCGTGCCCGCGTCGGCCAGCGCATCCCAGTTGATGATCTTTTCCCAGAACGCACGACCGAACAGCAGGAAGGGTATCCGCGACATGCGGCCCGTCTGGATCAGGGTTAGCGTCTCGAACATCTCGTCCAGGGTGCCGAAACCGCCCGGGAATACGCAGATCGCACGTGCACGCATCAGGAAATGCATCTTGCGGATCGCGAAGTAGTGAAAGTTAAAGCACAGCTCGGGTGTGACGTATTCATTCGGTGCCTGTTCAAACGGGAGCACGATATTCAGCCCGATGGATTGCCCGCCTGCGTCGACGGCGCCGCGGTTGCCTGCCTCCATCACGCCTGGGCCACCGCCTGTGACGATGACGTTATCCTGGCCGTCGCTCTCCATCGATTTCAGCGTCATCAGCCGCGCGAATTCGCGGGCTTCATCATAGAAATGCGACAGATCGGCCAGCGTCTTGGTGCGGGCCTTGTCCTTGTGGGCGGGCGCGGGGATACGCGCGCCGCCGAACAGCACGATGGTGGATTTGACGCCATGCGCATCCAACGCCATCTCGGGCTTCAGCAGTTCAAGTTGCAGCCGGACGGGGCGCAATTCCTGACGACACATAAAATCATCATCGGTAAAGGCCAGCCGGTAGGCAGGGGCCCGCGTCTGCGGCGTGTCGGGAACATCCTGTGCCGTGGCGCGGTCGTCGCCGGCCTGCCGCAAGGGGTGGCGTTTTGAATCGGTCATCATACTCTCCGGTCTATGCGGGCGGTTCGCGCCCTTTATCGCAACATGCCCGCCTTTGGCGCAAATGACCACGCCATCCGACGTCATTGCACGACGGGCCTGACGACTGTATAGCCAGTCGCAACATTTGACCCTCATTCGCCGGAGCTACACCCATGTCGAACGCCCAACTTGAAACCGCCATCGAAGCCGCTTGGGATGCCCGTGACACGATCACATCCGCCACCACAGGCGAAACACGCGACGCGATCGAAGACACGCTGGCCGCGCTTGACAGTGGCAAGCTGCGCGTCGCCGAAAAAATGGAAAATGGCGATTGGCATGTGAACCAATGGGCCAAAAAGGCGGTTCTGCTGGGCTTCCGTATCAAGGATATGGAACAGCACGACGGCGGCCCGCAGGGCAGCGGCTGGTGGGACAAGGTCGATAGCAAGTTCAAAGGCTGGAATGACGCCGACTGGAAAGAAGCAGGCTTTCGCGCTGTGCCAAACTGCGTCGTGCGCAAGTCGGCCTTTATCGCGCCGGGCGTGGTCCTGATGCCGTCGTTCGTGAACATCGGTGCCTATGTCGACAGCGGCACAATGGTCGACACATGGGCGACCGTCGGGTCCTGCGCGCAGATCGGCAAGAACGTTCACCTGTCGGGCGGCGTTGGCATTGGTGGCGTGCTTGAACCCATGCAGGCCGGGCCAACGATCATCGAAGACAACTGCTTTATCGGGGCGCGCTCCGAAGTTGTCGAAGGCTGCATCGTGCGCGAAGGCTCTGTTCTGGGGATGGGCGTTTATATCGGGCAGTCGACCAAAATTCTGGACCGCGAAACAGGCGAAGTCTTTTATGGCGAAGTCCCCGCAGGGTCGGTCGTTGTGGCAGGGTCCATGCCGTCAAAGAACGGTGTGCACCTCTATTGCGCCGTCATCGTAAAGCGCGTGGACGAGAAAACACGCTCGAAAACCTCGATCAACGAGCTTTTGCGCGACTAAGGGAACCTTTTCACAGATCTGTGAGTTCACTCTCTGAAACAAGATTTATGGAGAATTTGAAATGACAGGTTTGGGTTGGTTTGCAGCAATTATCGTCGGTGGTCTGGCCGGGTGGATCGCGGAAAAAATCATGAAGTCCGATATGGGGCTGATCATGAACATTATTCTGGGGATCATTGGCGCGCTTGTCGCCAACTTCCTGCTGGTTGCCATCGTCGGCGCGACCTTGGGCGGCTGGATCGGTCAACTGGTTGTCGGGATCATCGGGGCCTGCCTGCTGATCTGGGTAACACGTTTGGTACGCGGACGTAGCTGACCCTTTTCAGGCGACGCAGAACAAGGTAGGGCTGCCGCATCTTAATGCGGTGGCCCTTTTATGTCTGACCAGAAGAAACCCAAAAAACCGTCGCGCCAGCAGGTTTATACCTTGTTGGTCGAAATCGGGCGCAAGGACGGTGACGGCTTGCCGGATAAGGCGACCGGTGCCGCGCTGATGTGCTTTGCGTCTGGTATCGACGAGGCAGAAGCGGTGCGCGAAACGGTTGCCATTCTCAAGCAGGCAGACACGAACCCACTGGACGTGACCGGATACGGCACCCTTGCCGAGCGCGAAGAAGAAGGCCACGAAATCGACGAGGATGAACGCGCGTTGATGGCGCGGGCACTGGATGAAAACTCGGTCATCATTGCGCAAATGACGCCGTTTTTCGACTAGGGCGTACCTTCGCCCCCTTGGCTTCCTTGTGTTTTCCTCACAAATGTAGGGCAACACCGCGAAACACGCCAAAGGAGCTCTGACATGACCAGCATCGATCCCGTAGACCTAACCGCCAAACTGGTGCGTTGCCCGTCGGTCACCCCCGCAGATGGGGGGGCACAACAGGTGTTGTACGATCTGTTGACCGATGCGGGGTTTGACTGTGCGTGGGCCGACCGTGGCGGGATCAAGAACCTTTTTGCGCGTTGGGGCAAGCAGGGAAACACCCGTAGCTTTGGCTTTAACGGTCACACCGATGTCGTGCCCATCGGGAACGAGGCCGACTGGACGATGCCGCCCTTTGGCGCAGAGATCAAAGACGGCATTATGTACGGGCGCGGCACCACCGATATGAAATCCGGTGTGGCCGCCTTTACCGCCGCGGCCATCGACTTTGTCCGTGATACACCGCCGGACGGATCGATTGTGCTGGCGATCACCGGAGACGAGGAAGCCGAAGGCATCGACGGCACCCGCGCATTGCTGGATTACATGAAAGACGCAGGCGAGCGGATGGACGTTTGTCTGGTGGGCGAGCCGACGTGCCCCAACTCTATGGGCGAGATGATTAAAATTGGGCGGCGCGGGTCCCTGAACGCGCATTTCCGCGTGATCGGCAAACAAGGCCACGCGGCCTATCCCCACCGCGCCAACAATCCGATGCCCGCGATGATGCGGCTGATGGACCAGCTTGCCTCGCATACCCTTGACGACGGGACTGATCATTTCGACCCGTCTACATTGGCGATCGTCACGGTCGATACCGCCAACCCCGCGACCAATGTGATCCCCGCTGAAACCCGCGCGACGGTGAACATCCGCTTTAACGACATGCATTCGGGCGGCAGTCTGACCACATGGCTGGAAGAGCAGGCCGCCGCGATCCGCGACAGCTTTGGCGTGCAGATCGAACTGAAGGTCAAGATATCGGGCGAAAGCTTTATCACGCCCCCCGGTGATCTGTCCTATCTGGTCTCCAAGGCGGTGCAGGCAGAGACGGGGGTGACGCCTGAACTGTCTACCTCTGGTGGGACATCGGATGCGCGGTTCATGAAGCACCACTGCCCAGTGGTCGAATTCGGTCTGGTCGGGCAATCCATGCATGAGGTCGACGAGAACGTCGAGGTGGCGCAGATTCACCAGTTGAAATCAATCTATACCCGCATCCTGAAGGACTATTTCGCATGACTGCCCATATCGCTGTGACCGAAGACCTTGCCAGCTGCCACCTGCTGCGCCGCATCGTCTTTATCGAAGAACAGAACGTAACAGAGGCGGAAGAGCTGGACGACCGTGACGGCGATGCGACCCATTTCCTTGCGACCGAAGAAGAGCTCCCCATCGGGTCGGCGCGGATGCATATCAAAGGCGACACAGCCAAGATCGGGCGGGTGTGTGTGATCAAATCCCACCGCGGTACCGGGCTTGGCGCGGCGCTGATCCGTGCGGCCGTCGAAGAGGCGCGCAAGGATCCGGCGGTGAGGTTCGCGAAGCTCGGCGCGCAGCTGCATGCGTTGGGGTTCTACGAGAAACTCGGGTTTGTGGCGCAGGGACCGGTCTTTGACGACGCAGGCATTGACCACCGCGAGATGGTCCTTTCCTTTTGAACCGCACATTGGTCATCATGGTGAAGGAGCCGCTGCCGGGGCGGGTCAAGACGCGGCTTGGCCGTGATCTGGGCATGACCGCCGCCGCGTGGTGGTTCCGGCATCAGACCCGCGCATTGATCCGCCGTGTGCAAGACCCGCGCTGGCAGGTGGTGCTGGCTGTCGCACCGGATCGGGCAGGGCTGTCCAGCCGCGTCTGGCCCGCGCATCTGCCCCGCTGGCCGCAAGGGCGCGGTGATCTGGGCGACCGCATGGGCCGCATGCTGCGCGGTGCGCCTGCGGGGCCGGTTTGCGTCATCGGTGCCGATATTCCGGGCGTGACCTCTGCACGGGTGGCAGAGGCGTTTCGCGCGCTCGGGTCGCATGATGCGGTGTTCGGGCCCGCACCGGACGGGGGCTATTGGCTGATCGGCTTGAAACGCGCCCGCCCCGTTCCGCCGCGCCTGTTTGAAAACGTCCGCTGGTCGACGGAACATGCGCTGGCCGATACTGTCGCCACGCTGCCCGATCACCGCATTGCACAGGTCGCGACATTGAGGGACGTGGATACAATCGACGATTTGCCCATGACGAAGCGGGGTGCGCGTGCTACCTCGTGAAGCATGAGCAAAATACCTTCAAAGCCCGAGATCCTTGAATGGATCGCCGAAAACCCCACTCTGGCCGCCAAGCGTGATATCGCTAAGGCGTTCGGCATCAAGGGAGCGGCCCGGATTGACCTGAAACGCGTGCTGAAAGAGCTGGAGGCCGAAGGCCATCTGGAAAAGCGCAAGCGCAGTTATCAAGATCCCGACCGGTTGCCGCCAGTGTCCGTGTTGCAGATTACCGGCCCCGATAAGGACGGCGACCTGTTTGCCAAACCGATGGAATGGCAGGGCGAAGGCGTAGAGCCGATCGTGCTCGTAATACCGCGGGCCTCCGACCCTGCCTTGGGTGCAGGGGACCGCATCCTCGCGCGTCTGACCTTGGTTCAGGGCGAGGATTTTCACTATGAGGCGCGGCTGATCCGTCGCATCGGCGCGAACCCGCAACGGGTGCTGGGTATTTTCCGCAAGACAACCGAAGGCGGGCGCATTGTGCCCATCGATAAAGGGTCGGACAAGGAATGGTGGGTGCCCGGTGACGCAACCCACGGTGCCAAAGACGGCGAGCTGGTCGAGGCCGAACAATCGGGGCCAAAGGCCCGCATGGGGTCCCCGCGGGCACGTATCGTTGAACGCCTTGGCGATCCGTCCGCCCCCAAGGCCGTGTCCCTGATAGCGATCCACCAGCACGGTATCCCCGACGATTTCCCTGATGATGTGATGGCGCAAGCCGATGCGGCGAAACCCGAGGGCCTGAAAGGGCGCGAGGATCTGCGTGATTTGCCGTTGATCACCATCGACCCCTCTGACGCGCGCGACCATGATGACGCGTGCTATGCCCATGCTGACGAAGACCCCAAGAACGAGGGTGGCCATGTCGTCTGGGTCGCGATCGCGGATGTCGCCGCCTATGTCACCCCCGGCTCTGCGCTGGACCGCGAAGCGCGCAAACGGGGCAATTCGACTTACTTCCCCGACCGCGTTGTCCCGATGCTGCCTGATCGTCTGTCGGGCGACCTGTGTTCGCTGCACGAAGGCGTGGCGCGCGCCTGTATCGCGGTGCGTATGGTGTTGGATGCCGAGGGCAACAAGATCGGCCATACGTTCCATCGCGGGCTGATGCGGTCGCCTGCTTCGTTGCACTACGAAGAGGTGCAAGACGCGATAGACGGCAATCCGAATGACCGCACGGGCCCTTTGCTAGAGTCTGTTCTAAAGCCTGTTTATGCCGCCTACGCCGCCCTGAAAGCTGCACGTGCCGAACGCCAGCCGCTGGACCTTAACCTGCCTGAGCGGCGGATCGAACTGGACGCGGACGGGACCGTAAAGTCGGTGAACTTTAAGGACCGTCTAGACGCGCACCGCCTGATCGAAGAGTTCATGGTGTTGGCCAATGTCGCGGCCGCCGAGACGCTGCTGGCGAAGAAAACGCCGCTGCTCTACCGCATTCACGAAGAACCCTCGCCTGCCAAGCTGGATGCCCTGCGCGAGACGGCGCAGGCGGCGGGCTATACGTTGGCCAAGGGGCAGGTGCTGCACACGCGCCATCTGAACAAACTGCTGAATGACGCGGCGGGTACCGATGATGCCGAGCTCATCAACCTGTCGACGTTGCGGTCGATGACGCAGGCCTATTACGGGCCTGCGCACATCGGGCACTTTGGTCTGGCGCTGCGGTCCTATGCGCATTTCACGTCTCCGATACGGCGCTATGCGGATCTGATCGTGCACCGCGCGCTGATCACTGCACACGGTTGGGGCAACGACGGGCTGAGCCAGCTTGATATCGAGGATATCGAACAGACCGGCGCACATATCTCGGACACCGAACGCCGGTCCATGGTGGCAGAGCGGGACACCACCGACCGTTATCTGGCGTCTTATTTGTCTGAACGTGTCGGCAATGAATTCTCGGGCCGGATCAGCGGCATCGCGCGGTTCGGAGCCTTTGTGAAGCTGGACGAAACCGGTGCCGACGGGCTGCTGCCCATGCGGTCCCTAGGGCGCGAGTATTTCCATTTCGATCAGGATGCAGGCACGCTGATGGGGTCGGACACAGGCATGATGATCTCTGTCGGGCAACGGGTCACTGTGCGCCTGTCCGAGGCCGTGCCGGTCACAGGTGGCATCGCGTTGGAGCTGCTGACGATCGAAGGTGACGCGATTTCACAGGGCGGCAAAGGCGGCAAGCGCGGGCGCGGTGGCTCTGCTGGGCGCACCAATCCAAAGCGCAAAGCGGTCAAGGCCAAGCGCAAGTCCGACAAGGTCAAACTCAAGGTCAAACGCACCCGGCAATAACACGCACAGCGGGCATATCATTCTTTCTGGCCCCTGCATTTGCCGCTACGCTTTGGCATGATGCTGGGAAGGGTCTGTTTATGAAACTGCTAACGATTGCTGTATTGGCCGCCGGGGTGACGTTTACTGTCGGCCCCGTGACAGGGCTGTTGGCCCAGACGGACAGCGCGGCGCGCCCTGCTGCCGCCGCGCAAGAGACTGGAAGCGACGCGGGGCTGCAAGACTGGCTGACAGCGTTCCGCGCCCGTGCGTTGGCGGCAGGAATCGACGGCTTGGTATTTGACCGCGCAATGCAAACAGTGCGCTATGACACAGAGGTCATTCGCCGTGATCGAAACCAGTCGGAATTCACCAAAACCATCTGGGATTATCTGGCAACCGCGACCTCTGACTTGCGGATTGCCAACGGTAAAAAGGCGCTCGCAGAACAGGCGGACGCGCTGGCGCAGATTGAAAAACGCTATGGCGTTGAAAAAGAGATCGTAACCGCGATTTGGGGACTGGAAAGCGCCTATGGCACGTTCAGGGGCAGCGATCCGGTGCTGACCTCGCTCGCGACGCTGGCCTATGACGGGCGGCGGCGGGCGTTCTTCGAGGGCGAGCTGCTGGACTCGCTGCGGATTTTGCAGGCAGGCGATACCACGCCTACGCAGATGCAGGGCAGTTGGGCCGGGGCAATGGGGCATACACAGTTCATGCCGTCGTCCTTCCAGCTTTATGCCGAAGATTTCACCGCAGACGGCAAGCGTGACATCTGGGGCGACGATCCGCGTGATGCGCTGGCCTCGACCGCGGCGTATCTCAAGCACTTTGGCTGGGTCTCGGGCCAGCCTTGGGGTGTTGAAGTGCAACTGCCCGACGGGTTCGACTATCTGTTGGCGGGCCGCGATATTCTGAAGACCGCGGAGGAATGGACAGCCCTCGGAGTGGCCCCCGTGACAGGGGCGCTGGAGGATCACGGGCCTGCGTCTTTGCTGTTGCCCGGCGGCGCAGAGGGCGCGGCGTTTCTGATATATACCAATTTCGCGGTGATCGAACGCTATAACTCGGCAGATGCTTATGTGATCGGGGTCGGACATTTGGCTGACCGCATCGCCGGAGGTGATCCAATCCGCCACAGCTGGCCCGTGCAGGATCGGGCGCTCAGCTACGACGAGCGGATCGAGCTGCAAACGCGCCTTACTGCGCAGGGATTCGATACGGTAAAGATCGATGCCAAGATCGGCCCGCTGACAATCAGCGCGGTGCGCGCGTTCCAATTGTCGCAGGAACTGCTGCCTGACGGCTATGCTTCGCTTGGTTTGTTGGAAGCCTTACGCGCTGTCGCGGGCGAATAGTCTGCCGCAAAAGAAATGAGCCGGACCTTGGGGTCCGGCTCATGCCTTCGGCGAGGATTTTTTACCATTTGGAAGTGGCTTAGCCGGGTGACATGCCACGCAGGCGTTCCGAGCGGCGGCGCAGCATTTCGACCACGGTCAGCAGGCAGATCGAGATCACCACGAGGATCGTTGCCACGGCAAGGATCGTGGGGCTGATCTGTTCGCGCAGGCCGGTGAACATTTGCCACGGCAGGGTTTTCTGACCGGCAGAGCCGACAAAAAGGACCACGACGACTTCGTCAAACGAGGTGATGAAGGCGAACAGCCCGCCTGAAATGACGCCCGGCAAGATCAGCGGCATTTGTACCCGAAAGAAGGTCGTGACCGGATTGGCACCCATGTTCGCCGCGGCGCGCGTCAGTGAGCGATCAAAGCCCACCAACGTCGCCGTGACGGTGATGATGACGAACGGGATGCCCAAGGCCGCGTGAGCGAGCACGACGCCGACATAGGTTCCTTGCAGGCCAACGCGGCTGTAGAAGAAGTACATCCCAGCGGCTGAGATGATTAGCGGGACGATCATTGGCGAAATCAGGATCGCCATGATCGCGCGGCGGAAGGGCACGTGCTGCTGGCTGAGGCCGATGGCGGCAAGCGTCCCGAAGCTGACCGAGAGCAAGGTCGCGGCAGGCGCGATCTTGACCGAGTTCCAGACGGCACCTTGCCATGCAGAGCTGTTGAAGAAGTCCTTGTAGTGGCGCAGTGAATAGCCTTCGGGATCAAAGCGCAGCATTTCAGGCGTGAAGGTAAAGAAGTTCTCTGCGTTGAAGCTGAGCGGCATGACCACGAGGATCGGTGTGATCAGGAACACAAGGACGGCACCGCAGATGATGCGGAAGGTGAAATGCCACAGGACTTGCCCCGGTGTCAGATAGGGGGCGACCTTGGCGCGGTAGCGTCCTTCGTAGAGCCAGAAGCTGAACCAGCCGAAGAACCAACCGAAGATGACCCCGAGCACCAGCATGGGGACACCGCCAAGGAAAAACCCGATGACGGCGAGCAGGATCACAGCGGCCCAACGGCCAACGGTTTCGTTCTTGATCAGTTGCGTCAGGCTGAACGCCAGCGCGCCCATCGTCAGCGCCCCGATCACGATACCCAGTAAACCGCTGCCTTGGGCGGTACCGACGAAGAGGCCGGCAAAGGCACCGGCGGCAGCGACGACCGGTACATAAAAGCTCACCGGTTTGCGGGAGATAGGTGTGAGTGCGACCATTGGTTCAGCCTCCCAATTTTACGTTATCGATGCCGACGATCTTGTCGTAGGCCCAGTAAAGCCCGAGCACCACCGCCAGCAGGATCGCCCCGAGTGCGGCCGCGAGGCCCCAGTTCAGCGAGCTGGAGATGTGGTAGGCAATCCGGTTCGAGATGAATGTCCCCGTGGTGCCGCCAACGATTTCGGGCGTGATATAATAGCCGATCGACAGGATGAACACGAGGATCGACCCCGCGCCGATGCCGGGCACCGATTGCGGGAAATACACGCGCCAGAAGGCGGTCCAGTTGGTCGCCCCCAGCGATTTCGCCGCGCGCAGATAGCTAGGTGGTACCGTTTGCATCACGGAATAGAGCGGCAGGATCATGAACGGCAGCAGGATATGCGTCATCGCGATGATCGTACCGGTCTGGTTGTTGATCAACGCCAGACGGCTGTCGTCGGCTACGATGCCCAGCCAGACCAGCGTATCGTTAATGACACCTTGCTGTTGCAGCATCACTTTCCATGCCGAGGTGCGCACTAGAAGCGATGTCCAGAACGGCAGTAGCACGAGGATCATCAGCAGGTTAGCAGTGCGGGCGGGCAGGTTGGCGAGGATCCAGGCCACCGGATAGCCCAGCAAGATACAGCTGACCGTAATGCAGATCGACATAAATAGTGTGCGCAAGAACAGCTTGCCATAGATGCGCTCGTTTTCAGGACGGAATTCAGGGCCGTCCGAAGACTTCTGCATATCGACAGCGTTCAGGAAATACCCGTTGGTGAGTGCCGGGCTGTAGGCGCGGATCGTGCCCCAAATGGGTGTTTTACCCCAGTCTTTGTCAATCTTGCTGAAAGCTGCTTTATAATCGACAGTCTCAAAGGCAGGGGCAGCGGCGGCAGCTTCGATCAGTTCAGCAGAGGCAGGGCCGGTGTAGCTTGCGATCTGCGCCGCGGTCGGGCCGTTCAGATCGTCATAGAACGCGGAATAAATAAGCGCCCAAGGGTCTTCTTTGTACAGGTTTTCCTCGTCGTCATTTTGAACGAAGTCGGCGAAAATCTCGTAGTATTCGGCGGTCTCTGGCAGCAGTTCTGCCATGCCTTCGCGCATCTTGAATGCGGGCTGCACATCGCCGGTGGATTCCTTCCAGTCGGAAATTTCTGCCAGCCAAGCATCTGAGCCAAGCAGGGCGTTCCAGTTTTCGCCCTTTTTCCAGAAATTATTCAGGTCTTCGAATTGGTCCTGAAACACTTCGCCGATGTCATCAACGCCACGGCCCGACTTGCGAAACAGGGACGATGCACCCGTCAGTTCGTAGTTGAGCCGCGAGCCCAAGCGGGTGTGCAGCTTGCGTTCTTGCGCGATAAACAGGTCTTCGTAGAGTGCTTTGTAAACGGGGGCACCGGGCGTTTCGCCGCTTTCACTGTCCCATTCCGCAAGTGTTTGTGTGGTGCGGGGCAGCGTGTTTTGCACGATCTGGTTCTCGACAGAGCGGAACAGCATATCGGCAATCGGTGCGATAAAGGTGACTAGGATAAAGATCAGTAGGGGGGCGATCAGCAGAAGCGCGCTGAGCTTTTGACGACGCAGTGCCCGGTTCAGGCTGCGCTTTAGCGGCGTGCCGTCGGCCGCAAGCACGGGGCCGGTCTGTTCAGATGTGTCGTTCGTCGCGTCGGCTGTGTCGCTCATATCGGCCCCATGGGGTTAGGTCGCGGGAAAATCGGAAAATGGCATAACGGATACCGGAGGGTGGAGGAGGCCAGCGTGGCCTCCTCCGAACGGGCTAAGCGCTTATTGCGCCAACCATGCTTGGAATTTCGCGTCGATGTCGTCGCGGTAGTCAGCCCAGAACTCGTAGTTGTACAGGAACGTGTTCGTTGCGTTGGCCGGATCGGTTGGCATGTGAGGTGCCATGTCGATGCCCAGTTCTGCGTGCTTGCCAACCATAGGAGCGGAGGACAAACGGGCAGGGCCGTAGCTGATGTACTGCGATTGATCCGCCAGACGCTGTGTGTCTGTCGCGAATTTCACAAAGTCTTTGACGCGGGCCAGACGGTCGTCAGGCAGGCCTGCGGGGATGATCCAACCGTCAAGGTCGAACACCTGAGCGTCCCAAAGCATTGCAACGGGCTGGTCCTGCTCTTCGATGACGCTGAACAGACGGCCGTTGTAGGTCGATCCCATGACGACTTCGCCATCGGCCAGCAGCTGTGGCGTATCGGCACCGGCGGACCACCAGATTACGTCGTCCTTGATGGTGTCGAGCTTGGCCAGAGCCTTCTCTTGACCTTCGGGGGTTGCCAGAACGTCATATACTTCGTCTTTGGCAACGCCGTCACAGAGCAGCGCCCATTCCATGTTGTTGATAGGACGCTTTTCCAGTGCGCGCTTGCCTGGGTAGGCTTCGGTGTCGAAAACGTCGCAGATTTTGGTCGGGGGCGTGTCGCCAACCATATCGGTGCGGTAGCCGAATGTGGTCGAATAAACGATCTGCGGGATAAAGCAGTCGCTGACCAGCAGGTCGCCAAAGTCGTCTTCGGCAGATGTCCCGTCAGGGGCTGCGGCCAGCATTTCCTCGGCGTCGATTTCCATCGCCAGACCTTCGTCACACAGGCGGATGGCGTCAGCGGCAACCACGTCGACCAGATCCCAGGTCACGTTGCCGGCTTCGTTCATCGCGCGCAGCTTGGCCACGGCTTCGTTCGAGCTTTCGTCCCAAACGGCAGAAATTTCAGGATGCATTTCCAGATAGGGCTGCAGATATGCTTTGTCCTGGCTGGCTTGGTATGCGCCACCCCAGGAAACAAGCGTCATCTCTTTGGCCATGTCCGCATGCGCATCGGCGAATGCCAATGTGCCAGCGCCAATGATCGCGGAGGATGCGAGTAGCGTTGTCGTAAACTTCATTCGTAAGTCTCCCATTATATGCCCGTTAGGGTCTTGAGGATGTGATATCGGGCTTAACCACACCCTCGTACGACGCCGTCGATCGTTGGACGGCCGACCGCGACCTGACGCTTACGCGTCGAGGGCGCGGCAATCCTCTGCCAGCCAACCGATTTCGATCTGCTGGCCTGGCTTCAAACGAACCTGATCGGGTGCGTTTCGTGTCTTGATGATAAAGTTGTCGGTCCCGGCAACCCGCAGGCGGGTGCGGAAGATGTCGCCCATATAGACGAACTCAAGCACTTCGGCTTTCAGGGTGTGTGCCCCTTCCTGCATCCGTTCCTTGTTGAATTCAACGCGCTCAGGGCGGATCGAGACGCGGGTGCGTTCGCCGGCGCGTGTGACGTTGATCGGCTTTGCCTCGATCAGGCCGCCGCCGTCCAGTTGCACAAGGCAGGTGCCGCCTTTGATCTCTGTCACGACCCCTTCGAGGGTGTTATTCTCGCCGATGAACTGTGCGACAAAGCTGTTTTCGGGCTCTTCGTACAGCAGATCCGGTGGGGCCAGCTGTTGGATGCGCCCATTTTCGAACACGGCTACGCGGTCGGACATTGTCAGCGCTTCGGTCTGGTCGTGGGTCACGTAAACCACGGTAATGCCCAGTTCATGCGCCAGATGCGTGATTTCAAACTGCAAGGTTTCGCGCAGCTGTTTATCCAGGGCCCCCAGCGGTTCGTCCATCAACACGAGTTCGGGTTCGAATACCAAGGCGCGCGCCAGGGCGACACGTTGCTGCTGGCCGCCCGAAAGCTGTGCCGGACGGCGGCCGCCGAAATCACCCATCTGAACACGGTCCAGCGCGATCTTTACTTGCGCTTCACGTTCGGACTTGCCGATTTTGCGGACCTCAAGCGGAAAGGCGAGGTTTTCGGCAACTGTCATATGCGGGAAAAGCGCGTAGTTCTGGAACACCATGCCAATGCCGCGTTTGTGCGGCGGGATGTTATTGATCGATTTGCCATCCAGCCGGATGTCGCCGTGCGTGGCCGTTTCGAAACCCGCGAGCATCATCAGGCAGGTGGTCTTGCCGGACCCCGATGGCCCGAGCATCGTCAGAAACTCGCCTTTCGGCATCGACAGGTTAAGATCTTTTACGACAAGATTTTCGCCGTCATAGCTTTTCTGCACGCGTTCAAATTCTACAAACGCATTTGTTGCTGAAGTATCTGCCAAAGCTGGCTCCCCGTTTATTGTGACGTTCAAGCGCCCTTGTTGACAGAAAGTTAAAGCGGGGTGGTTTCTAGTTTGCAACCAATTAACGACAGTTTTGGGCAGAAAGCGTCAATTGCAGGAAGATTAGCGGTTATTTGACGAGAAACAGTTCGTTTGCCTGCGGAATTACTGAGCAGCTTGCTTGAAATAAGGGGAATTCGTTAATAAATGCTGCAGGTTTAGCAGCCTTTTGCACCCTCGGAGCGGGTGGTTCTGCAGCCAATTCAGGCGGTGCAGATGTCGCAAACGGACAAGTTTATGCAGCCCTAGTTACATCGGGCCGGGGCGACAATTGCCGCCCCGACCCGATGGAAGTCGCGGCTTAGCCAAGCGGCGATTCAGCGTCATGTGCGTGGTCTTCTGCAGCCTTCAACAGGTTGCCTTCCTTGACCGCGGCATAGGTTTCATCCAGCGCTTTGGTAGCGCGTGACATGAAGATCTTAATCTCTTCGGGAGTGATGACCAGCGGCGGAGAGATGATCATCCGGTCGCCGACATGGCGCATCACCAGGTTATTCGCAAAGCAGCGTTCCCGGCACATAAAACCGACGGTGCCGGCATCGCCTGCGAACTTTGATCGGGTTTCCTTGCGCGGGGACAGTGGCAGCGACGCCATTAGGCCGGCAACGTTTACCGTACCCACCAAAGGGTGCTCTGCCAGTTTGGCCAGACCTTCTTGAAGCGCGGGCGCTGCGACGTTGTTCACGTGATCCAGAATCTTTTCGTCCTGCATGATCCGCAGGTTTTCCAGCGCCACGGCAGAGCAGACAGGGTGGCCTGAATAGGTATAACCATGGTTAAACTCACCCGATCCGATGGTTTGCGCGATCTCGTCACAGACAATGGACCCGCCAATCGGCTGGTAGCCAGAGCTAAGGCCCTTGGCGATCGTCATGATATGCGGCTTGATCCCCATGGTTTGAGACCCGAACCAGTTGCCGGTGCGGCCAAAGCCACAAATAACCTCATCCGCGATGATCAATACGTTGTATTTGTCACAAATCCGCTGGATTTCAGGCCAGTATGTGCTTGGCGGAATAATGACGCCGCCGGCACCTTGAATAGGCTCGCCGATAAAGGCGGCAACCTTGTCGGCCCCTAGTTCAAGGATTTTGGCTTCAAGCTCTTGCGCACGCGCAAGGCCGAATGCCTCGGGTGTAAGGTCCCCGCCCTCGACCCACCAGTCCGGCTGGTTGATGTGGTGAATGCCGGGGATAGGCATGCCGCCCTGTGCGTGCATATAGCCCATGCCGCCAAGCGAACCGGATCCAATCGACGACCCGTGATAGGCATTCTTACGGCTGATAATGTGGGATTTCTCGGGCTTTCCCTTCATGTCCCAATAGGTGCGGACCATGCGAATGTTTGTATCGTTCGCTTCGGACCCTGATCCGGCAAAAAACACATGGTTCAGATCGCCAGGGGCCAGTGCCGCGATCTCTTTGGCCAGCGCAATGGCGGGCACGTGGGAGGTCATGAAGAATGTGTTATAGTAGTTCAGCTCGAGCATTTGACGCGCTGCGACATCGGCCATTTCCTGACGGCCATACCCGATGTTGACGCACCAAAGACCGGCCATCCCATCAAGGATCTCGTTCCCGTCGCTGTCGGTGAGGTAAACGCCTTTGGCCCGCGTGATGATCCGCGCGCCTTTCTCGGCAAGCTCGTCATTCGTGGTAAACGGGTGCATGTGGTGCGCGGCGTCAAGCGCTTGCAGCTCGGCGGTGGGCATGTGGTTGGTGATGTGGGTCATAAGAGGCGCCTCTGGGAATGGGAGTAGATTAGCCTCAGGATATGATCAAATTGTGCGGAGTCAATCGAATCACTCTGCAGCGTTGCTGATAAGTGGGGATTAGCTGGTCAGCTTTTAATCAAAGTGACGCCTGAATCTGCAACATGCCCTGCAAAACATCTTCGGTCATTGCCAGCCCCGCCCTTTCTGCATCGCCCTCGCGAAAGGCCGCAAGCAGATCAGCATGCTTATCGGGCAGGTTCGAGGTGCCGAACCGACCGCACACCACACGCAGGGATGGGCCAAACATAAGCCACAAGCGATCGACCGTTGCGGCTAGAATAGGGGCGTTGGCGCAGGTGTTGATAATAGTGTGAAAGCGGTAGTTCTGGGTCAGATAGTCGCCGATATCCCCGCGGTTAATGGCACTGTTCAGCAGGTCGTCGACACGGATAAGGTCGTTTAAAACGGTCTCTGACATGCGGGCGGCGGCGCGCTGTGCCAGTTCTGGCTCAAGCTTTTTCCTCATGAACTCAAGCTCTTGTATCCCTTCGAGGTCCAGTACTGGAACAGATACGCGCCGGTTGCCCTGATGCACCAATGCGCCCTCGGCGATCAATCGACGCAGGGCTTCGCGTATCGGGGTCATGCCGGCATCCAGGGTTTCCGCGAGCCCCTGGATCGTCACGGCCTGACCGGGGGCGAAATCGCCGAACAAGATCAGCTTGCGTACACGTTCATAGACGTGCTGATGGGCCGGCACTTTGGCTGGGCTGTCCGTGGGCTGTTGTGGCGCGAGGTCTGCGGGGTCTACGTTCATTAAATTCGCCTAAATTGTACTCGATCGTATTTTAAACCCCGGCCCGCATCTGCGTAAAATTATAAATGATCTTGCCGCATGGTGCAAAACTTGATCAAATTGATGAAAGGTCCGGATCAACCGAGCCTACACAACGGGAGATGACAATGAAATACAGCTTGCTTAGCGGAATTGCAGCAACGGCATTGATCGCCACCAGCGCAATGGGTGAAGAGGTGCGGGTCTATAACTGGTCCGACTACATCGACGAAACCTTGTTGCAAAAATTTGAAAAAGAAACCGGCATAGACCTGATCTATGACGTCTTTGACAGCAACGAAGTGCTTGAAACCAAAATGCTCGCCGGCGGCTCCGGCTATGATGTGGTTGTTCCCACAGGCACGTTCCTAGAGCGTCAAATATCTGCCGGTGTTTTCCAAAAACTCGACAAAGACAAGCTGCCTAACATTGTTAATATGTGGGACGTAATCGAGGAACGTGTTTCAAAGTACGATCCCGACAACCAGTACGCTGTGAATTACATGTGGGGCACGACGGGTCTGGGTGTGAACGTCGGCAAGGTTAAAGAGGTATTGGGTGAGGATGCGCCCGTCGATTCACTCGAGCTCGTTTTTAATCCCGAAAACATGGAAAAGCTGGCTGAATGTGGCGTGCATTTCTTGGATGCACCGACAGAAATGATCCCGGCCGCGCTTAAGTATGTTGGCGAAGCACCTCAATCACAAGACCCTGACGTGATCGCCAAGGCAGAGCCGATTTTGACAGCGGTCGCACCCTATGTGCAAAAATTCCATAGTTCAGAATATATCAACGCACTGGCAAACGGGGACATTTGCGTCGCCTTTGGTTGGTCAGGCGACATCCTGCAATCACGTGATCGTGCAGCCGAAGCGGACAATGGTGTGGAAATTGCCTATTATGCGCCGAAGGAAGGCGCGTTGATGTGGTTCGACAACATGGCGATTCCGGCTGACGCGCCTAACCCGGATGGGGCGCATAAGTTCTTGAATTTCATCATGGACCCCGAGAACATGGCCGCAGCATCAAACTATGTTTATTATGCGAACGGCAACAAGGCGAGCCAAGAGTTCCTGGCCGAAGAAGTCCTTGGGGACACGGCGATCTATCCTGACGGGGCCACCTTGGAAAACCTGTATACCATTTCTTCATATCCGCCCAAACTGCAGCGTGTCATCACGCGTATGTGGACCAAAATTAAATCTGGTATCTAGAATCTGTTTCAGGTCAGAGCCCTAGGGTTTTGACCTGATCCATCCCCCTTTCGCCAAAGGGGTAAATCGCTGTGCAAAGGATAGACCAAAGTGAGCCAACCCGTTTTCGCCCCATGGGATGACCCGAACGAAAAGCCGCTTATCCGATTTGATAATGTGACCAAACGTTTTGGTGATTTTGTCGCGATCGATAGCCTTTCGCTTAGTATTTACGAAAGCGAGTTTTTTGCGCTTCTTGGTCCATCCGGCTGTGGTAAAACGACGATGATGCGTATGCTTGCAGGGTTCGAAAACCCAAGCGCAGGGAAAATTGAACTAGCGGGCAAAAATATTGCCGGCGTCCCACCGAACAAGCGGGCAGTGAACATGATGTTTCAATCCTACGCCCTGTTCCCCCACCTATCGATCTGGGAAAATATCGCCTTTGGTTTGAAACGCGGCGATATGACCAAAGCGGATATCGCCGTGCGCGTTGAAGAGATGCTCAAACTGACGCGCCTCACCAAATTTGCCAAACGCAAGCCCCACCAGATATCTGGTGGGCAGCGGCAACGTGTCGCCCTCGCGCGTGCTCTCGCCAAAGCGCCGAAGCTATTGTTGTTAGATGAACCGCTTGGCGCGTTGGACAAGAAGTTGCGTCAGGATACCCAGTTTGAACTGATGGATATTCAGGAAAGTACGGGCACCACTTTCGTTATCGTTACCCACGACCAAGAAGAAGCAATGACTGTTGCCAGCCGCGTGGCGGTTATGGATGAGGGGCAGATCATCCAGGTGGCAACGCCGGACAGGATATATGAAGCACCTAATTCCGTTTATGTCGCCGACTTTATCGGCGATGTGAACATCATTTCCGGCACTGTGAAGGCCGCTGGTGACGAAATGTACCATCTTGATTGGGTGGCCAACGAGGCCCCGTTGCTTGCAGCATCAGATCGCACTTTCAGTGAAAGCCAGCCAGCCCATCTCGCAATCAGGCCGGAGAAGATCGCCATTTCGGTCGATAAGCCGACAGAAACGAAAAACGCTGTTCAGGGCACCGTTCTTGATATCGCATATCTCGGCAACCTCAGCACCTACCACGTTCAACTTGCCGGAGGGCAAGTGATCAAGGCCCAAACGGCGAATACGCGACGGTTGTCACGCCGCACAATTACGTGGGAAGATCGCGTATGGATTTCCTGGAGCGCCACCGCCGGCGTCCTGTTAGAACGATGAATATACGCCGCTTCATCCTTATTGCAGTGCCTTATGCGTGGCTACTCGCGCTGTTTTTGATCCCTTTCATTATTGTTTTTAAAATTTCGCTTTCTGATTTGGCTTTGTCCATTCCTCCTTATTCTCCGACTGCTAAGGACGGAATCTGGGCGATGTTTCGGGCATTTGACGTAGAAAACTTTGTTTTTCTAGCTTCCGACGATCTGTACTGGAGGGCTTACCTGAGCAGTTTGAAGATTGCGTTAATATCTACAGTTTTAGCGGTCTTAGTCGGCTATCCAATGGCCTACGGCATGGCGCGCGCGCCCGAGGAATGGCGTCCAACCTTGATGATGCTGGTGATTTTGCCGTTTTGGACAAGCTTTCTAATCCGCGTCTACGCGTGGGTTGGTATTCTGAGCAACGAGGGGCTGCTGAACCAATTTCTTCTTTGGCTGGGTATCATTGATGCGCCTTTGACGATCATGAACACGACCACCGCTGTTTATATAGGAATTGTTTACACATATCTGCCATTTATGATTCTACCGATCTATGCCGCGCTGGATCGGCTAGACGAATCCCTGATCGAGGCCGCCGAAGATTTGGGGTGTTCAAGGCTAAAGGCGTTTTGGCTGGTTACTATTCCGTTGTCGCGCAACGGGATTATCGCAGGGTGCTTCCTTGTATTTATCCCCGCGCTGGGCGAATTTGTGATCCCGTCTTTGCTAGGGGGATCGGGGACGCTTATGATTGGTAAGGTCCTTTTCGAGGAGTTCTTTAATAACCGCGATTGGCCCGTGGCAAGTGCGGTTGCAGTGATCCTGCTTGTGATCCTGATTGTTCCCATTGTCTTGTTTCAGCGCAATCAGCAACGTCAGGCCGAGGTGGAGTCATGAGACGCGCGAGCTGGTTCAATATTACGTCGCTCACCTTGGGGTTTGCGTTTCTTTATCTCCCGATGGTCTTGCTGGTCATCTACAGTTTCAACAGCTCAAAACTTGTCACCGTATGGGCGGGTTTTTCGACAAAATGGTATGGAGAGTTGCTGCAGAACGATGCGTTCCTGAATGCTGCATTGGTAACGCTTAAGGTTGCGGTTGTGTCTTCGACGCTAGCGACCGTGTTGGGGACGATGGCGGCCTATATCCTGGTGCGGGGGGGGCGGTTTGCAGGGCGCACGCTGTTCTCGGGTATGATTTACGCGCCGCTTGTCATGCCAGAGGTAATTACTGGGCTATCCTTGCTTCTGCTCTTTATCGGGATCGGATTGGACCGGGGAACGCTGACGATTGTACTGGCACATACGACCTTTTCGATGTGCTATGTGTCTGTTGTCGTATCCTCGCGGTTGGTGACGTTCGACCGGTCGCTGGAGGAAGCTGCGCTTGATCTTGGGTGTTCGTCCTTTGATGCCTTCCGATTAGTGACCCTGCCAATCATTGCGCCGGCGGTTATTTCAGGGTGGCTGCTGGCCTTCACCCTGTCACTGGATGATCTTGTTATCGCTTCGTTTACCACGGGCCCGTCCTCGACAACTCTACCGATCAAGATCTGGAGCGCTGTGCGTCTTGGAGTTTCGCCCGAGATCAACGCGCTTTCGACCATTATGATCGGTATCGTGACCTTCGGTGTTATTGCGGCCTCTTTGATTTCTAAACGCAAAGCGATCAAAGCCCAACGAGATGTTCGGGCGGCTGAGCGGGCAGTGGCGTGAAATGATGACCCCATGAAACGAATATTTAACGGTTTCGCCTATACAGATGAGCCTAGGAAGAACTGTTGGTGGGATCAAACCTGCGATATTGTGGATCGCCCAGCCTTGA
The DNA here is from genome assembly GCF_006064855.1 of Sulfitobacter sp. BSw21498. Classification (NCBI taxonomy): domain Bacteria; kingdom Pseudomonadati; phylum Pseudomonadota; class Alphaproteobacteria; order Rhodobacterales; family Roseobacteraceae; genus Sulfitobacter; species Sulfitobacter sp. BSw21498. Next base: position 2,699,632 of record NZ_CP040753.1, read on the forward strand.
ACGGTGACGTTTCGTGCGATGTTGCAGTTGTGGGTGGTGGGTTTACGGGCCTTTCTGCGGCGCTGCGCTTGGCAGAGGCGGGGTATTCGGTCGTCGTGCTGGAACATAGATACGTCGGCTGGGGGGCATCGGGTCGCAACGGTGGCTTTTGCTGTCTCGGTGGGGGGCGGCTTGATGATGCGGCGCTCGACAAGCTTGCGGGGCGGGAAGATCGGCTGAACTTTCGCGCAGCGGAGCTTGCGGCAATTAATTTCGTCGACGACCTGATCAGCCGCCATAATATCGACGTGGACCGCCACTCCGATGGCGAGATCGAATTGGCCCACCGGCCCAAAGATATGGATGGTTTCGGCGCGCGTGTCGACGCGGTGCGCGAAAACTACGGGCTGTCCGCGCGGCTGATTGAGAGGAAGGATTTTGCCTCGAACGGCCTGTCCGGCCCGTTTCATGGGGCATTGCATATCCCGGCCGGCTTTGCGCTAAATCCGCGGAAATACGTGACCGGACTTGCTGCCACGGCCGAGAAGGCTGGCGCGGTGATCTATCATGACACCGCGGCGATCAAGATACGGCAGACGACCAAGGGGCATGAAATTCAGACGCCGCAAGGTCGACTGACAGCGGAAAAAGTCATTATCGCGACGAATGGCTATTCATCTGAAAATGTGGTGCCAAGTCTAACGGCGCGATATATGCCCGCGCAATCGACTGTCCTTGTGACACGCCCCCTGAGCAAGACTGAGCTGGAAGAGGCGGGGTGGACGACAGATTTTATGGCTTCGGATACGCGCAATTTGCTACATTATTTCCGACTCATGCCGGATCGTAGGATGTTGTTCGGGATGCGGGGCGGCCTATTGACTGGCAAAAGCGCCGACGGGCGCGCTGTCGGACGGGTGCGGCGTGATTTCGAAAAGTTTTTTCCCGCCTGGAAACATGTGGAAACGCCCCATCATTGGTCCGGCATGGTATGCCTTTCGCGTGCCCAAATGCCGTTTGTCGGGAAGCTGCCCGACCCCGGAGGCTTGTATGCAAGTCTTTGTTATCATGGGAATGGTGTGGCCATGGGGAGCTATTCTGGCGGATTGATTGCGGATCTGGTTATGGACAAACCCATCGACCGGCCCTACCCACAGATCATGCAAAACCCGTTGCGAAAGTTCGAACTGGGGCGGATGCGCAGACTGCTGATGCCATTGGCCTATCTTGGTTTTGCGCTTTCAGACTACTAGATGTGGGTGCACCGGCTGGCGTGGCTTGCTGACTGTCTAATAGATTTAGGATAGATTTTTATGAAGATTGCGATGATTGGCACCGGCTATGTCGGCTTGGTTTCGGGTGTTTGTTTTTCTGATTTCGGTCACGACGTGATTTGCGTCGATAAAGATCCGGCCAAGATTGAAAAGCTGGAACAGGGCATCGTCCCAATCTATGAGCCCGGCCTTGATGATCTGATGGCCAAGAATGTCGCTGCAGGGCGATTGTCTTTCACCGGCGACCTGAAAAAAGCTGTGGATGGCGCGGATGCCGTGTTTATCGCCGTCGGCACACCGACGCGGCGCGGGGACGGTCATGCCGATCTGACCTATGTCATGGCGGCCGCTGAAGAAATCGCAGCCGAGCTTACCGGTTACGCCGTGATCGTCACCAAATCGACCGTCCCTGTGGGCACCAACCGCCAGGTCAAACAGGTCGTGTCCAAGGCCAACCCGAAGGCAGAGTTCGATGTCGCGTCCAACCCCGAATTCTTGCGCGAAGGGGCCGCGATCGATGATTTCATGCGTCCCGACCGCGTGGTTGTGGGGACGCAGAATGAACGCGCCGAGCAAGTGATGAAGGATATCTACCGCCCGCTGTCACTACGCGAATTTTCGATCATGTCTACCGATCTGGAAAGCGCCGAGATGATCAAATATGCTGCCAATGCATTTCTGGCGACCAAAATTACCTTTATTAACGAAATCGCCGCGCTCTGTGAGCGTACCGGCGCGGACGTGAAGATGGTGTCAAAAGGCATGGGGCTCGACAACCGGATCGGGTCCAAGTTCCTGCATGCGGGGCCTGGCTATGGTGGCAGCTGCTTCCCGAAAGACACGCAGGCTTTGGCGCGGATGGGGCAGGATCATTCCGTCCCCATGCAGCTGACAGAGACCGTGATCAAGGTAAATGACGAGGTCAAACGCCGGATGATCGACAAGGTCGTCGATATTTGTGGCGGCTCGGTGAACGGCAAGACAATCGCTGTTTTGGGGGTGACGTTCAAACCGAACACGGACGATATGCGGGATTCCCCGAGCTTGACCATCGTGCCATCGTTGGTCGGCAATGGTGCCAAGGTGCGTGTGGTTGATCCGCAGGGTAAACGCGAGGGCGAAGCTTTGTTGCCGGGCGTGTCTTGGATGGATGACGCCTATAAGGCCGCGCAAAACGCCGATGCATTGGTTATTCTGACCGAATGGAACGAGTTTCGCGCACTGGACCTTACGCGTATGGCCAAACGGATGGCGACGCCGGTATTAGCGGACTTGCGCAATATCTACAGTCCCAAAGACGCGAAGCGCGCCGGGTTTACGGCCTATGTTTCCATCGGGCGCGAAGGGTTCGGCGTTTAACCCAACATCACAGGCCCGCGCTTGGAAAAGAGCGGGCCGCGCGTGATCAGCTGCGGTGGGTTTCGCCGCGTGACTTAGCGAGGGTCATCTGGCGTTGGCGTTCACGGAACCGCGCCTTATCGGCGTCAGAGGTTTGATCGACGCAGTGCGGACAACTGACGCCTGCCTCGTACCCCACTTTGGTTGTGTCCTCGGGCAGGATCGGGCGGCGGCAGCCGTGGCACAGCATATGCGGGCCTTCTTTCAGCCCGTGGCCAACGCTGACGCGGTTATCAAAAACAAAGCAATCGCCCTGCCAGCTGCTTTGCTCTTGCGGGACTTCTTCAAGGTATTTGAGGATCCCGCCCTTGAGGTGGAACACGTCCTCGACACCCTGACCGATCAGGTAGTTGGTTGATTTCTCGCAACGGATGCCGCCGGTGCAGAACATCGCGATTTTCTTATTGTGAAACCGGTCTTTGTTCGCCTCCCACCAGGCGGGAAATTCGCCAAAGCTTTGGGTTTCGGGGTCGATGGCCCCGTTGAACGTTCCGATTGCGACCTCATAGTCGTTGCGTGTATCGATCACCGCAACATCGTCCCGCCCGATCAGATCGTTCCACTCGGCGGGATCGACATAGTGCCCGACCTTGGCAAGCGGATCGACGTCGGGTTGCCCCATCGTCACGATTTCGCGTTTCAGCCGGACTTTCATCTTACCGAAAGGGGGCTCGGTGGCGGTGCTTTCCTTCCACTCCAGATCGGCGCAACCGGGTAGGGCACGGATATGCGCAATCACCGCGTCGATGCCCGCACGTGAGCCGGCAATCGTGCCATTGATGCCTTCGGCGGCGACAAGCAACGTGCCTTTGACCTCATGCCGTGCACAAAGGGCAATCAGCGGCGGGCGCAGGGCATCAGGCGCGTCAAAGCGGCTGAAGTGATAAAGGGCGGCAATGGTATACATGCGCGCTGAGATACGCCCATGTGCCGGTTCAGGCAAGGGGGTGCCGTGCCACCTGCACCGTGCTATGTCCGTTAGCGCAAGTTGGCCCATGAGGAACCTGATATGACCCACGCCGTGATCGTGATTGATGTGCAAAATGATTTCTGCCCTGGCGGGGCGCTTGCTGTGTCGGATGGCGACGCGATCATAGACGGTATCAACGCGCTGATGCAGCAGGCGGATGCCGTGGTTTTGACGCAGGACTGGCATCCGGCGGGGCATTCCTCATTCGCGTCGTCGCACGTGGGGCAGGCCCCGTTTGACGTGACGCAGATGCCCTACGGCCCGCAGGTGCTTTGGCCTGACCACTGTATTCAGGGCAGCGCTGGTGCTGCGTTTCACCCCAAGCTGGATCAAACCCGTGCGGATATGATCATTCGCAAAGGGTACAACCCCGCTATCGACAGCTATTCCGCCTTCTTCGAGAATGACCAAAAGACCCCCACCGGATTAGAGGGATACCTGCGCACACGCGGCATTACCCAGTTGACGATGGTGGGTTTGGCGCTTGATTTCTGCGTGCAGTTTTCGGCTGTGGACGCGGCCAAACTAGGCTTTGACGTCGAGGTCCGGCTGGATTTGTGCCGTGCCATTGATCTGGACGGATCGCTGGCTGCCGCGCAGGATGCGATGATGGCGGCGGGGGTTACTCTGCGCTAAGAGGGGCATCCTCGATGGGGGCGATGTTCAGGATGTCCAGCGCATCCAGCCCGCCAAGCGTAGCATCGACAGCGACGGTCGCCAGAATGATCCCCATGACGCGGCTGATCACGCTGGCACCTGTAGTCCCCATCAGATGGCCAATACGACCGGCCAGCAACAGCAATACAAGGGTGAACAGCAACACCACCAGCAGCAATCCGGCTGTCACCAGCTGGTCGGATATCTGGTTGGTGTGATTGTCCGTCAGAATGACGATCGCCAGCATTGCACCCGGTGATGCGATAGAGGGCATGGCCAGCGGAAATACGGCGCCCGCCAGATGATCCCGCTCTGCGGCTTCTATTTCCTGCGTGGGTTTCGGGTCTCCGAAAATCATGCTCAGCGCGAACAGGAAAAGGATAATCCCACCCGCGACTTGAAACGACCCCAGCCGCAGTCCAAGGTTCTCCAGCAGATATTGCCCGCCCACGAGGAACCCAAGCAAGACCAGACCGGCCACCAGCACGGCCCGCAGGGCAAAGCTTTTGTGCAGGCGTTGCGGGACATTTGCTGTTGCGAAAAGAAAGACCGGAAGGCTGCCAATAGGGTCGATCACGACAAACAGTGTGATCAACTCTCGCAAGAGATTGGGCCATTCCAGCATCTAGCAGCGCTCCTTTCGGGGGTTAAGTCGGTGGATTACCACAGGTTTTGCACTGTGTCAGCGGCAATTCCCTTGCCCGTCCAAGATGGATGGGCCACAAACACACCGCCTAAGGGAGCTTTAACCATGGTCGACATTGCAAGCCGCGTCTGGAACCACAAGTGGAAGATCGACCCGATCGTGCGGTCCCTGATCGATACGGATTTCTATAAGCTATTGATGTGTCAGTCGGTTTTCCGCAACAAGCCGGAAACGCAGGTCACCTTTAGCCTGATCAACCGGTCCAAACACATCCCGCTGGCCGATTTGATCGACGAAGGCGAGCTGCGCGAACAGCTGGATCACATCCGGTCCCTTTCGCTTAGCCGCGGTGAAAGCACATGGCTGCGGGGCAATACCTTTTACGGCAAACGCCAGATGTTCCGCCCCGATTTCATGGAATGGTTCGAAGGGTTGCGCCTGCCGCCCTACCACCTTGAACGCAAGGGCGACCAGTACGAGCTGACATTCGAAGGGTCGTGGCCCGAGGTGATGCTATGGGAAATTCCCGCCCTCGCGGTATTGATGGAACTGCGCAGCCGCGCCGTGCTGGATCGCATGGGCCGGTTCGAGCTGCAGGTGCTCTATGCGCGCGGCATGACCCGTGTCTGGGAAAAGATCGAAGCGCTGCGGGGAATACCCAACCTGTCGATCGCTGATTTCGGCACCCGTCGCCGCCATTCGTTCCTGTGGCAAGACTGGTGCGTGCAGGCCATGCAAGAAGGCTTGGGCAATGCCTTTACCGGCACATCGAACTGCAAAATCGCCATGAGCCGCGAGGTCGAAGCAATTGGCACGAACGCGCACGAGCTGCCGATGGTCTATGCCGCATTGGCGAAAGACGATGCCGCGCTGGCCCAAGCGCCCTATGATGTTCTGCAAGACTGGCACGAGGAACACGAAGGCAATCTGCGCATCATTCTACCCGACACCTATGGCACCAAAGGGTTCTTGGACAACGCCCCCGACTGGCTCGCGGGTTGGACAGGCATCCGTGTGGATAGCGGCGATCCGGCGGTCGCGGCGCAAACGGCGATTGATTGGTGGAAGTCCCGTGGCGAAGACCCCAGCGAAAAACGTGTGATTTTCAGTGATGGTCTGGATGTTGCCAAGATCAAGGAACTGCACAGCCAGTTTGAGGGCAAGGTCAAAGCCTCGTTTGGCTGGGGCACCTTGCTGACCAATGATTTTCGCGGGCTTGTGCCGGATGATGCGCTCGCCCCGTTCTCTTTGGTATGCAAAGCGGTCGAGGCGAACGGGAACCCTACTGTCAAATTGTCGGACAACCCGAACAAGGCCATGGGCCCGCAGTCAGAGATCGACCGCTACAAACGTGTCTTTGGCGTCGGTGATCAGACCGCGCAAAAAGTCATCGTCTGACCCACACGCGAAAGGGGCCGGTGGTTTCCCACCGGCCCCTCTGCCTTATGTCTCCCGCAGAGTGCGGGGAATATTGGCGGTCGGGTTAGCCGCGGTCGTCAATGACCAGTGTCAGCCCACCCATGCCGTTACCGCGCACGGCGACAACATCTTCCGAAACAAAGCCTTCGGCCTTAAGCTGTGCGCTGAGGTCCGCGTTCGCGTCCACGGAGGCGCGCATGTCATCGACGGCTTCGGCTTGCGCTTCTAGTGCTTCGTCAAGCGCTGTGGTATTGCCGTTGCCCGACTTCAGTTCGGACACCGTCACAACGTCAAGCTTGGCGTTTGTGTCGAATGCCTCGATCTCGGACTTCGTTTGCGTGTTGCTCTCTGCACCAGCGCGCAGTTCCTGGATCAGTTGGCCGTAGTTTTCTTTTGCCATTTTGCCGTTCTTGGCTACAGCATCGGTTGCATCGTTCACGGTGGAACCAGTGGATAGTGAACCGGATGCACCAACATCTGCACTAACACCCGAGCTTACATCAGCAGCGCCGCCTACGGCACCGTCTACGGAAGTTTGAGCCATCGCCGCGGTGGAAACGCCAGTGGCCATCAGGGTCGCGATAAGTGTTGTTGTTGTAAGTTTCATCTGAGTTCTCCTTAGATTTACTAACGACATTGCTTGTATGTCTGTCAGGGGAACACGGGCCAAAGCTGATCCGTTCCAATGGCTGATCTGCCCTGTGGCGGCGATCTGCCGACACAGGGTTGATACTGGCAAGAACCGGCGAAATGGCATATCTGTTTAAAAGTTGATGGAACGTCTGCAGCCATGGGCAGACAAAGTTATTCTGGCGGATCAACCCGTCCGCGCAGCGATTTAACCTCGCCTCGGGTCTTTTTTGCCTTTAACCGGCGCTTTTTCGATCCCAGCGTGGGCCGTGTCGCAATACGCCTCTTTGGCGGTTTCAGCGCAGCGGTAATCAGGTCCTTCAGCCGTTCGCGAATAATCTCGCGGTTGCGCACCTGACTACGGGTTTCGTCGCATTGCAGCACCAACGCGCCTTCGGTCGTCCAACGCCTGCCTGCCAATCGCCGTAAACGGTTTTTCACAGGCGTCGGTATGGACGGGGAGGTCGCGGCCTCGAACCGAAGCTCTACCGCGCTGGATACTTTGTTCACATTCTGGCCGCCTGGCCCCGAGGCCCGCATAAAGCTTTCTGATAGCTCCCAGTCCTGAATGGCAATGTCGTCGTTGATCCGCAGCATCACGCTCTCCTTCGTGGCAACTATCGCATCGCCTGCACCCGAGGGAAAGACCCGCACCCGCATGCGAAAAGGGCCGCCCCGGTGAGGAGCGGCCCAATCGAATGGTTTACGGAGGTGGGATCGGTTAGATCAGCGATCCACCTAGGCTGTTTCAACCGCCAGGGGCTGCCCTAACGGGATACCTCCCAAGCTGTTCCGACACCTCTCTCCAATACCGTTCTTGACACTGGATCACCTCCTTTACATTTGTTGAACTCACTTGAAGACTGGCACAGTAAATCGAAAACACAAAATGTTTTTTACGCCAGTCGGGGTCCGAGAGGTGCGCCCTTTAGCTGCGGGGCAGCAATTGTGCAGTGATAATGCGGAACGGGATCAGGGCGATCAGCGCGATGCCCAGCTTCACAGACCAATCCGCAACTGCCAGCGACACCCACAGAGGCGCCAACGGGCCACTGCCTAGCAAAGGCAGCATTTCCGAGGCCCAAGAGACGTCGGTCGCGGGGTGTAGAAATGACAGGACGCCGGAAAACGAGATCGAGAAAAACAGCAACGTATCAAGCGAGCTGCTGACCAAAGTGCTGGCCAAAGGTGCGCGCCACCATTTGCCATCACGCAGCGCAGAGAAGATCGCCACATCGACCAATTGCGCCACAAGAAACGCCACCCCGGACCCGATCGCGATGCGTAGGGTCACCAGTGGCCCGAATTCGCCCATGATCTGCGTCCCGATCAAAGAGCAAGCCAAACCAACGACAAAGCCAACCAGCACCACCCGCCGCGCGGCGTCTTTCCCGTAAACGCGGTTCATCACATCGGTGACCAGAAACGCCAGCGGATAGGTGAACGCGCCCCATGTCAGCCATTGGCCAAACAGGAATTGAACAAGGATGTTGGAGGCCACAACAATGGCGGCCATAGCAAGAATGCCGGGAAGATAGGTGCGTGTCATATTTGGAACCGTTTTGTGCAAGGGTGCGGCGACTTGGCCTGCGGGGATCGCAGACAGTCATGCGTTGTAGGGATCGCATGCCATTCGCGCAAGCTATTGTGTGATCGTCAGTTCGATAACCTGGGTTTGCTGCACAGATAGGAAATTATCGTCTGAAATCATCGTCACACGCGTACGCCCGACACCATCGCGCCAAACGGTCAGCGCCTCGAGGTTGTCATACCGCGCAGGCAAGGTTTGCAACAAGGTCACGGCGGAGGTCTGGTCGCCCGCCAGTTCGATCCGCCGCAATCGGGTGCGAAACCCCAGCGGGGTTACCGTTCGCTCAAGTAAATACAGCCGACCTTCATCGTCGAAATCGGCACCGACAGGCACGAACGGGCTGTCTTTTTCAAGGTAGGCGGCAATGCTCCACGCGTCGTTTTGATACTTATACAGCGGTATTTGATTGCTGCGCGTATCCTCCGGCAGCGCGTACAGCGACCCTTCGGCATCCACCGCCAGTGCCTCGAAGCCAGCATTTTCCCTTAGCGATGCCCCTTGGGGCGGGGCGATGATTTGCTGGGTCGTGCCATCGGCTAGATTTGTGCGCGCGATGCGGTGCTGCCCCTCGTAGCTGATAAAGATGCTGCCATCGGGCGCAATCGCCAGCCCTTCGGCATCGGTATGGGGCCTGTCCATCACCGCACCGTTTTCATCACGCAAGGCAACCGAATGTATCACCTCTAAGCCCGTCAACGTGCCAAGCGCATCCCGCGTCAGGTCGGCCACTATGATACGCCCGCGGTCGCTGATGACAGTCATTTGTTTGCCATCCGCGCGCATCTCGGCACCCGACAGGCCGCCGAACCAAGGGGCGTCGTTATCCCAATCCAGCTGCGTGTGATGCACAACGGGGCCATTTGCGCCCGCTGCAAGAGCAGCGGAGGCAAAGCCAAGGGCAAAGAGAATCTGTAGCAAGTTTAGTTCGAATCCAGCACAGATTGGCACTGCGCAGGCAGATCAGCGAGCAACAGTTCACGTTTTGGCTTGCGCTTGGGGGCATTAGGGTTCGGTGGGGGCGGGTTCAGGATATTCGCCTGCCATTGACGTGCATCCGCGCAGCCGTCGCCTGCGGGGGGCGGATCCTGGTTAACGCAACCGGTTGCGCCTTTCGGGCAGCTCAGCCGGACGTGGAAATGATAGTGGTGCCCGTACCAAGGGCGAATTTTGCGCAGCCAGCTCCGGTCCCCCTTTTCATCGGCGCACATCTGCACCTTGGCACCGGGGAACACGAAAATACGCGCAACACGCGGGTCGGATGCAGCGGCCTTGAGCACCTGATGGTGCTGCGGCGTCCAGCTGCTGTTCACATAGGCACCGCTAGCGCGGCGCATCGAGATGGACGAAATGTTTTCACGCTGCGACCGGCTAAGCGACAGAGATTTAGGCGGGAGCATCCATATATCCGCGTCCAAACCCATCTGGTGACTGGCGTGCCCGGTCAGCATCGGCCCGCCACGCGGCTGGCTGATATCACCGACATAGATTCCTTTCCAACCGGGTTGCTGCGCTGCCTTTGCGCTAAGCTGTTTGATGTAATCGATCATCTCTGGGTGGCCCCAGTTGCGGTTGCGCGACAGGCGCATCGCTTGCCAGGTTGGCCCCGTGTCGGCCAGCTGCTGCCCCCCTGCGACGCAGCCCTTGGCATAGCTGCCATAGGCGGCGGAAGACTGCCGAGAGCCATCGGATTTCGCGCCGAAAAGCTTCTTTGCTTGAATGTTGCTGCGCGCACCACCCGACGATCCGATGGTTGGCAGGATTTTGGATGCCTCTGCATTCGGCTTGGACGAAGACCCGCCGCAAGCCGCCAGGGCAAGGGCCAGCACGGTACAAGTGAGGAATCGGGACAGGATCATTTGGCGAAATCTCCGTTGGGTTTTACCCAGATTAACAGAACCAGACCGATGATGAACAGCCCCACAACGGGGGCGATCCCGATCCGCTGGTTGCCCGACAGGTCGCTGGCGACAGCGATCAAAGCCGGTGCCAAAAACGATGTAGCTTTGCCCGACAATGCGTAAAGGCCAAATGCCTCGGTCATGCGATCAGGGTTGCCCTGACGGGTCAACATATTGCGCGACGAGGCCTGCAACGCCCCCCCCGCTGCACCGATCAGCGCACCGGCGATGTAAAAGGCGATGTCGGGCACAGCAGACCCTTCGGCCAGCGCGACGCCCATAATTGAGCCAGGGGTCAGCGAGATAATCAGCACAGCCGTGGCGATCAGGATCAGACAGCAGGTCACGATAACGGGCATCGGCCCAATCGCGCGATCCACACGCCCCCCGACCCAAGAGAACACCGCGCCGGAAATCGCCGCGAGTATCCCAAAGACCCCGATATCAATAATGCTCCAGTTCAAGACACCAAGCGCATATATCCCACCGAACGTGTACATTCCGTTAAGGGCATCGCGATAAAACATCGATGACCCCAGATAGGCCAGAAGCGAAGGATGGCGCGGCAGGTTCTTGAGCGTGACCCGAAGATCCGCCAACCCTTTGCCCACCCGGTACCGCGCGGCACCTTTTACAGGCGTATCGCGCACATACAAAAAGAAAGGGATCATGAAAACGGCGTACCAGATCGCCGTTAACGGGCCGACAATGCGGGTGTCAGCCTTGGTCGCCGGATCAAGCCCGAACAGCGGGTTTAGCCCTGCCATCGTGCGCCCCGTGCTGCCTGCCTGAAAAAGCGCGATCATCACGATCAGCGCCAGAACACCGCCGACATAGCCAAACGCCCAGCCCGACCCCGACAGCCGCCCGCGTTCGCCGGGATCGGGGTGCAGTTCGGGCAGGTAAGAGTTGGTAAAAATCGTCGCGAACTCCATCCCGATCAGGCCGATGCCGAAAAAGAACAACGCCCAAACAACCGAGAAATCCTGCGGTGCCGTCCACCAAAGCCCGCCCGATCCCACGACATACAGTGCAGAAAATAGCCATATCCACGGCATCCGCTTGCCCGTTGAATCCGCAACCGCCCCGAGCGTCGGTGCCAAGATCGCAATAAGGATGCCCGCAGCCGTCAGGCCATACCCCCAATAGGCTTGCGCCTGCGCCTTGGCGGCCTCGAGCGCCATACCACCCTCGACCAGATTTGCCGTCGCCGTTTGGGCGAAATAGGGGCCGAAAATGAACGTCAAAAGGAGCGTGTTGTAGGGCTGGCTGGCCCAGTCAAAGAAGTACCAGCCCCAGATCTTCTTTCGCGCTGATGTGGCTGCCATGACTGCTCTCTCCTGTTTCAAGCGACGGTAGTGCAGCAACAGGGCGCGACGCAAGTCTGCGAATGGCTCTCCCGCGTAGCGGGAAGGGCGTTTTGATATGTCCTATGACATTCGAACAGGGTCGCTTTTTAAAAACCTTTTGTCTAAAGAAGATCAAGAACAATGCCCCGTTAAGATATTTTTAGGAGACCCTATATGGCGATGATCCGGCTTCTCTATTTCAGCACCGCAGTTCCATCCGTTTCCAAAGCCGATGTCGCAGAAATATTTACCATCGCAGTGTGTGAAAACGAAAAGCACAGCGTCACGGGGGCCTTGGCATATAACGGGCGCAACTTCTGTCAGGTGCTGGAAGGTGAAGAAGCTGACGTACACCGGTTGATCGAAAATATTCGCAATGACGCGCGGCACAGCGGCTTTAAAATCCTCGATGAAAAACAGATCGAGACCCGGCATTTCGCCGATTGGTCGATGCTTAAAGTCGACAGTCTTGATTTCTCTGTCGTCATCAACGCGATGCAAGCGTAAAATAATGCGAATTCGACAAGGGCGGCGGGGCTAAAGCCGCGCTGCTCTTGTTCTTTGGCGCGGGCGCACATACCTTCGCGCTGTGCAACGAAAGGCCCCCCTATGACATCCCTTTTTCAGATCCTGATGCTCGTGCTGAACATCGTTTGGTTCATCATCATCGCGCATGTCATCATGAGCTGGCTGATTAATTTTCAAGTCTTAAACCTTCGTCAACCTTTGGTGGCGCAAGTTTGGGACGGGCTCAATCGCTTGCTGGAGCCTGTCTATAGCCGCGTCCGCAGCATTCTGCCGCAGATGGGCGGGCTTGACCTCGCGCCGTTGGTCGTCCTGATCGCGGTCGCTGTTCTGCGTATCCTGCTTATCAACAACGCTGCAATGTTCTACTAATCGGGCATCTTCTGGGGCCTTGGCCCTGCCGGACGCACGGGCAGGGATTGTCCCCCGCCCGCGACTATGAGATTCTGCATGCTGCAGGTTAGATACAGTTGGGTTTTTCATGTCAGGCGCTGCCACGCTACTTCGTGATGTCTTTGGGTTCGACGGGTTCCGTCCTGGTCAACAAGAGATCGTAGAGGCCGTTACCGCCGGTGAAAACACGCTGGCGATCATGCCCACCGGGGGCGGTAAGTCCCTGTGTTTCCAGATGCCTGCGTTGCTGCGGGATGGGGTGACGGTCGTTATATCTCCGCTTATTGCGTTGATGCGTGATCAGGTCCGCGCCTTGCAAGAGCTTGGCGTGGGGGCCGGGGCGCTGACCTCGGGTAACACGCCCGAAGAAACCGATGCCGTGTGGGAAGGGCTCGAAGCGGGCACGCTCAAGCTATTGTATATGGCACCCGAACGGCTCGCCGCGGGGTCAGTCACCGGCATGTTAAAGCGTGTCGGCGTGTCATTGATCGCTGTGGATGAGGCGCATTGCGTCAGCCAGTGGGGCCATGATTTTCGCCCTGACTATTTGCGCATTGGTGAATTGCGACGCACGCTGGATGTGCCTCTGGCCGCCTTTACCGCGACGGCAGATGCCGAAACTCAAGCCGAGATCATCCAGAAGCTTTTTGACGGAGCCCCGCCACGCGCCTTCCTGCGCGGGTTCGACCGTCCCAATATCCATCTGGCTTTTGCTGCCAAAAACGGACCGCGCGCGCAGATTTTGAACTTTGCCAGCGCGCGTAAGGGGCAGTCTGGCATCGTCTATTGCGGCACCCGTGCGAAAACCGAAGGGCTTGCCAAAGCGCTGCGCGATGACGGGCATCTGGCTCTGCATTATCACGGCGGGATGGAAGCAGACGACCGCCGCACGGCAGAACGCCGCTTCCAACAAGAAGACGGGCTGATCGTCGTGGCGACCGTGGCCTTTGGCATGGGGATCGACAAACCGGACATTCGGTGGGTCGCCCATGCCGATCTGCCCAAATCCATTGAAGCTTACTATCAGGAAATCGGACGCGCGGGCCGCGACGGTGCCCCGGCTGAAACGCTTACGCTGTTTGGTCCCGATGACATCCGTTTGCGGCGCAGCCAAATTGACGAAGGGCTGGCCCCGCCCGAACGACGCGCGGCGGATCATGCCCGATTGAACGCCCTACTGGGGCTTGCCGAGGCGCTGGAATGTCGCCGCCTGAACCTGCTTAAATATTTTGACGAAAGCGACGTGAGTTGCGAAAATTGTGACCTCTGCGACTCGCCTGTGGAGGTGTTCGACGGCACCACGGCGGTACGCAAGGCGCTGTCGGCGATGCTGCGCACCGAGGAATGGTTCGGCGCGGGTCATTTGATCGACATCCTGCTTGGCAATGAAACTGACAAGATCCGCGAGCGCGGGCATAGCGACCTGCCGACGTATGGGGTGGGAAAGGAATATGACAAACGCGAATGGCAGGCCGTGTTCAGGCAGATGATGGGCCACGATCTCGTGCGCCCTGACGCTGCGCGCCACGGTGCGTTGCGGATGACCGATGCCGCGCTGCCCATTCTACGCGGCGAGGCGTCTATCTCTCTGCGCCGCGACAGTATTCGTGCCGCCGCAGCGCAGCGCCGCCCCGCGGTAAAAGCAATGGTCAGCGACGAAGATGCGCCGCTGCTGTCGGCGCTCAAGGCCAAACGTCGGGGGCTCGCAGAGGCCGCGAAAGTGCCCGCATACATCATTTTCAATGACCGCACGCTGATCGAGATGGCCGAGAAACGGCCAGCGACATTGGACGCGATGGCGCGTATCGGCGGTGTTGGGGCGAAAAAGCTCGAGAACTTCGGCGATGCGTTTCTAGAGGTGATCAACGGCGCTGCGGCCGAAATGCACCCGACACGCCGCAAGCTGGCAGGGCGGGCCGCGGGGTCCGTCTTTGATCAGCTGCAAGAAGTCCAAACCACGCTGTCACGGGGCGCGGACGGCGGCGAAAAACCCCTGAGCTGCTCGACGTCGTTACTGGCGAAAGTGGCGCAACTTCATGCGCCGAACCTCGATGCAATAGAGCGTATCCTGGGCGAGAAACGAACCGAAAGGTTTGGCCCCGCATTTCTGGACGTCCTGCAGCAAGCGGGCTAGCTCTTGCCGCGACCAAATAAGGAAGACCTATGCTGACCGTCATTTCGCCTGCCAAGAAAATGGACTGGACCCCCCGCACCGTCGAGATGACGGCGCCCGATTTGCACGATGATGCCGTGGCTTTGGTCAAGGTGGCCCGCGCGCTGAGCGTTGGTGATTTGCAATCATTGATGCACCTGAGCGAAAAACTGGCCCAGCTGAACCGCGATCGTTTTGCCTCGTTCGAGGAAAACCCCACCCTTGATACTGTGCGTCCCGCTGCATTTGCCTTTGCCGGCGACACCTACCAAGGGCTCGAGGCGACAAGTTTGGACCCCGATGAAGTGAGCTATGCGCAGGATCATCTGCGAATACTGTCGGGGCTTTATGGCGTACTGCGCCCCTTGGATGCAATTCAGGCCTACCGGCTTGAAATGGGCAGCCGGTTGAAGACGCCGCAGGGTAAATCGCTGTACGAATACTGGGGCGCGCGTTTGTCCGATGCGTTGAACCAGCAGGCAGAGCAGACCAACAGCAGGTTTCTGGTGAACTGCGCCAGTCAGGAATACTTTGGCGCGGTCGACCTGAAGGCGCTGGTCCCCGCTGTCGTGACGCCACAGTTCATGGAAGACAAATCTGACGGCAAAGGCCCGAAAATTGTCAGCTTCTACGCCAAGAAAGCGCGCGGCGCGATGGCGCGGTTCATTGTGCAGAACCGGCTTACCGACTCGGATGCGATCAAGGATTTTGATATCGGCGGGTATGCTTGGAAGCCAGATCTGTCTACGCCGGAAAAACCCGTATTTGTGCGTCCCTATCCCACCAGCTGACCCTCAAGCGGGAAGGCCGAGGTGGGGCAGTACCGTTCCAAAAGCGCCACGATTTCCGCCTTGCGCAACGGTTTGGTAAGGAAATGATCCAGACCGGCGGCTAGGATATTATCCTTCTCGTCCTGAATGACATGAGCAGTCAGAGCGACAATAGGACAGCTGTCGCGAGCCCCATTCTCCAAGGCGCGAATGGCTGCGGCGGCCTCTTTTCCGTTCATTTTCGGCATGGATATATCCATGAAGACCAGATCAGGCCGGAAGGATTGAAACAGGGTAACTGCATCCTCTCCATCGACGGCGAGCTGCAAGTCAATGTTCAGCCGTTGCAGCATCTTGCGCAGGACGAGGCGGTTGGTTTTATTATCTTCCGCGGCCAGAACACGCATCGGGCGGGTGCCGTTGGCCAAGGGGGGCGATTTTGTCATCTCTGCCAGCAGATCGGTGATGTTGATCGGATTTTTCATGATCCGGCGCAAACGCACGTCGCCCACATTTTCCCGGATTGAATCCGGGGCCTCGCTGTACAAAATCACGTCTGTTGCGGACAGACGCGCCTGAACCGCGCGCGCAAATTCAAATCCGTCCATATCGGGCAAGACCTGATCAACAAGAACCAGATCCACGCTGTCATCCAAGGTTACCAATCCGCAAGCGCCGGTGGCGCATGTGGTGACCCGTACCCCGATATGTTCCAGGTTGCGCTGGAGGATGGACCGGCAGATCGTTTCTGTTTCGACGATCAGAACGTGTCGCAGAAACGCAGGCGGCATCAGGGTCGGCGTCGGCGCGTCGACTTGCACTTTCAGGGGAAGTTCGAACCCGAAGCAGGACCCAACCTCTGGCTCGGACGTGACCCATATCTCGCCGTTCATCAACTGCACCAACCGTTGACAGATCGCCAGCCCCAGGCCGGCCCCTTCTGCAGTCGGGCTTGGCTCGCTGTTGGCTTGGGTGAATTCCCCCATAATATGATCGATGATATCAGGGGGGATGCCGATGCCTGTATCCTCGATAGAGACTTTTATCAGCACGTTGTCGGGTTCACTGTCTGGCAGGCCCGTGGCCCGAATGAGAATGTGCCCGTTTCGCGTAAACTTCACCGCATTTCCTACAAGATTGGTCAGCACCTGTCGAATGCGCCCGGCATCCCCGATCAATTTGCGTGGCAGAAAGAGGTCAAAATCCAAAGCGATATCAAGCCCCTTTTGAACCGCGAGCGGTTGCAACAGCAGCAATACCTCTTGGAAAATTCGTTCTAGATCAAAGGGGGCGGGATGGATGCTGAGCCGGTTTGCTTCGATCCGGGAAAAGTCCAACACGTCGTTGATAATAACCAATAGTGCTTCACCAGAGGTTTTAATCGTATCGACATACAACCGCTGGTCCTGCGTCAGCACGGTATCGCCAAGCACTTCTGTCATTCCGACGATCCCGTTCATCGGGGTGCGGATTTCATGGCTCATCTTGGCTAGAAACAAGGATTTCGCACTGTTGGCAGCTTCGGCAGTGGCACGGGCGTCGACCAGTTGCCGCTGATGCGCGACGCTGTCGGTGATATCGCGGGCCAGTGAAACGGTGTCGCCGCCTTTGCCGCGTTGATCGACGATTTTGATGTAAGTGCCGTTCCAGAGCCTTACGATGATCGGTTCCGGGGCCTTTTGCTGTGACCGCAGGATCATCTTGGCACGCCATTCCTCAGGCGTGTGTCGACCGATGTTAATGATACCCTCTTCGGTGAGGATGCGCAGGATGGTCAAATAGCTGACGCCGGGTCGGATAATATCGATACCGTCAAACACCGCGAGATAGGATCGGTTCGCCATGATCATCTCGCTGTGTCTGTTAAAAAAGGCAAAGCCGTCGTGGATGGTTTCAATCGAATGCCACAGGCGCCGTTCCGTCAGTTCAACCTGCTCCCGCGCAGCGCAAAGATCGGACATTACCCGTTGGTTTTTAAAACGGATACTTTCGACCTCCGCCCGCGTCTCGGAGATTTCTTCACTTACGCGTTGGGCGTGCTGATCAAGTTTTCGTTGGGCGGCACAAAGCTCCGCCTGCTTTCTTTCAAGCCTTGCTTCCGCCTGTTCGCGGCGGCGGCGTTCTTGCACAAGCCTATCTGACGTTTCCATCCAACACTCCGAATCCTCCTTGTCTGCACAGGAGAATGGAGCATTGCAGATGAATAACTGCTTAACCGGTTCACCGTTTTTCGCCCAGTAAACGCGATTTCGTGGTTAACGTTGTCCTTCGCGCAGCCATGCCGCAAGGATCAGGGCACTGCCAAGCAACAGAACAAGCCACGCCGGAAGGATCGGCATCTGGCGCACGTCCCGCGTTTCATAGGCATTCCGAGGTGTCAGCCCAATCCATCCGCGACCTGCAGCGGGGCGACCGACACGTACGTCGCGGATACGGGGCAGACCCTCTTCGATCCGCGCGACGCCGCCGCGTGCGGGGGCCAGTACGGGGGTCAGGGTTTCATCGCTCGCGATCGTTTCGTCAAACTCTTTCGGGGCGGCAGGGCCCAAGCCGATCACGGCACTTTGGTCGCCATTTTCAAGCCGGTAGAGCCCAATCTCGGGCCCATCGTAAACGCCTTCGAAAACGCCGGGTGATGTGGGTGTCAGGGCAAGCTGCGCGGTGCTGCCATCGGGATTGGTGATGGTGACAGATGGAATTTCATCGCCAAGGGTACGGCGGGTGATGCGCATGGTCTGGCCATCGGCGTTTGCGGTCAGCGCCTCTTCTTCCAGCTCTGGTTCTTTCATCATCCAGTGGGCCAGACGCCGCAGCAGTTCAAGCTGCGGCCCCCCGCCTTCATAGCCGCGGTTCCAAAGCCACGCATGATCCGATGCCATCAACGCAACGCGCCCTTCTTCGACCCGGTTCAGGATCAACAGCGGTCGGTCGCCTTCGCCCGTCATCACGACATCTCCCAAGGGGTCCGTCACGTCGATCTGCCGCAGCCAGCGGCCCCATGTGTCCTGTTCGGGCAAGCCGCTGGTGACCGGATGGCGGTGGCCCAGTTCAGAGACCAAAGGGCGGTACGGCTGTTCGATCACCCGCGCGGTAGGCGTGGCGGGCAGCACGTCTCCCAATGGGGACCGATAGATGCTGTCGGCACTGGCGAAATCCGCGCCGGCTGCGACCAGTACGGCCCCGCCGCCGCGCACATAATTCGCGACGTTTTCCAGGTACAGCGACGGTAGGATGCCGCGTCGTTTATAGCGGTCAAAGATAATCAGATCGAAATCTTCGATCTTTTCCATGAACAATTCGCGAGTGGGAAAGGCGATCAGGGACAGTTCGTCCACCGGCACGCCATCCTGTTTTTCGGGCGGACGCAGGATCGTGAAGTGCACCAGATCGACAGAACTGTCGGATTTCAGCAGGTTGCGCCATGTGCGCCCGCCCTGGTGCGGTTCGCCGCTGACCAGCAGAACGCGCAGCCGATCCCGCACGCCGTTGATCTGGATCAGCGCAGCGTTGTTACGGTCGGTCAGCTCTCCTTTGGCTTCGGGCAGCGAAAACCGGATGACGTTGCGGCCGCTGTGGGGCAGGGTCACGGGCAATTCGAGGTCTTGGCCCACCGGCACGCGGAAGGTTTGCGGCGGCTCCCCGTCGACCGAGATTTCAAGCGGGGCCAGCGCGTCTTTTTGCGGGGCGGCACCAAGGTCGTCGATGCGCAGGGTCAAGATTACCGGTTCGCCGATGATGGCAAAGGCCGGGGCGTTGCGTACGGACAGGCGGCGATCCCAATCGCTTTGCTTTCCGGTCATCAGCAGGTGCATCGGCGCGGGCAGATCCACAGGTAGATCAGCGTCATGGATACGACCGTCGCTCAGTGCCAGAATCCCAGCGATACGGGCGCGCGGTTCTTCAGCCAGCACCTCTGATAGCGCAGTCATCAGCTGCGTACCGCTGTCCCCTTCGCCGTCCGGCACGGTCACGCGGCGCAGTTCGGTGTTGTCGCGGGTCGCGATCTGGGCGGCCAGCGTATCCGCGGCAGTGCTGGTTTGTGCGGGGCGATCCGCGAGTTTTTGACTGGCGCTTGCGTCTTCCAGCATCACGACAATATCCGTGAGCGGCGCACGATCTTCTTGTTGGACGGAGGGGCCGGCGAGGGCCGCAAGAATAACGGCCATCGCCGCCCCCCGTAGCGCCCAACCCTGCAACCCGCGCAGCACTGCCAAGACCACGGCGGCCAGCGCCAGCGCTGCAACCACCGCCAATAATGGCAAGGGGATTAGCGGATCGAATATAACGCTCGACGTCATTGGCCCAACCTGTCCAGCAGCGCAGGCACATGGACCTGATCGGATTTATAGTTACCGGTCAGCACATGCATGACCAGATTGACGCCAAAACGATATGCCAATTCGCGTTGACGTTCCCCCGCAAAGCCGCGCCCGATGGGTACCATCGGGGCACCGTTCGGCGACACGGCCCAAGCCGCGGCCCAATCGTTGCCGCCAATCACAACCGGGCTGACGCCATCGTTGAGATTGCGAAATGGCATTCCTTCTACCTGCTCTGCATCGGGGGCCGATGCCTCTACCCACAGATCGCGCCCGCTGTGCCGACCAGGAAAATCCTGCAGCAAATAGAAAGTGCGGGTCAGAACGTGATCCGCAGGCAGGGGTTCTAGCGGCGGGATGTCCAGCGGGGCGGCGAGGTCTTGCAGCTTGCGGCCATTGGGGCTTGCGGCACCGAACCCCGCGATATTCGCATCACGCGTGTCAAACAGGATCATCCCGCCGGACCGCAGATAGTTGTTCAGCTTGGTATAGGCAGCATCCGAAGGGCGGGGCTGCTCTGGCGTGATGGGCCAATAAAGCATGGGGAAGAACGCAAGCTCGTCCCGCTCCAGATTGACGCCGATGGGGTTGGCGGGTTCAACCGACGTGCGGAAATAGAGCGTATCCGACAGCCCACGCAATCCGGCATCCGACATCTCGTCGACCGACGCATTGCCGGTGACCACATAGGCCAGCGTCATCTCTGCCGTGGCGTTGAGGGCAAAGCTGTCGTCTGCCTGCGCATCAGCCTGCGTCGGCGCATAAATCAGCGCGGCAAGGATCAGCCCTGCGGCATTGCTGTGTTTCAGAAGCCGCCCAGACAGGGACAGCGACGCGACAACATCGGCCATCAACAGCAGAATCGACAGCGACAACAGCCATCCGGAAAGCGGCTGCTCATCTGCGACATCAAGCCCGCGCACTGGCACGTCCGCAGGCCACGTTGCAGGCCCGAGCGTGGTATCGGCCACCACCACGTTGCGCGCAATACGCCTGTCGCCAGAGGCATAGACCCCCGGCTGCAAATTCGGCCCTGCAGGGGCATCCGCCAGATCAGCGCCATCCACACCCGGCAGCGTGCCCGCGTCGGACAACGTGCCGAACCCGTCCATCACCCGCAGGGGTGTCCATGTCGTGCCCTTCAGGTCGGAGGTTTCGATACCTGCAGAGGATGAAGAAATTGCTAAACGCTCCATCATCTGCACAAATAATCCCGAAAGCGGCAGCGTTGACCATTCGGCTGTGGCGGTTACGTGAAACAAGATGATCTGCCCCTGACCCAGTTGCTTGCGCGTGACGAGCGGCGTGCCATCGCTGAGCGCCGCGATCACGCGGTCCGACAGGGTGGGATCGGGCTGTGCGACGACTTGGGCGGATACAGTCACATCCTCCGGTATTTCCAGCCCGAAAAACGGAGAGGTTTCGCGGAAAGCATCGAGTGTTTTAGGGGCTCCCCAGCTCATCGCGCCGCCAACGCTGCGGCCGCCAGACCGCAGGCGCACGGGCATCAGCGGGTCTTCGGTGTCGCGGCTGATATCGCTGGCGGCAATGCGTGGCCCGGCAAAACGGACCAACATCCCGCCCGCTTCGATCCAGTCGAGCAGCGGTGCCTGTTCTGCCTCGGACAGGGTCGCGATATCGGCCAGCACGATCACATCGGGGTTGGCGGGCAGCACATCGCCAAGCGCGCCGTCAATCAGATCGGCGGCGGGGGCCAAGGCTTGTTCGATATAATGTAGCGGCGACAGCAGCTCTAGCCCCTCGCGGTTCTCGCGTCCGGCAATCAGCCCGACCTCGCGCCGCCGCAACGCATCGTCCACAAGCGTTGTCGCCCCGGCAGAGCGTTGGCCTGCAATGTCAAACCGGGTGATCCGGGCGCGCAGTTCAGCGGGGAGCGACAGGGCGGCGGTGGCCTGCGTCGATCCCGCTTCGAATGTGGCGGGCACACTGGCGAGGGTGCGCATATTCCCCGCCGGATCGCGGCCCTGCGCATTGATCGTCACGGCACGTTCGGCAGTGGGCAGGGCGCGTTTGACGGTAAGGGTGATCGCCCCGTCCTCATAGGTTGCGGGTGCCATCGCCAGCACATCTGCGCCGGTCTGGTACACCTCTACGCTGCCCTGATCCTGTAACGCCCCAAGCATCGCATCGCGCCCGTCATAGGCGAGCCCGTCACTGAACCAAATCGTATCGAACCCGCTAAGTGTGCTGGTAATCTCAATCGCGCGGTCGATATCGGTGGGGGCGGGCTGCCATGGTGCTGGCTTGAATCCGGCCAGCCGACTGCGCCCCGCGTCGGCAGACTGAAAGGCGGGTTGCTCGGGGCGGGTGAGGGTCAGGAAGCCAACGGTGCGTCCGGCGCGTGCGGCACGGGTCAGCTGTGCTTCTAGCGCTTCGGATTGCTGCGGCCAGCGGGTCGCGCCGGCCCAGGACCCGTCCACTACGATCAGCAGCGGGCCGGTGCCTTGGGTCTGTTCTTCTTGCGGGTTCAGGATAGGTCCAGCCAGCCCGATGATCAGCGCCGCCACGGCAAGCATGCGCAACAACAGCAGCCACCACGGCGTGCGGTCCGACACGCTTTCGGCATCGCTGAGGCCGAGTAAAAGCGCCACGCCGGGAAAACGGCGGCGGATGGGGGCTGGTGGCACAGCCCGCAAGATCAGCCACAGGATCGGCAGCGCCAGAAGCGCAAGCAGCATCCAAGGCGCGGTAAAACCGATACCCCCGAACACGGTCATGCCGCCCCCCCGCTGCGCGTATCCAGCGCACCATACAGCCACAGCAGCGCCGATTGCGCCGTGCTGTCGGTGTGGTGCAGCCCGTACTGCCAGCCGGTCAGGGCGCAAAGTTGCTGCAGCTCTGCCTTACGTTCGGCGAGCCGTTCAAGATAGCGGTGTTTCAGGTCGTTCGCCTTCAACGTTTCATGACGCAAGGTGCCGCCGACGCTTTCAAAGATGGTGCGGCCGGTAAACGGGAAGGCCTCTTCTGACGGGTCAAGCACATGGAGCAACACGCCCCGCACGCCGCGGTCGGCGGCCTTGGTCAGGGCCGTGGCGACCCCCGCAAGATCGCCCATGAAGTCAGAGATAAATACAGCCCGCGCTTGGGGGATCATGGCACGGTGCTCGGGCGGCGCATAATCCGCGGCGTCGTCCTGACACAGCGCTTCGGCAAGTCGTAAAATCTGGGGCCTGCCCGACCGCGGAGGCAGGGCGCTGCCGGTCAGGCCGACGCGTTCACCGCCCCGTTGCAGCAAAACCGCCAGCGCAAGTCCCAGCAGCCGTGCGCGGTCAGCTTTCTGTTCCAGCGCGGCGGTCGAGGCAAAGCGCATCGAGGCCCCCTGATCGACCCAGAGCATGACGGACTGCGCGATCTGCCATTCGCGTTCGCGCACAAATTCATGGTCCCCCATAGCCGAACGCCGGTGGTCAATACTGCGCCGGCTGTCGCCAACCTGTGCCGGCCGGTATTGCCAGAAATCATCCCCCACCCCTGCGCGACGACGTCCATGCGCGCCCAGCAGGACCGCGCCGGCCAGATGCTCTGCACGGGCCAGCAGCGCGGGCAAACGGGCCGCTTGCTCCTCGGATCGGATGCGAAGGGTGTCGGGGCTGTTCACGCCGCGGCCTTTTTCCCGATCAGGCTGGCCGTGGTTGCGTCGATCAACGTGTTCAGGCTGTCACCCCGTGCGCGCGCGGCAAAGTTCAGTGCCATTCGGTGCATCAAAACGGGGCGGGCCATATCAATCACATCTTCGGCCGAGGGGGCCAACCGCCCTTGTAGCAAGGCGCGCGCGCGCACGGTCAGCATCAACGCCTGCGCAGCACGGGGGCCGGGGCCCCAAGCCACGGTATCGCGCACGTTCTGGCTGGCGTCGGGACCGTCAGGGCGGAAGGCGCGGACCAGATCAAGGATCAGTTCGACCACGGATTCACCGACCGGCATCTGCCGCAGCAGCGTTTGCGCGGCCAACAACTTTTCCGTGGTAAACACAGCCGTGGCCTGCGCATCGGTATCGCCCGTGGTCGCCATCAGGATATCGCGTTCTGTATCGCGGTCGGGATAGGCCACGTCGATCTGCACGAGGAAACGGTCAAGCTGGGCCTCTGGCAACGGGTAGGTGCCCTCTTGTTCAATCGGGTTCTGGGTGGCAAGCACGTGAAACGGATGCCCCAAGGCGCGGTCCTGTCCAGCAACGGTCACTGTCTTTTCCTGCATCGCCTGCAACAACGCGGATTGAGTGCGCGGCGAGGCGCGGTTGATCTCGTCCGCCATCAGCAGCTGGCAAAAAATCGGCCCTTCGACAAAACGGAATGCGCGGGTGCCATCGGCGGCGGTGTCCAGCACCTCTGACCCCAGAATATCCGCAGGCATTAGATCGGGCGTGAACTGGACCCGATTGCCATCCAGCCCCATAACTGTGCTCAACGTTTCGACCAGCCGCGTCTTGCCCAGACCCGGCAGACCGATCAGCAACCCGTGCCCGCCACACAGCAGCGCCGTCAGTGTCAGATCAACGACCCGCTCCTGTCCGATAAAGCGCCGGTTGATCGACGCCTTGGCCTCGGCCAGCTTTTCGCCAAGCGTCTCGATTTCTGCTACCATATCGCGGGCTTGGGTCATGACTTTTGCGTCCTTGGAGTTATATCAGTTAGATGTAAGTGTATCGTGTGAACAGGAAATGGCAAAAGCAATGAGTGGACAAAAAACCGTGACCCCAACAGCAGAAAGCCTTGCCGCGTCTGTTTCCGCCGCCAAAACACGCGGATTGCCGCCGGTAGAGAAGTGGAACCCTCCGTTTTGCGGCGATCTGGACATGGAGATCAAACGCGACGGCACCTGGTTCTATCAGGGCACCCCGATTGGCCGCATGGGGCTGGTGAAACTCTTTGCGTCGATTCTGATCCGTGAAGATGACGATTATTTCCTGATCACGCCGGTCGAAAAGGTCGGCATCAAGGTCGAAGATGCCCCCTTTGTCGCCATCGATTTCGAGGCCGAAGGCAGCGGCACCGACCAGACGCTCACGTTCCAGACCAACCTTGGGGATATCGCGGTTGCGGGCCCCGATCTGCCGATCCGTATCGAGCGTGCCCCCGATACCGGAGAGCCCGCGCCCTATGTCCGCATCCGCCGCAACCTTGAGGCGCTGATCGACCGGAAAAGCTTTTACCGGCTGGTCGAACTGGGTCAGCACCACGAGGGATGGTTCGGCGTATGGTCAGGCGGCAGCTTCTTTGGCATCATCCCGTCGGGCGAACTGCCTGACTGATTTCGGTGCGCGGAAAGCGCCCCGCTGCGACGCGCGACACTGAATGCCAAGATTGGGCCCGGTGCGAAACAGGTCTCGCGGAGCAAAGGCAGCCCTCACTGGATAGCGCTCACCTAGACAAACGGCAAAGGCGCTTAATGCGCCTCCGCCCAGTTTGACCCTATCCCTGCGTCCACCGTCAGCTTTACGTCCAGTTTGACCACCGGATCGGCTGCGTTTTCCATCACATGACGCGCGGCGTCGATCAGAGCATCTTCGGCCCCTTTTTCCACCTCGAACAGCAGTTCATCGTGTACCTGCAACAGCATCGTGGCGGGCAAGCCCTTGATCGCGTCGGGCATGCGGATCATCGCGCGGCGGATCACGTCTGCGGCTGTCCCCTGGATCGGCGCGTTAATAGCGGCCCGTTGGGCGAACCCGGCGCGGGGGCCTTTGGCGCTGATCTCTGGCGTGTGGATTTTGCGTCCGAACAGGGTCTGCACAAAGCCATGCTCTTTCGCGAACGCTTTGGTGTCGTTCATATAGGTGCGGATGCCGGGGAAACGTTCGAAATAACGGTCAATGAAGCCCTGTGCCTCGGCTCGCGGAATGCGCAGGTTGCGCGCCAGGCCAAAGCCCGAGATGCCATAGATGACACCAAAGTTGATCGCCTTGGCCTGACGGCGCACGTCCGACGTCATTTCATCGAGGGGGACGCCGAACATTTCTGATGCGGTCAGGGCGTGAATGTCGATGCCGTCCTGAAAGGCCTGCTTGAGCTCGGGGATGTTGGCAATATGCGCCAATATCCGTAGCTCGATCTGGGAATAGTCCAGCGCAATCAGCACTTTACCCTGCTCGGCAACAAAGGCCTCGCGGATGCGGCGGCCTTCTTCGGATCGGATCGGGATGTTTTGCAAGTTTGGATCGGTTGACGCCAGCCGGCCCGTCGATGCCCCCGCGATGGAGTATGAGGTGTGTACGCGTCCGGTGTCAGGGTTGATGTGGTCCTGAAGCGCGTCGGTATAGGTCGATTTCAGCTTCGACAGTTGCCGCCAGTCCAGCACACGTGCGGGCAGGTCATGCTCTGTTGCCAGATCTTCGAGCACGTCGGCACCAGTGGCATAGGCACCTGTCTTGCCCTTTTTGCCGCCTTCCAGCGCCATCTCGTCAAACAGGATCTCACCAAGCTGCTTGGGCGATCCGACATTGAATTTGCGACCGGCGAGTTGATAAATTTCATCCTCAAGCCCTGCCATCTTCTGCGCAAAGGCATTCGACATCCGGCTCAGCGTATCGCGGTCAACCTTGACGCCAGACCGTTCCATCGCGGCCAACACAGGCACCAAGGGACGTTCAAGCGTTTCATACACCTTCGTCACCTCGACGCGGTGCAGCTGCGGCTTGAACAGCTGCCACAAACGCAGGGTAATATCCGCATCCTCCGCGGCATATTTCACGGCATCGGCCAGCGGTACCTTATCAAAGGTGATCGCGGATTTACCCGAGCCTAGCAAAGGTTTGATCGGGATCGGCGTGTGCGACAGATACCGTTCTGACAGCGTGTCCATCCCGTGCCCGTGCAGCCCTGCGTGCATCGCATAAGACAGCAGCATCGTATCGTCGATCGGGGCGACATTGATGCCGAGCTGCCCAAATATCTTGCTGTCGTATTTCATGTTCTGCCCGATTTTCAGGATCGTGGGGTCCTGCAACATCGGGGTCAACAGGCGCAGCGCATCTTCAAGGGGGATCTGCCCCTCAGCCAGATCGTCAGAGCCAAACAGATCATCGCTGCCACGCGCCTTGTGGATGAGCGGGATATAGCAGGCTTTGCCGGGTTCGACGCAAAGCGATACGCCGACCAGCTGCGCGACCATATCGTCCAGCCCGGTGGTCTCTGTATCGACGGCAACATAGCCGAATTCGTAAATCCGGTCGATCCAGGCCTGCAGCGCCTCTGTGTCGCTGACATGTTCATACTGATCCGGATCAAAGGGCACGTCCGCCGCGGCGGGGGCATCGGCAGCAACCGGTGCGTCCGCGATGGTGGGGGCCTCTTTGCCCAAAACCTCTGCTACGCGTTTTGACAGCGTGCGAAACTCCATCTCGGCAAGGAAACCGAGCAGCTGGTCGGCATCGGGGTCGCGTACCTCGAGGTCGTCCAGCGTAAAGTCCAACGGCGTATTCTCGTCCAGCTGAACCAGAGCGCGGGACAGGCGGATTTGATCTGCGTGGTCGATCAAGGTCTGGCGACGCTTGGGCTGTTTGATCTCGCCCGCGCGTTCAAGCAACGTATCAAGATCGCCATATTCGTTAATCAGCAGCGCGGCGGTCTTGATCCCGATTCCGGGTGCGCCGGGCACGTTATCGACGGAATCGCCGGCCAGGGCTTGCACATCAACCACACGGTCGGGGAACACGCCGAATTTCTCGAACACGCCATCACGGTCGATGCTTTTGTTCTTCATCGCATCCAGCATTTCGACGCCGCCGCCGACCAGCTGCATCAAATCCTTGTCCGAGCTAATGATGGTGCAGCGCCCGCCCGCGGCACGGGCCTGCACGGCGAGCGTCGCGATGATATCATCCGCCTCATAGCCTTGCTTTTCCTTGCACGCGATGTTGAAGGCTTCGGTGGCGGTGCGGGTCAGGGGGATCTGCGGACGCAGGTCTTCGGGCATGGCCTCGCGGTTGGCCTTGTACTTGTCGTACATGTCATTGCGGAAGGTGTGGCTCCCCTTGTCAAAGATCACGGCCACATGGGTTGGCGCATCGGGCCCGGTGTTGCCTTCGACATAGCGCTGCAACATGTTGCAAAATCCTGCAACGGCTCCGATCGGCAGCCCGTCTGATTTGCGCGTCAATGGCGGCAGCGCGTGGTAGGCGCGAAAAATAAACGCCGACCCGTCGATCAGATGCAGATGGTGACCCTTGCCAAATGTGCCGGACATGTCGGTGCTCCTCTTTCAGACAAGCCTTCTTTTGTCACGAAGCAGCCAAACTCTCCAGCGGCCAATTGACAGGGACCGGCTTCATTTTGCCACTTAAACTCCCCGCGGAGCGTCCCACGTCAGCGGTGATCGCTTTGGTAAAGTTGATAGGACAGGCTGACCGAAAGAGGCAGCGGCGTCCAACGCCCAAAACGCAAGCCCGCCGCACGCAGCTGGTCGCCGATCCAGACATTACAGGTGCGCAGGATGCTAAAACGCCCTTTGGCCGCAAAGAATCCGTCGGTGGTGGTATACCCTGTGACCCCCACGCGTTCGGGCAAGCCATCGGGCCCGAGTGTAAGCTCGGACCAGACATTACCTACCAGCGTGCGATACTGCCGTTCTGTCATCGCGACGCTCCGGCGTTTGATCTGCCGGTCTATTGGGCCGATCACGTCAATCCGCAAGACTGCGTCATCGCCGATAACACCGCGCCAGACATTGCCGGGCTTCAGCTCGCGATAGGTCGGGGTTTCCGTATAAAACTTGCGCGCGCCCCAGCCGATCACCAGCCAGCGCGCATCAGGGTGCGATAGCGGCACGCCACGCGCCTCGAGCGCTGCAAAACGCGGCCGCGAAATGTCATCGAGCGGAATCAGCAGATCGTAATGGATCGGTCCGTGGATCAGAAGCACGTCGCGCGTGGGCATCGCACGGTCTTGGGCTACGCCGGGCGCCCAGACGGCGCCAATAAGGGCAGCAATCACAAAACACGCTGGCACAAGCGCAAAGGCGCCCAGCCATCGTAACGCTTTGGTCAGACTTTGCCCTCAAACTCGGCGTGGATGAACTTGCAGTCGCAATACCCACATTCGACCCAGCCTTTGTCCTGCGGGATTTGCAGCCAGACGCGTGGGTGCCCCAAGGCACCTTCGCTGCCGTCACAGGCGACGCGCCAGGTGGTCACAATGCGGGTTTCCGGTGCTTGGAATGTCATGCTGTCGTCCTTGGCTTTGATGCGCCCATCTTATGACTAAACCGCGCCGGCAGGGCAAGGGTGCGCCGCGTGATTTGGCCAGCGCCAGCTTACAAGTTTGTAATCTGCGATGAATTAGGTTCACCATCCGTCACAGAGCCGCTAAAAGACGGAAAACCACTGAAAATCTCCGGAGCGGTCTTAGGATGAACACCCCAAAACCTGTCGTATTGTGCATTCTGGATGGGTGGGGCCTGTGCGATGACCCCAAAGGGAACGCACCGCTGCTGGCCAAGACACCGCATTTCGACCGGATCATGCAAAGCTGCCCCTCGGCCACGCTGACCACCTTTGGCCCTGACGTCGGGTTGCCACAGGGGCAGATGGGGAACTCCGAAGTGGGGCATACCAATATCGGGGCCGGTCGGGTGGTGGCGATGGATCTGGGTCAGATTGATTTGGCTATCGAAGAGGGGGCGTTTGCGAAGCATCAGCCTTTGCTCGATTTTATTGCGACGCTGAAAAAGACCGGCGGCACGGCCCATCTGATGGGGCTGGTGTCTGACGGCGGCGTGCACGGGCATCTCACGCATATGATCGCCGCGGTGCACGCGATTTGCGATCACGGTGTTCCGGTGGTGATCCATGCTTTGACGGACGGGCGCGATGTGGCTCCACGGTCGGCACTGGGCTATTTCGAGACGTTGCAAGCGGCGTTGCCCGAAGGGGCGTCCATCGCGACAGTATTGGGGCGCTACTTTGCGATGGACCGCGACAACCGCTGGGACCGCGTGGCCAAAGCCTATGAGGCGATTGTTTTGGCCAAGGGCCGTGCCGCGCCGACCGCGTCCGCTGCGGTGACGGATGCCTACGGGTTGGAAGAGAACGACGAATTTATCACGCCCGCCGTGTTGCATGGCTATGGGGGTGTGCAAGACGGGGACGGGGTGTTTTGTCTGAATTTCCGCGCCGACCGCGCCCGCGAAATCATGTCGGCGCTTGCAGCTCCTGATTTTGATGCGTTCGACACGGGCACGCAACCCAAGTGGTCTGCGGTCATGGGAATGGCGGAATATTCCGATGCGCATATGGCGTTCATGACCACGATGTATCCCAAGCCCGAAATCGTAAATACGCTTGGCGCATGGGTTGCGCAGCATGGCCTGCGCCAGTTCCGTCTGGCCGAGACAGAGAAATACCCCCATGTGACGTTCTTCCTGAACGGCGGTGCGGAAACGCCGTTGATAGGCGAAGACCGCTTTATGCCAAAGTCGCCCAATGTGGCCACCTATGACATGCAGCCCGAGATGTCATGCGGCGAGGTGACGGACCATTTCGTGCAGGCGATCAAGGACCGCTATGACTTGATCGTGGTGAATTATGCAAACCCCGACATGGTAGGGCACACCGGCGATCTGGATGCCGCCATTGCCGCCTGCGAGGCGGTGGATACGGGCCTTGGCCGTGTGCTCGAGGCGCTAGAGGATGTCGGCGGGGCGATGATCGTCACGGCGGACCACGGCAATTGCGAAACCATGATTGATCCCGACACCGGCGGCGCGCACACGGCACATACATTGAACCCCGTGCCGGTCGCGGTTGTGGGCGGGCCCGAAGGGGCTAGCTTGCGCACAGGTCGGTTGGCCGATCTGGCCCCCACGGTCTTGCAGTTGATGGGATTGAAACAGCCTGCCGAGATGACGGGAAAGTCCTTGCTCGAATGATCCGCTTTTGTGCCCTTGCTCTGATGATCTGGCCGGTCAGCGTGGTTGCGCAGACAGAGGCGGCTGAACAGGCGCGTCGTGCGATGGCCGATCTTGAGGCGGCCTCTGTCCAGTTGGATGCAGCGAGTGGTGCGCGGGACCGTGTTCAGGCACTAACCCAGACCATTCAGGCGTTTGAAACGGGTCTTGGTGCCATGCGCGAGGGGCTGCGTCAGGCGGCCATCAACGAGGCCCAGCTGAGCAAGAAACTACAGGCCCGCGATGGCGAGGTCGCGCAGTTGCTGGGTGTGCTACAAAGCATTGGCGGAAACCCGTCGCCCACGTTGTTCCTGCACCCCGAAGGGCCGGTAGGCACGGCGCGCGCGGGCATGTTGTTGGCCGAGCTGACACCCGCGTTGAACACCCGCGCCGATGTGTTGCGGCAGGATTTGCAAGACGTCCAGACGCTGCGCGCACTGCAAACTGATGCGGCACAGCGCCTGCAGGACGGGCTGACCGAAATCCAGCGGGCCCGTACCGAATTGAACCAGGCCATGGCCAACCGAACCGACTTGCCCAAACGCTTTAGCGAAGACCCGGTCCGCACCGCGATCCTGATTTCCACCTCGGAAACACTGTCGGGGTTTGCCAGCGGCCTTTCGGAAATGACCTCAGAGCCGATCGCGGACGCGCCGGCTGATTTCGAAGGGCAGAAGGGCGAACTTGCCATGCCGGTGCAAGGCGTGATCCTGCGCCGCGCCAATGAAACCGATGCCGCAGGGGTGACACGCCCCGGTATTATCCTTGCCACACGCCCGCGTGCCATCGTGACATCGCCAACAGCGGCAACAATCCGCTACACCGGCCCCCTTTTGGACCTTGGCAACGTGGTCATTCTTGAACCTCGGGCCGGCGCGTTGTTTGTGTTGGCGGGGCTGGATGTGGTGTATGGCGAGGCAGGACAGGTGATCGGGGCGGCAACGCCTATCGGTCTGATGGGCGGCCCGACCGGGGTAAATCAACAGGCGCTCTCACCAAATGGTGATGGGGCTGGCATAGAGCGTTCAGAAACGCTCTATATAGAAGTAAGAGAGAACAATGTTCCGCAGGACCCGTCAGACTGGTTCCGAACTGATAAGGATGGATAAACGATGAAGAAGTTCGTGATGGCTGCCGTGGGCGGTACGCTGGCAGGGGTGATTGCCACGACGCAGATTGCGGGCCCTTTGCTGGCGCAGGAAACCGAAAAAAGCAGCAACGTCTATGAACAGCTTGATCTGTTCGGGGACATCTTTGAACGCATCCGCGCCCAATACGTCGAAGAGGTTGATACCGAAGAACTGGTCGAGGCCGCAATCAACGGCATGCTGACCTCGCTTGATCCCCACTCCAGCTATCTATCGCCAAAGGACGCGCTAAAAATGCGCGACCAGACGCGCGGAGAATTCGGCGGGCTTGGCATTGAGGTGACGCAGGAAGAGGGCTTCGTCAAAGTTGTTTCCCCCATCGACGGCACGCCTGCCTCTGAGGCGGGGATCGAAGCGGGCGATTTCATCACCCATGTGGATGGCGAAAGCCTGCTGGGTCTGACCCTGGATGACGCCGTTGAACTGATGCGCGGACCTGTCGGGTCCGAAATCGCGATCACCGTAGTGCGCGAAGGTGAGACCGAGCCGTTTGACGTGTCGCTGGTGCGGGATACCATCCAGCTGACCGCGGTGCGGGCGCGTACCGAGGGCAACGCTGTTGTCTTGCGTGTCACGACGTTCAATGAACAGACCTACCCCAAGCTGAAAGAAGGCCTGGACGAGCAGGTCAAAGCCGCCGGCGGGATCGAGAACGTCAGCGGCTTTGTGGTCGATCTGCGCAACAACCCCGGTGGGTTGCTGAACCAAGCGATCGCCGTGTCAGATGCCTTCCTTGAAGAAGGAGAGATCGTCAGCACACGTGGCCGTGATGCGGCAAATGGCGACCGCACTAATGCGACGCCGGGTGATCTGGCCGAGGGTAAGCCGATTGTCGTGCTGATCAACGGCGGCTCTGCTTCCGCCTCCGAGATCGTTGCCGGTGCCTTGCAAGACCACCGACGCGCGATTGTGGTGGGCACAAAAAGCTTTGGTAAAGGGTCGGTGCAAACGATCATGCCGCTGCGGGACGAAGGGGCGATGCGCCTGACCACGGCGCGGTACTACACGCCGTGGGGCCGCTCTATCCAGGCGCTCGGGGTGTCCCCTGACATCATCGTCGCACAGCCTCCGACCAAACCTGCGGACCCCGAAGACGAGGATACAGCAGCACGCCCCCTGCGTACCGAAGCAGATCTGCGTGGCAGCCTCAACAATGACAGCCTGACCGACGATCAGGTCGACCAGATCATGGAAGACCGTGCCAAAGCCGAAAAAGCCGCGTCCTTGCGCGAAGAGGATTATCAGCTGGCCTATGCCATCGACATCCTCAAAGGCCTGTCCGCACTTGGCCCGAAAAAGTAAACGTCGCACTCAAAAGCTATGAAAAAAGGCCGGTCCGCAGTCATGCGGGCCGGCCTTTTGTTATTTCTGCCCGGGTTTCGTCGGGGCCAACTAAAGCGATCGGCCGCGGGGGCATCCCCAGCCTCACCATAGGGTTGGCGCACGAAGCGTCCGTCAGCTGGTTTCGACGCAATGCCGCCGAAAGGCCCGTTTAAGCATATCCAGCTCTGCACGCAGCAAATCCACCTCGGCACGCAGGTTCGGGCCCGTCACCTCGTCCCCGATCAGGGTGATTTTGGCCAGTGTCGTGCAGGATGTCCGATCTGCGATCAGCAGGGTATGGATGCCGTCGGCAATTGCCGCAGCGGGAACGGGGATGCTGAGCACCCAATGGTCAGACCCCGCGTTATGTACCAGCTTTATGCCCGCCACGTCGGCATCGGCGTGGGTGACTGCAAGATCGGGTTGGGCGTCGCCCGCGCCGGTGACGATCCCTTGCCACGTGCCATCGATCATATGGGTCTTGGTGAGGGTCAGGTTGCTCATGCGGGGCTCCTACAACTGGGCGCGCGGGCGGCGCGAAAAGGTCAGGTCACGCAGCATGATCTGGTTCATCTCGGGCCCTTCAAAAATCAGGTCGATCCAGGCTTTCTCCACGCGCTTTTCATTCAGGTTGGAATAAGCGAGGTCGAACTCTGCTGTGATGTCGGTTTTGTCCAGCGGCAGTTCCTGAACCATCTGTTCTGTATTGGGGCCGTGGCGGATATTGAGACGGGCGAAGATCTCGATGGGTTTTTCCATCTCGATCACAGCATCCACACGCAGGACATGGGTCCGCTTAAGCCCCTCGACGCAGTCATCCGGCAAATCCAGAACCAGCGACAGGAACGACCCGTCAAACCGATAGACCTCCAGCCTCAGCCCATAGGGTGCCAGGTGGGTCTCTTCGAGATTGCGGATTTGCCGGATGCCCAATTCTGACAGGATGCAATCGTGAAAGATCGTGACCTCGTCGCCCATGGTCGCTTTGGGCTGAACTGACGACAGGCCAGAGTGCGCCAATGGTGCGCGCCACAGCTGCGGACGCCAGGACCAGTCGGTGTTATGCGGGCGGAAGAATTTCGTGGACCCGACGCGGGGCAGGGCAAGTCGGTCTTCGGCGGTATAGATCAGCTTGTCCAGATGTCGGCGCAACGCGCGGGCTTGACCTGCTTGCTTGCGCAGCACCGAGATGTCGGTGTGGGGGGCACGGTCTGCCTTGGCTGACCAGCGGCGGGTGAACCGCGCGATCATGGCGCTGTCGATCAGCTTTTTCCCAAGTTTGCGCATGGTGCCTGTTACCCCGATTAAGGATTGGGTTGTTGGTCGTACCCTACCGGCTGCGGCTTGGGGGCACAAATGAAATGGCGGGGTGTAATTGGCGCGTTAGTTGCGCTTGGCGACGGTGGTTTGCGCGGGTGCGCTTGCCTTCATGCTACGGGTGATCAACTGAGACAGCACCCCGCGCCCAGAGGAGCTTACGATATCGCCGCGTTCCGGACCGTAGACCGCGATGCCGGCGGTTTGTGTGCCCATCCGCGCCACGCCTCGCCATTGGTTCGGGGAAAGACCGCCCACAGGAATACGCCCTTGAGCGCGGAAAGTGACGTGATTTACGCCCTTTTCCACATTGCTCACGTTTTGCAGCGCGGTTTCTGCCGCGATCTGCTGTGCGCTTGGCAAGGGGCCGGATTTGGACGGGGTCAGGCTGACTGTGATCAACCCGCGCGGTGCCGCCCCCGCAGAGGCAGGTGCCCCTAACCCGTCACAGCGTGCAACCACGGCAAAGCGGGCTTCGAGGCTGGTCTGGTCGATGCAGAAACCGTCGGGGGCGACCAATTCGACCCCGCCGGCCATTTTTGCACGCGACAGCGGTGGCTTGGCAGCACCCGAAGACGCGCCAAACCCCTGACCGCCCTCGCAGGCGGTCAGAAGCACCAGCCCAAGGGCCGCGACCGGACCTTTACAGGTCCATGTAGTCATGGGTTTCCGCCTTTGCGCCGGGATGCGTGACCGCACCCAGATAGGTTGGGCCCACAAGCTGCGCGTATTTCCACAGTGCGCCGCTTTGGTAGTTGGTCTTGCGCGCACCGGGCCAAGCGGCTTTACGCTCTGCCATTTCATCGTCCGAGATATCGACCGAGATAGAGCCGGTGATCGCGTTCAACGTGATCATGTCGCCCGCCTTGAGCAGGGCAATCGGGCCGCCATGTGCGGCTTCGGGACCAACGTGACCGACGCAGAAACCGCGTGTCGCACCAGAGAAACGGCCGTCAGTGATCAGCGCGACTTTTTTGCCCATGCCCTGACCGGAAAGTGCCGCTGTTGTCGCCAGCATTTCGCGCATGCCGGGGCCACCGGCGGGGCCTTCGTTGCGGATCACGAACACGTCGCCTTCGCTGTAGGCGCGGTTTTGCACGGCTTCGAAAGCGTCTTGCTCACATTCAAAGATCAGCGCCGGACCGGTAAACACGATGTCCTCTTCGGACATGCCCGCGATTTTCACGATCGCCCCTTCGGGGGCCAGGTTGCCCTTCAGGCCCACGACGCCACCGGTTTTGCTGATCGGCGTTTCGATGGCGTGGATGACTTTGCCGTCTGCTTCGCGTTCGATCATGTCCAGCTCTTCGCCGATAGACCGGCCCGAAACTGTCAGACAGTCAGCGTGCAGCAGCCCAGCCTTGCGCAGTTCCTTCATCACAACAGGCACACCGCCCGCGTCATACAGGTCTTTCGCCACATGTGACCCGCCGGGTTTCATGTCTACGAAATAGGGCGTGTCGCGGAAGATTTCGCACACATCGCTGAGGTCAAACGAGATGCCCGCCTCGGCGGCCATGGCTGGCAGGTGCAGGCCGGCATTCGTCGACCCGCCTGTGCATGCAACGATGCGTGCCGCGTTTTCAAACGCTTCGCGGGTACAGATGTCACGCGCACGAATGTTCTTTTCGATCAGGTGCATCACCGCTTCGCCCGAGGCGGCCGCATAGGCGTCACGCGATACATAGGGTGCGGGCATGCCCGAAGAGTTCAACAGCGCAAGGCCGATCGCCTCAGAGACGCAGGCCATGGTGTTGGCGGTGAACTGGCCACCACAGGCACCGGCCGTCGGGCAGGCCACGCGTTCCAAAATCTCGAGGGCGGCTTGCGACATGCTGCCGTTCTGGTAGTTGCCCACGGCCTCGAACACGTCTTGCACGGTCAAATCACGGCTGGCGAATTCGGCAGGCACATCCGCACCTTCCGGCACTTTGCCCGGCAGGATCGACCCGCCATACAAGAACACAGACGGCACGTTCAGACGCAGCATCGCCATCATCATGCCGGGCAGCGATTTGTCGCAGCCCGCAAGTCCGACGATCGCATCGTAACAGTGCCCGCGCATGGTCAGTTCCACGGTGTCGGCAATCGCCTCGCGCGATGCAAGCGACGACCGCATGCCCTCGTGGCCCATAGCGATACCGTCGGTCACGGTGATGGTGGTGAATTCGCGCGGCGTACCCTGCTGCGCCTTGACGCCGATCTTGACCGCTTGGGCCTGACGGTTCAGCGCGATGTTACACGGGGCCGCTTCGTTCCAGCAGGTTGCCACGCCCACCAGAGGCTGGTGAATCTCTTCTTCGGTCATGCCCATTGCGTAATAATAGGACCGGTGCGGCGCGCGCTCTGGCCCTTCGGTCACGTGCCGGCTTGGCAGTCTGGATTTATCAAAGCGGGTGTTGGTGGACATGTGGCAGGCCTCTCTGAGTGGACGTTTACACCGGAATAGCCACCCAGACCTGCCGCTGCAAGGCTCAAGCCACCAGTTGAACAGCGGGGGCTCTGCGCGTAGGTGTTTAGCCGAACCTTGGCTCTGTGCCGCCCCCTAGCGAAAGCGACCCTGCATGGAGCAGTCGATTTTTTCCTTTATTTGGAAATACTCCCGTCGGGAACAGTTGGTTTTGCTTGTCCTGACGCTGATTACCTTCCCCTTCCTCTATGTCACACTCGAACTGCCCAAGCGTATCATCAACGACGCAATCGGGGCCGAGACGGATGTGATCGACGCCTTTGGAATGTCGTTCAGTCAGGTGCAATTCCTGATG
The DNA here is from genome assembly GCF_006064855.1 of Sulfitobacter sp. BSw21498. Lineage (NCBI taxonomy): Bacteria > Pseudomonadati > Pseudomonadota > Alphaproteobacteria > Rhodobacterales > Roseobacteraceae > Sulfitobacter > Sulfitobacter sp. BSw21498. The sequence goes on from NZ_CP040753.1 coordinate 2,737,057, forward strand.
CTGCTGTGTTTTGCCTATCTGTTTGCGGTGCTGATCCACGGTCTGATGAAGATGCGTCTGAACACGATGAAAGGCGTCTTGGCTGAACGGCTTTTGCGGCGGTTCCGGTATCAGCTGATCGCCCGCATGATGCGGTTTCCACGCAGCTATTACGAAAATACCAGCCAAGGCGAACTGGTGTCGATGGTAACCTCGGAGGCGGAGCCGATGGGGGGGTTGATGGGCGATGCCGTTGCCCAACCCGTATTTCAGGCGGGGCAGATGTTGATCATCTTGCTGTTCCTCTTTTTGCAATCCCCGTGGTTCGGACTGGCAGGCGTCGCGCTGATCCCGTTGCAGGCCTATCTGATCCCGATGTTGCAGCGGCAGATCAACCTGCTGAACAAAGACCGCATCAGAGAGGTGCGGCACCTGTCGTCGGAGATTGGCGAAACCGCGGCCGGCATCACGGACCTGCGCACCAATGGCGGCTGGCGCTACCGTTTGGCGTTGTTCACCGACCGGCTGGGGTACTTGTTCGAGATCCGCTTTCAGATCTACCAAAAGAAATTCTTTATGAAGTTTTTGAACAACTTCATCACCCAGCTTACGCCGTTCTTTTTCTATGCTGTCGGGGGCTATCTTGCGATTAAGGGACAGATCACCGTGGGCGCGCTGGTCGCGGCGCTGGCAGCCTACAAGGATTTGTCCAGCCCGTGGAAAGAGTTGCTAACCTACTACAACCAAACGCAGGATATGTCGCTGCGGTGGGATGTGGTCGTTGAACGGTTTGCGCCACGCGGAGAGATTGACGCAAGCCTGTTCGAGGGCGAGCCTGCCGAAATCCCCCACCTGCGCGGAGCTATCGTGCTTGAACACGTGTCCCTGCGCACACCGGATGGTAATACGATCTTGGACGATCTCAACCTCGAGATTCCCAAGGGCGCACGGGTGGCAATCGAGATGCCCAACCAGACCGAACGCACCGCCTTGGCAGAGCTTCTGACCCGAGAGGCGTTACCGAGCCGCGGTCGGATCACCATGGCAGGGCATAATCTTGCAGAGCTGCATCAGGCGGTGTTGGCCGCACGCATCGGCTATGCCCATTCGAACCCCTATTTGTTTCAGGGCACTGTCGGGGATAACCTGCTGATGTCGCTCAGGTCGAGCCCCAAGACCGTGCTGTGGGACCCGAAAATGACCGACCGCGCGGCGATAGAAACGCAGCGATCGGGCAACAGTCTGGACAGCACCAAAGCCGATTGGCTGGATCCGGGGCTGGCCAATTTGAACACCCGCTCCGATATTTATGACTGGTGGTATCAACTGGTCAGCGCCGTGGGCACCCAGGACGTGATGTTCCGCGCCATGGCCGTCGACCGGATGAATCCTGAGAAACACCCCGAACTTGCGGCGCGTGTCGTAGCCTTGCGTGACGAGGTGCACGAGCGGCTCAAGGAACAGGGGCTTGATAAAGTGGTGCACCGCTTTGATCCCGACCGGTTCAACCCGGCGTTGGCGCTTGGGGGTAACCTGATGTTCGCCGCGCCGATCCGCAGCATTTCGCAAGCCGGTCTCGCGTTGGAACGCAGCTTTCTGGCGATGATCATTGAACAGGGGCTTGCCGAGCAGGGGATCGCGATTTCCCAGACGCTGGTGGAAACGCTGCACCAAACCTTTGGCCGGGATGGCACAGACCACCCGCTGTTTACCGCCCTTGGCATCGAAGAAGAGCTGTACGATCAACTGGTCGACATTGCGCTGCGCCGCCGCGCCAACGGTGACGAAGCGCTAAGCGAGGATGAATTTTCGCTGCTTCTGACGGTGCCCTTTGCCTTCACCGCCGAACAGATCGGCCCTGCATTTCCCGAAACCTTTAAGGATGAAATCCTCAGGATCCGTAAAAATCAGGGGGCCGCGATGCGCGAACGGGCACGCGACCTGTTCGTACCGATTGCGTCCGACCAATATTTGCCGCGCCTGACTGTGCTTGAAAACGCGCTGTACGGCCGGATATCTGCTGTGGCGGGTCTGCAGGCTGATCTTATCCTTGATGTGGTGTCGGATGTGTTCAAGAAACACGGTCTGCAACAGGATGTGGCGCTGAATGTCTTTGATCTACCAGTCAGTATCGGCGGGTCGAACATATCGACGATGTTTCAAGAACGGGCAGGGTTCAGCCGCGCAGCGATGAAGCGCCCGGATATTTTGATCCTGAACCAGTCCCTCGCGGGTCATGATGCCGAAGGTCTTTCGCGCTTGCGCAACAAGATAGGTGAACTGCTGCCCGAAACGACCCAGATTTTCATGAACACCACATTCGCCAATCCCGATGATTTTGACGTCTACATCAAAATACGCGGCGGGCGCGTTGATGGTCTGGCACAGGTCGATACGCCGAACCAGGATGACAGTATTTCCGATGATTTACGGCGCAAACTTCGGATCATCGCGCGCAACGAATTGTTCGGAAACCTCGACTCGCGCAATCAAAGGCTGCTGGCTTTTGCAGCGCAGTGGTTCTCTGTCGACAAAGGAGAGGTGATCTTTGCGCAGGACCAGCGCCCGGATGCCGTATATCTGTGTCTGGCGGGCAAGGGAGAGCTGACCTGGCGTGACCCCGAAGGCTTGGCGCATCACGTGTCGACCGTCGAAAAGGGCCGCTTGATCGGTGACCTTGCGGTCATCGTCAACGAGCCGCGGCAGATGGATTTTGTCGCGCTTGAAGACAGCCGGTTCCTGCGGATCGGGGCAGATCAGTTCCGATCGGTGGTCGAAAACGACCGTGTCATTCTGCTGAGCCTCCTGCGGACGGTGTCGGGCCACCTGACCAACGCCGCCGACTTGCTTCGTGCGGCACGGGTGGATATCCCGCGCGAAGATGAACCGTTGCCCCCGCCCGTAGGAGATGACCCCACGTGACCCGATACGCTGCCCACAAAGCCTTTATCGCGCCGGCGATTCCTTCGGCAGCACCGTGGCGTCTGATCGTCGGATTTCTGGCGGCAACCGCGATCTATCTGCTGCTGAACAACCTGATGTTCACGACGCTGTTCAAACTGATGGGCCCGCGTGCGGATGGTTTCTATGACAGTTTGTTGACGGGCCAAACGCCCATGGCGATGCTTTTGCTGCTTGGCAGTTTCGGCCTGATGACTGTCGGCGTGGCAGTGGTGGCGCGCCTGATCCACAAACGTCCCGTGCGCGGCCTGATGGGGCCGGCACATCTGGTGGCACCGCAATTCTGGTCCGTGCTCAAGATACTGGTGCTGCTGGGGGTGGTCACATATCTGCTGCCACCGTGGAACCTTGGGGCACCCTATGTGCCCAACCTTGCGCTTGGCACGTGGCTGCTGCTGCTCCCATTTTCTCTGTTGGGGGTGCTCGTACAGGTCAGTGCCGAAGAGATCGTCTTTCGCGGATATGTACAACAGCAGCTTGCGGCACGGTTTAGCTCGCCGCTGGTGTGGATGGTGTTGCCGGCGGTGATTTTCGCGCTTGGCCACTATCTGCCTGATCAGGCCGGCGAAAATGCGCTGGTTATCGCGCTGTGGGCCGGTGTTTTTGGCATGCTGATGGCGGATCTGACTGCGCGGGCGGGGTCGTTGGGGCCCGCTATTGCCGTGCATTTTTGTAATAATGTCGCGGCCATCGTGATCACCTCTATGCCTGATGATCTGTCGGGTCTGGCGCTGTATCTGACCCCCTTTGGAATGAACGACACCGAGGCCTTGCGCGCTTGGTTGCCCGTCGATTTCGCGCTGATGATGGTCAGCTGGCTTGCCGCGCGGCTGGCGATCCGGCGTTGATTGCAATTTACATCGCGTCAGCTTATCTGGAAAGCGAAACTGGAAGCAAAGGTTCACCATGAACTGGATCAACAACTACGTCCGTCCCCGGATTAATTCGATCTTCTCGCGTCGCGAGACGCCGGACAATCTGTGGACGAAATGCGAAGAATGCGGCACCATGCTGTTCCACCGCGAGGTGTCGGACAACCTGAACGTCTGCACCAGCTGTGGTCACCACATGGCGATTACCCCGCGCGAACGGTTCAAAGCGTTGTTCGACGGCGGCATTTTTACCGAGGTAAAAGTCCCCGCGCCAACGCCGGACCCGTTGCATTTTCGCGATCAAAAGAAATACCCTGACCGCATGAAGGCCGCCCAAAAGCAGACGGGCGAAGCCGAGGCTATGCTGGTCGCCACCGGTGAAATCGGCCGCACGCAAATCGTTGCGGCGGGGCAGGATTTCTCGTTCATGGCCGGGTCCATGGGCATGTATGTCGGGAACGCCATCATTGCCGCCGCCGAAAAGGCGGTAAAGCTGAAATGCCCGCTAGTGCTCTTCTCCGCAGCAGGTGGCGCGCGTATGCAAGAAGGCATCCTGAGCCTGATGCAGATGCCCCGCACGACGATCGCTGTGCAGATGCTGAAAGAAGCGGGGCTGCCCTATATTGTCGTGCTGACGCACCCCACCACGGGCGGCGTCACTGCGAGCTATGCGATGTTGGGCGACGTGCAGATTGCCGAACCTAATGCGCTGATCTGCTTTGCCGGACCTCGGGTCATCGAACAGACCATCCGCGAAAAGCTGCCCGAAGGGTTCCAACGTGCCGAATATCTGCTGGATCACGGGATGCTGGACCGCGTGACGCCGCGCACAAAGATGCGCGACGAGCTGATAGATATCACGCGCATGCTGATGAAGCTGCCTCCTGCGGTACGGGGTGATCTGCCGGCACCCACCGAGGGCGGCGACCTATCCCATGCGTTGACCCCCGCACCTGAGGCCGACACCCCAGCTGTTGCTGCGCCGACCAAGGGTACGGCTTCGAACGCCAAAGCGAAATGACGCAGAAGACATCGGATGCAGTGCTGGCGCGCATGATGGCGCTGCATCCCAAGATCATCGATCTGACGCTGGATCGCATGTGGCGGTTGCTTGATGCTTTGGGTAACCCACAGAATGATCTGCCGCCCGTCATCCACATCGCTGGGACCAACGGCAAGGGCTCTACCCAAGCAATGATCCGCGCCGGGCTTGAGGCCGATGGCCATCGCGTGCATGCGTATACTTCACCGCATCTCGCGCGTTTTCACGAACGCATTCGCCTTGCCGGAGCGCTGATTTCCGAAGCCGCGCTGACTGAACTGCTGGATGAATGCTATGCCGCGAACAATGGCGAAAGCATTACATATTTCGAGATCACAACCTGCGCCGCACTGCTGGCGTTTGCCCGTACTCCGGCGGAGTATACCTTGCTTGAAGTCGGGCTTGGCGGGCGTCTCGATGCGACGAATGTTGTGGACCAACCTGCGTTGACAGTGATCACGCCGGTGTCCATCGATCACCAGCAGTTTCTGGGCACGACCCTGCCCGAGATCGCAGGCGAAAAAGCTGGCATCATCAAGCGGCGCGTCCCTTGCGTTGTCGGCCCTCAACAAGACGCGGCCCTCGAGGTGATAGAGGCGCAAGCCGCCCGCCATCACGCCCCGATCCTCGCCTACGGCCAGCAGTGGCATGTCGGGCAAGAGGCCGGTCGTATGGTCTATCAGGATGACGCGGGGCTGCTTGACCTGCCCAAACCTAACCTATTGGGCGCACACCAGATTTCTAATGCGGGTGCGGCTTTGGCAGCGCTAAGGCAGTTGGGTGTCTCGGCCGAGGCCTGCGAGGCAGCCGTCACCCGTGCCGCGTGGCCTGCACGAATGCAGCGGTTGCGCGAAGGGCCATTGGTCGACAGCGCACCCAAGGCTGAATTATGGCTGGACGGGGGGCATAATCCGGCTGCGGGCGATGCGATCGCGGCTGTCCTGGACGCACTTCCCGCGCGGCCGACGTATCTCATTTGTGGCATGTTGAATACAAAGGACATCGGCGGCTATCTGCGCCCATTGGCGGGGCATGCAGAAAAGCTGTTTGCGGTATCCATTCCGGGAGAGGCGGCGACCCTGCCCGCAGAAGAAACCGCGCGGGCTGCAGCCGAGGCCGGATTGTCCGCACATGAAGCGCTCGGGGTGGCCGAGGCACTAGCGACGATCGTCGCGGATGTGCCTCATGCACGGGTGCTGATTTGTGGATCGCTTTATCTGGCCGGAGCGATTTTGCGGGAAAACGGATAGCGTTTTAACTAATAGAATTGGCTATATTTACGATTTATAGGGGATTTGCGTACTAGGTTCCGAGGGTAACTTTTTGCCTTTGGGGGGCCAATGCAATGATCAAACCATATCAGAATTTCCCTGCGCTGCGCAGGATCGCTTTCGGACATCTACAACTGATTGCGATCTTTATAGGGGTGACGTTCATCGTCGATCACTGGCGGTCGGCGGATGGCGCTAATGTTGTGCAGGGCTATATCAACGGGGGGGTGTCACGCCCGTCTGTCGGTGGGCCCGCCTTTGTGCCGCTGTCGCCGGCAGCGCTGCTGAACAAGATGCACAAGGATGCTTCGTTCGACGTCGCCCATGCGGTAAGCGCGATCGTGCAGTCTTTTGACGACACACGACAGGGACAAGTGCTTGAATCCTATTTGATCTGGGCAATCAGTACAGAACGGTCGGACAGCTATATCGACACCCTATTAAATAGCGCGGCAGCCAAGGGCGATTTCAATGTTCCGTTGGCGCTGACAACCCCGTCAGGTGCATTCAATACTGCTGGTTTTCTCACCTCGGTTGTTATTGCGGAACGCAAAGCACTTGCAGCTCGTGATGCGGCCAGCGATCAACAAGCCACATCGCAGGAAGGCCAGCGGATCAACCGGTCGGTCGCATTCTATCACAGTCAGGCTGCACCAGTGCGTCTGGCAGCGTTTGACCCATCAAGCAGCTGGGTGACCTCAGGGGGGCAGCAGCGCAATTAAGCGCCCCAGCCTTCCGCCTGCATTTCGCGCAGACGGGACGCTGTACGCTCAAACTCAAAGGTACCCTCACCCTCTAGATACAACATTTCGGGTTCGGCAGATGCAGAACAGATCAACCGCACCTTGGCTTCATAAAGCGCGTCAATCAAAGTCACGAAACGCTTTGCCTCGTTGAAGTTCGACCTGCCAAGGCTGGGGATGTCATCCAGCATCAACACGCGCACGGCCTCTGCCAAGGTCAGGTAATCCGCTGCACCCAAGGGCTGACCGCACAGCGCGTGAAACTTGGCGCGGGCCACCCCGTTGCGAAACTCCGGGACCACCACATCGCGACCTTTAACCCGCAAGACCAGCTCCTCCCCCGGTCCGCCGGCCAGATCGTTCCAGACAGCATCCATCGCAGCACGGCTTTCAGGATTGACGGGGGTGAAATAGGATTTCGTACCAGCCAGCCGGTCCTGTCGGTAGTCCCGCGGACTGGCAAGCTCAATCACCTTCATCTTCTCTTTGATCAATTCGATGAAGGGCAAGAAAATCTGACGATTCAGCCCGTCTTTGTACAGATCATCCGGTATCCGGTTCGAGGTCGTCACCACAACCACGCCAGCGGCGAAAAGGGCTTCGAACAGGCGTCCGACAATCATCGCATCGGTAATGTCGCTGATCTGCATCTCGTCAAACGCCAGCAGCTTCACATTTGCCGCGACCTCTGCCGCCACGGGTGCAATAGCATCATCCACACCGGTTTTCCGGGCCTCGTGCATCGCGTTGTGAATTTCCTGCATGAACGCATGAAAATGCACGCGCCGCGTAGGCACATCGCCCATATTCGCTGCGAACATATCCATGAGCATCGACTTGCCGCGCCCCACACCCCCCCAAAGGTAAAGACCCTGTGGCGGTTCGGGTGCGCGTTTGAAAAACCCTTTTTTCTGCGGGGCCATCAACGCACTTCGGATGCGGTCCAGCTCTGGCAAAACGGCTTCTTGTGCCGCATCTGGCGACAGGCTGCCATCGGCAATTCGGTCTTCGTAAATGGAACGTAAATCGGTCATATCCCCGACTTACAACGTGCCACCTGCTTTGAAAAGAAGCACTGAAGGCCGACCTGACCGTATGATTGAAATTGACCCTCTCGGTTTCAAAGCTACGGTGGCGACAACAGCTTCGGGGGGCGTCGTGGAAAAGAACGCATCAATCTTTACACCAGTGCTGATCGTCGGGTGTTTGATCATCATGGTCAGCTTCGCCGTGCGCGCATCCTTTGGTGTGTTTCAAATCCCGATCGCAGAAGAATTCGGCTGGCTCCGATCAGAGTTTTCGTTAGCCATCGCGATCCAGAACCTCGCGTGGGGCATCGGGCAACCGATCTTTGGCGCGATGGCAGAAAAAATCGGTGACCGTCGCGCCATCATCATCGGGTCCGTGATCTATGCCGTGGGGCTGGTTCTATCGGCCAATTCCGTGTCCCCCATCGAACATCAAACCTATGCGTGGCTGGTCGGCTTCGGGATCGCGGGGACGGGATTTGGCGTTATTCTGGCTGTGGTTGGCCGCGCCTCTACCGCCGAAAACAGGTCGATGTCGCTGGCCATCGCCACCGCTGCGGGCAGCGCGGGTCAGGTCTTTGGGGCACCGGTGGCTGAATGGCTGCTGGGTTTCCTCAGCTGGCAGGCGACATTCCTCGTCTTTGCCGGCGCGATCATGGCGATGCTTTTGACGCTGCCGTTGATGCGCACGCCTGCCATGGCAAGCAAGGCCGAGCTGGAAGAAAGCCTGTCACAAATCTTGGGCAAAGCGCTGCGCGATCCGACATTTACCTTCATTTTTATCGGCTTTTTCTCCTGCGGGTATCAGCTGGCTTTTATCACCGCACATTTCCCCGCCTTCGTGACAGAGCTCTGCGGTCCTATCCTTGCCGGTGGCGTGCTGCATAATATCGGGATCACGACGACTTCGGCGCTTGGCGCGGTTGCGATTTCGCTGATTGGTCTGGCCAACATCGCCGGTACCTTGCTGGCGGGGTGGGCCGGTAAGCGGTATTCCAAGAAATACCTTTTGGCGGCGATTTATACGGGGCGTACCGTGATCGCGGCGCTCTTCATTATGCTGCCGATCACGCCGGTATCGGTCATTCTGTTCTCTGTCGGCATGGGGGCGTTGTGGCTGGCAACGGTGCCGCTGACCAGTGGTTTGGTCGCGCATATCTATGGGCTGCGCTATATGGGCACGCTGTACGGAATTGTGTTTTTCAGCCATCAATTGGGCAGCTTTTTAGGCGTTTGGCTGGGCGGGCGGATGTACGATGCTTACGGCGATTACACGGTCGTGTGGTGGATCGGCGTGGCCGTCGGCGCGTTTAGCGCACTGATCCATCTGCCGATCCGCGAACGCCGGTTGCCCGGACTGGTGACGACTTAGGGCGTTGCGCTGATATGCGCCCTGATCGCCGCGACAATCTGGGGCGCGTGGGTATAGGGCAGGCCATGGCCCGCACCTGTGATCACCTCGTGTTCGGCGGTCCGGTTCCATTCGGCGAGGCTGCCAATGGCTGAAGCGGGGATCACCCGATCCTCGTCGCCCCACACCGCCAGTACAGGGATGTCGAACGACTGGATCGCGCGGTGTTCGTCGCGTAGCACGTCAGCCAGAATACCGCGGCGGCTGGCCAGCACCGCGGGAACATAATGCTTATAGTCCAGCTGCTCTGCCTGATGGTCATGGATATGTGGCACCTGCACGGGGGTGTCGCGTTCGGCCTTGATGCCGCGGCGGAATGTGGGTGGGAAAAGCACCAGCATCAGCCAATCGCCAATAACCGGCGTTTTGGCCATGAAATCTACCAGCTTGTTGTGCGCCAGCCCCATGCCTGCCGGTGCCAGCAAGATCAGCCGTTCGACCCGGTCGGGGAAGGCGGCGGCAAAACAGGACGCGATGGAGCCCCCCATGGAATAGCCCAACAGGGTAAAACTGCCGGTCACGTCCTGGTCTTCCAGCAGGTCTTGTAGTTGTTTGATAAAGAACTGTCGGTCCTGCGGTCCGGAAGGGCGGTCTGAATATCCCCGCCCGTAAAGATCATAGGTCAAAGTGCGATAGCCCATCGATGCCAACCCCCGGGCCACAGCGCGCCAGGCAAGGCTGGGGGTGGTCAGCCCGTGCACACAGACAGCAACAGGCCCTTGGGCGGGGCCGATCCATTCATAGTGGGTCACGCCGCCTGGCAGCTCTGCAAACTGGCCAGAAGCGCTGCCCCGGTCCGCGTCCTCCATCTCGGCGCGGTTGCGTTCAATCACAAGCGGGATCGCAACCACCAGCATACCAAGTAGGAGAAACCAGATCATCTACGCGCGCGCCACCGGTCAAGGATGTAGCGGCTGGTCATCAGGTCCAGATGCGCGCCCCCGCCGTTTTTGAACAGGGTGATCTCGTCGTCTGACTGGCGGGTAAAGGATCCCATATCATAGTAATCCGCGACGATGTCATTGGCAGAAAGCACCCCTTGGGCGATGGGGATTTTCAGCTCTCCGATGTGGTCAACCGTGGTGTCGAGGCTGTCGACGAATAGTCTTGTTTTGGTCAGCGCCGCGTCGTCTACCTCGCGCATGTCGGGGCGATAGGCTCCGATCAGGTCAAGGTGCTGGCCGGGTTGCAGCCACGCGCCCTTGATCAGCGGTTCGATCGACATGGTGGCGCTGGTGATGATGTCCGCGTGGCGCACGGCGGTCTCAAGGTTGTCGGCGATCTTCAGACCCTTGATATCGCGGGCCATCGCTTGCGCATTCGGGGCAGAGCGGTTCCACACGGTAAATTCGGCATCGGGAAAGACCGCGCTATAGGCGGCATGCAGTCCGCGCCCTTGGGTGCCTGCGCCGACAATCAGGATTTTGCGGCTGTCAGGGCGGGCAAGCTTGCGGGCCGCCAGCAGACTGTCACCGGCGGTTTTCCATTTGGTAACAAGATGAAAATCCACCAGCGCCTCGAGCGCGCCATGATCGTCGGCATAAAGCGACACGCCACCGTTCACCATAGGTGCCCCTTTGGCGGGGTTGTCGGGAAAGATGGTGGCGGATTTCACGGCCAGCCCCAGCCCGTCGATCCAGGCGGCGCGGTTCAGCAGCGTGTCCTTGCCACGGTACAAAAACGTATCCGAAATCTCGGCGCGCGGTAGTTTGTGGCCGGCGGCCAGCGCATCGGTCAGGCCGATCCAGTCCAGCAGCGCCTCGCCTTGGTCAAAGGGGATAATATCGAACTGGGTCATGCGGCTTCTTCCTCGGTCAGCAGACCTGCGGTGACCAGCCTGTCTGCCCACCCGTCCGGTCCGGTGAAGTGGTGGGTTTGCCAGCCACGGGCGTTTGCGGCGTTGATATTGTCAATGCGGTCATCGGCGAACAACAGCGCGTCGCCTGACAGGCCTGAGGTATCTTCAAGTGCGGCATAGATCGCAGGGTCCGGCTTGATCATGCCCATATGGCCCGAGATAAAATCGCGATCGAACGCACGCAAGAATGGGTAGTGCTGCGCCGCAAGATCATAGGACTGGATGCCGAAATTGGTCAGCGAAAAAACAGGCACGTCCTTGGCCTGCAGCGCTTCTTTCAGCCGCAATGAGCGGGGGATCACGGGCGCTGCCATCTCGATCCAGCGGTCGTGCCACATGCGGATTTCGGCGCGCCACGCGGGGTTTTCCTCGGCGGCGGCATAGATCGTGTCGGTAAAATGCTGCCCGCTGTCGACGCGGTCGTTCATGCCGTGCAGGTCGACTTCGGCGAACATGGCGCGGCGGCGTTCCTCTCCGATGACGGAATCGTAGAACCGTTCGGGCTGCCATTCGATCAGCACATTTCCAATGTCAAAGACGACTGCTGCTGGTTTCATGTGCTCTTCCTTTTGCCGGGTCCGAAGGGGTCTTGCTGCCCCGAGCCCTACCGTTGTGCCGCGCGAAGTTCGCGCTCTAGTGCTTCCAGAAAACGGGAGCGGTCTGCCTTTGTAAACCCTTTGCCACCGCCCTGACGGAACGGGTCGGCGGCGCGCAGGTCGGTCATCAGATCGCGGGTTGCCAGCACGTTACCGATATTGGCCGAGGTCAGCGCTTCGCCGTTGTGTTTCAGCACCCGTGCGCCCGCTTCGACGCAGCGCGCCGCTAGGGGGATATCGCCCGTGACCACCACATCGCCAGGGCCGCAGCGGTCTGCGATCCAGATGTCGGCGATGTCGGGGCCGTCGGGGACAATCACCGTTTCGACCAGTGGGTTCTGCGAGGGGCGCAGCCCGCCGTTGGACACCACATACATCCGTACCTTGTGACGGGTGGCCACGCGTTCGGCCTCTGCTTTGACGGGGCAGGCATCAGCGTCGATATAAAGCGCGGTCATTGTCCCAGCCTATCGCGCATACAGGGCGTCGGCATGGAACGCGATGTGGTCTTCCATGAACGTCGAGATGAAGAAATAGCTGTGATCGTACCCCGGTTGCATCCGCAGTGTGGCATTCTGGCGCGCCTTCGCTATCGCCTCGGCCAATGCTTCGGGCTTGAGCAGATCAAGGAACTGATCATCCGTGCCCTGATCAATCAGGATCGGGCCGTCAAAACCGCGTTCGGCCATCAAAAGCGTTGCGTCATGTTTGGCCCATGTGGTTTCGTCATTGCCAAGGTATGCGGCCAGCTGTTTGCGACCCCAATCGCTGCTGGTGGGGTGGGCGATCGGTGCGAAGGCAGAGACCGAGGTAAACCGTCCCGGCAAGTTCATCGCCAATGTCAGCGCCCCGTGCCCGCCCATCGAGTGCCCGCAGATCGCCTGACGGTCCATATCCAGCGCGAAATTTTCGCCAAGCAGCGCAGGCAGTTCGTCGGCGATATAGTCCCACATCTGGAAATGCGGCTTCCACGGGTCTTGTGTGGCGTTCACATAAAAGCCCGCGCCTTTGCCCAGATCATAGGCGTCATCATCGGCCACATCATCCCCGCGCGGCGATGTATCAGGAAAAACGACTGCGATCCCGTGTTCAGCGGCCCATGCCTGTGCCCCTGCCTTGGTCATCGCGTTTTCGTGGGTGCAGGTCAGGCCTGACAGGAACCACATCAGCGGTACCGGTCCCTGCTTGGCCTCTTCGGGGAGGAACAGGGCAAAGGTCATATCGCAGCTGCAGGCCGTGGAGCGGTGGGAATAGACGCCTTGGGTGCCTCTGAAGCTGGTGTTCTCGGAAATCGTTTTCATCGGGCGTCTCCTGTGTCTGGTTGGTATATGGCTATCGGGCATCGACGCGGGCGGCAAGGGCGGGACGCTGCGCGGCGCGTATTTGCGAAAAGGGTGAAGGCTACAGGCCCGTCACCCATGCGATCACGAGACTGACGCTGAGGATGCTGAACAGCGTTGACACCAGTATCGCAGCAGAGACACGTTGCGGCCCTACGTTGTAGTGTTGGGCGAGCATATAGACATTGCCCGCAACGGGCAGCGCGGCGGTGGCGATGATAACACCTGCCTTATACGGGTCCACATGGAACAGCCACAGCGCAGCAAGGGCGACAAACGCGGGGTGCAGCACCAACTTGCAAAAAGACAGCCAGCCTGCAACGTGCAGTTTTTCGGCAGATTTTGTGGCCAGCGAGGCGCCGATTGCGAACAACGCGCCAGGGGTTGCCGCACCGCCCAGGATCGCCAGAAAGTCATTCATCGGGGCCGGAATGGGGATGCGCAGGCCGGACCAGAAGAAGCCCAATGTCATCGCAACGATCATCGGGTTTTTCACCAGCCCCAAGCCAATGGTGCGCAAGGCGCGCAAGCTAAGTTGGCCGTCGCGCGACCCGGTGATCAGGATGACGATGAGGCTGGAGAAGACGATCAGATCTACCGCCAGTGCTAGTACCACAGGGCCGATTGCCTCTGCCCCGAGCAAAAGCGTGAGCATGGGGACGCCAAGAAAGCCGGTGTTGCCGATGACGGCGCATTGCGCCTCCATTGCGGTGCTGGGAACGTCAAGCCCGCGCCAAAAGCCGACCAACGTGGCGATGCCATAGACGAACCCTGTTCCCCACAGATAGGCCGCGACAAGCCGTGTGTCCCAGACCTCTGCCAGGGACAGATTGGCAGAAAAGCGGAACAGCATGGCGGAGAGCGCAAAATAGAAGACGAACTTGGTCAGATAGGCCGTGGCTTCTGCGGTGAAGAACCGTGTGCGCCCGGCCCAATAGCCCAGACCGATCAGCGCGAAAAAGGGCAGTGTTTTGAGAAAGATCGCCAGCATGTGGAATTGGTAGCGGCTGCTTGTGCTTCGTGCAACGGGGCAACAGTGCTGTGATGCAAATACATCTGCTTTGGGTGGGGGACGCTGTCAGTTCAGGGGGCGGAGCGTGGCAGTCTATTCGGCAGCGTCCCCGCAATTTCAGAGGTCTAGATCGACCGCGTGGTGGCGTGCGCGGCCGATGGGTTTGCAGGCGCGCTGCGGCGGCTAGCCTTTGGGGCGGTTGTCGATGATGCGCACGGCTTTGCCTTCGGAGCGGGTGATGCTGTTCACATCGCCCACGTCGATTTGCACGCTGATGCCCACGGTCTCTTTGATCTGCGCGGCCAGTTGTTGCGCTGCAGCCTCACGGGCGAGTCCGCCAACGGTGGCGTCGGCACATTCGCACAGCACGCGCATCTGATCCATCCGGTCCGGTTTGCTCAGCTCGATCTGGAAATGCGGGGCGAGTCCGGGTGTCGCCATCAGGGCTTCCTCGATCTGCGTGGGGAAAACATTGACGCCGCGCAGGATGATCATATCGTCGCTGCGGCCGGTGACTTTTTCCATCCGGCGCATGCTGCGCGCGGTGCCGGCCAGCAGGCGGGTCAGGTCGCGGGTGCGGTAGCGGATGATCGGAAACGCCTCTTTGGTGAGCGATGTAAACACCAGTTCGCCTTTTTCGCCGTCGGCTACGGGCTGGCCTGTTTCGGGGTTGATCACTTCGGGATAGAAATGATCCTCCCAGATGTGCAGCCCGTCCTTGGTCTCGACGCATTCGCAAGAGACACCGGGGCCCATGATCTCGGACAGGCCATAGATATCAACGGCGTGCATATCGAACGCCTGTTCAATCTCGATCCGCATGGCGTTGGTCCAGGGTTCGGCCCCGAAGATACCCACCTGTAGCGAGGAGTGGCGCGGGTCGATGCCTTGACGCGCGTATTCGTCGAGGATCGATAGCGCGTAAGAAGGCGTCACCGTGATGCCGTCGGGCTTGAAATCTTCGATCAGGCGCACCTGCCGCGGGGTCATCCCGCCCGAGATCGGCACCGTGCTAAGCCCGAGGTTATCAGCCCCCAGATGTACCCCTAACCCGCCCGTAAACAGCCCATACCCGTAAGCATTGTGCAGCATGTCGCCGGGTTTGAGCCCCGCAGCACGCAGGGACCGCCCCATGACAGTTCCCCAATTGGCGAGGTCGTTTTTCGTATAACCCACGACCGTTGGCTGGCCCGTCGTGCCCGATGACGCATGGATGCGCGCCAGCTGGTCGCGGGGCACGGCGAACATGCCAAAAGGGTAATTATCGCGTAGATCGGTTTTAACGGTGAAGGGGAACTTTGCAAGATCCGACAGGCTGTGTAGGTCGTCGGGGTGTACGCCCGCTGTGTCAAAGCTTTGGCGGTAAAAGGGGACGTTCGCATAGGCGTGGTGCAGTGATTTCTTCAGCCGCTCCAGCTGTAGGGCGCTGATTTCATCGCGGCTGGCAAGCTCGATCGGGTCGAGGGATGATCGGGCGGGCGTGAGGTCTTTCATGGGGTCATTTCCTCCTCGAAATGATGGCCTTTGATGGTGCGTGACAGGCCACGGAACAAGGCGATGGTGCGCCCGTCCTCCCCCGTGACTGTCACGTCATAAACGCCGGAGCGTCCGGTTTTTGATTGTTCCCGCGCTGTTGCCAGCAGTCGTTCGTCCGGTTTGCCGGGGGCGAGGTAGGAAATCTGGTTCTGTTGGGCCACGGCAAGCTGGTTGTAGCTGTTGCAGGCAAAGGCAAATGCGCTGTCCGCGAGGGTAAAGATATACCCGCCGTGTGCGATGCCGTGGCCGTTAAGCATGACCGGGGTGATCACCATCGACAGGTCTGCCTCTCCGGGGCCGATATGGTCGATCCGCATGCCCAACGACTGGCTTGCTGTATCGGTTGACCACATGGCGGCAGCGGATTTTTCAGCACGGAGTTGCGGGGTCATGACGGGCCTTTATGTTTCACATTTTGAATGCTTGCACAGATAATGTAACGCGTTCAAGAGATTTGATCTGCGGGCTCTCTTGATTTGAGCGTCGAAGGGCGCAACTGTCAAAGTATGACAGTGCATATCCATCCCTCACACCCGCAGAACGAACGCGCGCCCGAGCAGGTTTCCTTTCACCGGACCGAACTTGGCCCGATCCTGTCGCTTTACGGCCGAATGGTCGCGGCGGGTGAATGGCGCGACTATGGCATCTCTTTGCTGCGAGAGGTTGCTGTGTTTTCGATCTTTCGCAGGACCGCCGAGATACCACTGTACCGCATCGAGAAGCGCCCCAAGTTGCGGATGAAACAGGGGATGTACGCAGTCATTGGTGCCAACGGGCAAGTGCTGCGGCGCGGTCAGGACCTTGCCTCCGTGCTGCGGGTGCTCGAGCGCAAGATGATCCGTTCGGTAGACAACTAACCGATCGCGTGCGCGGTAACCGGGGATGGATCTAAGGCCATTTGGAAGGGCTTAGGCGTTTGTGTCCGGTCAGCGGGCCGTCGATTTTGGCGATACGTGTCAACGCGTCCTGAACGGGTTCGCGTGTGACGGCCATGTGATGCGCGTTTGCGTGGATCATCGTGGTGGGGTCAAGCACGAGTGCGACATGACCTTTCCAGAACAGCAGATCATTGCGCCGGATATCGCGGGGGGTATGGCTTGAATCGGGCACGGGGTCGGCAAAGCTGGACTGCTGTTGGTCACTGTCGCCGGGGCAAGGAATGCCGCAGGCAAGGAAAGCGGCCTGCACGAGGCCCGAGCAATCGATCCCCCAGCGGCTGTTCCCCCCCCACAAATATGGCGTGCCCAAAAACATCTCGGCCACGGCGGCGGGATCGCTAAAGTGGTGCGGCAGCGGCGCAAGATGTTGGGTCGGGATATAGCCGAGCGCGGTTTGCGCAAACCGGCCTTCTGTCTGGGTCACGGCAACACGGCTGCCAAAGCTGAGCGCACTGACATCGGGTGATTTCAGGTCGGCGTGGGCATAGGCGTGGGTGGCCGGTGCGGTCACGACATGGGTTGGTGTGGTCACAGGGCCGATGGCAGTTTCGTTGACATAGCCGCAGTAGCTATCCTTGGTCAGTTGCACATAGGCGCTGCCGTTGACGCGATCCAGCACGGTCAGCATCTCACCGTAGAGCGCCTGCCGGTCGCGGGGGCAAGTCGGGCTGCGGTCAAGATCGGTGACCGGCACGATGATTTGCGCCGTAGTTTTCTGGGTGATGAGCGCGGGGTTGGGAGACAGACGGCGGTCGGTCATTTGGATAGAAACGTCCCAAGGCTGGCATGTAGCGCACGGGTTGCCTGTCCGACGCCGCCTTTGGCGCGGGCGGGCGCTGCGGCGGGTTGCCAGCCATAGATGTCGAAATGCGCGTAAGGGCTGTCGGTGACAAAGCGACGCAAGAAAAGGGCCGCCGTGATGCAGCCCGCGAACCCGCCCGAGGGGGCGTTATCCAGATCGGCGATGCCGGGTTCGATCAATGGTTCGTAGGGCGCGTGGAACGGCATGCGCCAGACGGGGTCCGCCTGCGTGACCGCGGCGGTTTCAAGTGCGGCGATGAAATCGGGGTCATCGCTGAAATAGGGCGCAAGATCAGGACCCACAGCGACCCGCGCGGCACCGGTCAACGTCGCCATAGAGATGATCTGGTCGGGTTTGTCCTCATCCGCCAGTGCGAGTGCATCGGCCAGCACCAACCGCCCTTCGGCATCGGTATTGTTGATTTCGACCGTGAGGCCCTTGCGTGATGTCAGGATATCCTGCGGGCGGAAGGCATTGCCGGAGACCGAATTTTCAACAGCGGGAATCAGCACGCGTAGCTGCACGTCCATTCCCGTGGCCATGATCATATGCGCCAGCCCCAGCACCGCTGCCGCACCGCCCATGTCCTTTTTCATCAGACCTATCGAAGCGCCCGGCTTCAGGTTCAGCCCGCCGGTATCAAAGCAGACGCCTTTGCCGACAAGCGTCAGTGTCTTGCCGCTGTTGCCCCAGTTCATATCAATCAGGCGGGGTGCGCGGTCGGCGGCGCGGCCCACGGTGTGGATCAGGGGAAGGTTCTGGGTCAGCAGATCGTCGCCGGTGATCACAGTGATGCGGGCCCCGTGTCGGTCAGCAAGCTTGCGCGCGGCGTCTTCCAGATCGGGCGGCCCCATATCAGAGGCAGGCGTGTTGATCAGATCGCGGGTCAGCATTTCCCCTTCGGCGAGGGCGCGGATGTGATCGGCGTCAACTCCGTCTGGCGCGACAAGGCGTGCGGCCATCGGCGATTGCGTGGCGTAACGGTCGAACCGGTATGAGGCGAGCAACCAACCCAGCGTTTCAACGGCCAAGTCAGCCGGGGATAGGTCGGCGTGTAGCGCATAGTCACCCTTGGGCAGCTTGGCCGCGGCCCCTGCAAGATGAAAGCGCCCCCGTGTGCGGCTGTTGGCTGTGCCATACCCCGCCAGCGCCATGCGAAGCGACCCGTCATCGCCCGGCAGCGTCAGGGCCTGTCCCAAGGCACCGGTGAACCCCTGCACCTCGACCCATTTACGCACTGCGGCGGGCTGGCCGTCGAGCCAGCCTGGCAGGGCGTCGCACCCGATCAGATGAAGCGGAATCGCAGAGGCGGTGGGATCGGCGAAGAGAGCGGGCATGGGGCAAGGCCTTTCGTGCGTGGTATTCGCCCGCAGCCTAGACGTATCCTGTGCCGCTGCAAGCCCGTCAAAGGGGGAAGTCCTGCGTGTCCCAAATCGCGGTCAGCGACCGGTCGCCGATGCGGATCAACCGCGTCAGCGTCGCGCCAATGGCAACCGGGCTGGTCTGGTCTATCGCGCAGATGACATTCCCCGCGACATGCGCCAGTTTTTCCAGCCCGACCTGTTCGGCAATCGCGATCAGGGATCGGCAGTTTTTACGCAGTTCGGGCCAGTTGGACGCTTGGTATAGGCGATTGCAATGTGACATGCGCAGGGCCAATTCCTCCATCGCGCGGCAAACCACATCCTCGGCCCCTGTTTCGCCCAGTTGGTCATATAAAATACCCAGACGTTCCTGATCTACGCGGACTTGTTCGACTGGCCGCATTTGCAATACATACATTCGTGTCACCTCATCATAACGCCCCCACAGCGCATCGGCACTATGTCGGCCAAATGATGTCCAGTTCGTTAACGGCCGCGTGCGTTTTCGCTCGAATACGATGCGAATTCAGGGTATTTCGGTTAAAATTTAGTAAAGGCGAGACACAGATGGATAAGGCGAAACCGCTCCCGAATTACCTGGTTCAGCGCTATCTCGGTTGGAAAGCAACCAGTTACGCTGAAAACGAGTCGTGGTACCGACGGTTGGCCAGCGACGGGCAGCATCCCCGTGCGATGATCATTTCATGCTGCGACAGCCGAGTTCATGTGACGTCAATCTTTGGCGCAGATCAGGGTGAATTTTTTATTCACCGTAATATCGCCAACTTGGTGCCACCTTATCAGCCCGACGGCCAGCAGCACGGTACCTCTGCCGCGGTTGAATATGCGGTTCAGGCGTTGAAAGTTGCGCATGTAATCGTGCTGGGCCATTCCAGCTGTGGCGGTGTTCAGGGCTGTCTGGATATGTGTCAGGGCAATGCTCCGGCACTGGACGCCAAAGACAGTTTTGTCGGACGGTGGATGGATATCCTGCGCCCGAAATACGAAGTTGTCGCGGATATCGAAGACCCGAAAGAGCAGGCGCGCCAGCTTGAGAAACACGCTGTTATGACTTCGCTTGAAAACCTGATGACGTTCCCCTTTGTGGCCGAGCAGGTCAATGCGGGCGAGCTGACATTGCACGGACTGTGGCACAACATCGGCGAAGGCGGGCTGGAATGCTATAGCGCCGACAAGAAGATGTTCCGGCCGGTATAATGGACCAGCAAGGCCAGCGCGGTTTTGGCGGCGCTGACGTGTGATTGTTCCTGCGCTTTTACTGTTGGTGTCGATCATTGGCACGGTTATCGCGACCTCCCAGCCTGTCTGGGGGGATCTCGTCTTGCTGGCGGGGCCAAGCGCCATCGCCAGCGCGATCTTGCTGCTGCGCGAAGCGCGGGTCTGGCTGGCGGGTCAGTCCCGGCGCAGTGCCCGCGGGGCGGTGGTGATCGACGGGTCAAACGTCATGTACTGGTGGGGCGGCACGCCGTCGATCGCGCCAGTGCAGGATGTGGTGCGCACCCTGACGCACCTTGGTTTCAAGACGGGCGTGGTGTTCGATGCAAACGCAGGGTACCTGCTGACGAATGCCTTTAAGGACGATGCGGCGCTTGCGGCGATGCTCAAGCTGCCGGTGGATCAGGTGATGGTCGTACCGAGCGGCTCTCCGGCGGATCCGTATATCCTGACCGCTGCGCGCGAGATGGGGGCCGTCGTGGTCACAAATGATCGCTACCGTGACTGGGCAGAGGATTTCCCCGAAGTGCTGGGTCACGGGCATCTGATCAAAGGCGGGTACCGGCAACAAAAACTGTGGTTTGATTTTGCGACCGTGTCAGACGCGCATAACGCTGCATGAGCCAAGGGTCGCCCGCCGGCAGTCGGACATAACAAAGGCCAGCGCATCGCACTGGCCTTTGTTTAATTCAGGGTAGGGAGCTTAGCCCTTTTTCAGCACTTCGCGGCCCAGCAGTTCAGCGATCTGCACGGCGTTCAGCGCGGCACCCTTGCGAAGGTTGTCGCTCACGCACCACAGGTTCAGACCGTTATCGATCGTGCTGTCCTGACGGATACGGCTGATAAAGGTCGCGAAATCACCGGCACATTCAACGGGGGTGACATAGCCACCGTCTTCGCGCTTATCGATCACCATGATGCCGGGGGCTTCGCGCAGGATGTCGCGGGCCTCGTTCTCGTCAAGATGGTCCTCGAATTCGATGTTGATCGATTCGGCGTGGCCAACAAAGACGGGGACGCGCACGCAGGTCGCTGTGACCTTGATTTTGGGATCGATGATTTTCTTCGTCTCAACCATCATCTTCCACTCTTCTTTCGTGTCGCCGCTGTCCATAAAGACGTCGATATGCGGGATCACGTTAAAGGCGATCTGCTTGGTGAACTTGCGCGGCGGCTTGCTGTCGGTGGGGTTATAGATCGACTTGGTCTGGTCCCACAGCTCGTCCATCCCGTCCTTGCCCGAACCGGACACCGACTGGTAGGTCGACACGACAACACGTTTGATCGTGGCGCGGTCGTGCAGCGGCTTAAGCGCGACAACCATCTGCGCGGTAGAGCAGTTCGGGTTCGCGATGATGTTTTTCTTGGCGTAATCGTGGATCGCGTGGGCGTTCACCTCTGGTACGATCAACGGGATATCCGGATCGTAGCGGTACAGCGAAGAGTTATCGATCACGACACAACCGGCCTTGGCAGCCTTGGGCGCGTATTTCTTTGTCGCCTCTGACCCGACGGCAAACAGCGCCATATCCCAGCCCGTAAAGTCGAACGTATCCAAGTCTTTCGTCTTGAGTGTCTTATCGCCAAAGCTGACTTCGGATCCCATAGACTTGCGCGAAGCAAGAGCCACGATTTCATCTACAGGGAAGTGGCGCTCGGCCAGAATGTTCAGCATTTCACGGCCCACATTACCTGTGGCACCCGCGATGACGACGCGATAACCCATCTTAAAACTCCAATACTAAAATGTGATGGTGCGGGCCTCTTATACCGCTTGGGGGCGCGGGGGAAGGGGTCGTGGCCTATTCACCTGCGTCACGCGAAAACAGATAGACAAACAGACCCGCCGCCATGAGCGCGGCAAACAGGGTAAATATCATCACATAAGGGGCCTGAGCCGTGACAGCGGGCTGGCTGGCTGCATAGACGCGGCCCGACAGAAACTGCGCCACGCCGACGCCGCCGATGCTGCACAGGTTCAGCAGGGTCATGCCGCGCCCGATTAACTGCGGTGGCATAAAGCTGCGCCCATGCGCGATGATCACTGCATATGTCGCGCCAAAAAGACCGATCGCCGCCATCAAGGCTGTGGCAAGGATGATGCCGCTGTCGGGGAACATCACAAGAGCGATCAGTGTAAGAAGGTTGAGCGCAGTGCCCCCGATGATCACCCACTTTGTGCTGCCGATAAAGCGGTCCAGCGGGCCGTAGGCAAGGCTGCCAGCTACCATCGCGATCCCCATTAGTAGGGTAGCCCACCCGATTTGATGGGCATTCGCGCCAAAGACGTCCTCGAAATAGGGGCCGATCCAAAGCCCGCGCAACGCGCCGACCTGGGCGTAGCTGACGCTCATGATCGGGAAAATGAACCACAGTGCTTTGATCTTAAAGACGCCAAGCAGGCTGCCACGTTGTTCCCCTTCGGGGGTGGCGGGGTCGCGCACGACACACCAGATGCCAATCGCCGTCAGCGTCGTGATGGTGCAAAGCCCCCAAAGCGCGGCGCGCCAGCCGATCGTTTCAGCCGCAATCGCCATTGGATAGGATGCCACGAGGTTCCCGAATGTGCCGACCCCCACCATGACAGACGCCAGCACGACAAAACGGCCCGGCGCAAATTCACGCGCGAAGATATAGTAGGCCGCCATCAGCACCGGCGCGCAACCGATCCCGATCAGCACCATCGCCAGATTGATATGCAGCGGCTGCGTTGCCACCGCAAAAAGCGCAGCCCCGCCCCCACCGCCAATCAGCAGCAGGCTGGCCGCCGTGCGCCGTGGCCCGACTGTATCCAGCGCCCAACCAACGGGCAGTTGCATCGCCGCAAAGGAAAAGAACCACAGCCCCGACGCAAAGGCGAGGTCTTCGGGCGTGGCCCCCAGATCGACCCGCAAAGAGGGGCTGAGCACGGCCAGAAAGGCGCGGAAAAACTGGCTGAGCACATAGCCCAACCCC